>NZ_MJWS01000057.1:0-75166 GCF_001762365.1 Campylobacter sp. BCW_6873
GCCCCTAGCTTAGCCGATACGCACTAAAGCTAGGCTTAATACTGACACTTTAAGCGTGAGTAGCACCAATGGAGATGATTAAATTATCAACAAAATTAAAAACAATTTTTTTATATTTAACAAGTAATATCAAAATTAAAACCACCCCATAAAAATATAATATAGTCTTAGAAAATCCAACAATAAATAATTTTTTAAATGTAAATTTTCCATTAATTTCAAAAACAAAATGACTCTGCATAGATTGTTTCAAATTGGCACTATTGTTAAATTGTCTTACTTTTATATTATACAAGTCTCTAAATTCTCTCTCTATATATAAATAATATGAATCTAGAAACCAAAAACTAAAAAGTGGGATTATGGGTATAAGATTATCAACCCCTTGTTGAAAAAGCATGGTAACTACTACTACTGTTAAGCACCAATTTTTAAGCTTAAAAGAATTATCAGCCATTCTTTTAATAATATCTTGTATCATTTTGAGCTCTTCAATAATGATTTTTTCTTTTTCCATAAATCTATCCTTGTAATATTTTTATATTTTACTTAATATTAATTAGTATTATAATATAATTAGGCGTTAAAATAAGGAGTAAAATATGCAATGTTTTTTGATTGATGAACTAAACATTAAAGAATCTGTATACGACCGCAAAAGTTCAAATAATTATAACTATGAAGCAATAAAAATATTTAGCGATAATAACACTATTGATGGCGATAAACTACAAGAATATTTTTTTGGAACAGAAAAAAAATATGATGTTTTTATATCACATTTTAGTCAAGAAAAAGACAAGGCAATACAACTTAAGAATTTTTTGAAGGAAAAATGTAAAGTTAATGCTTTTGTAGATTCTTATGTTTGGGGTAATTATAGGGAAATATTAAGATATATTAAAAAAGAACTTAAAGCCGATAATGAAGAATACTTACTTGCTAATTTACATATCATGCTACAATCCTCGCTAAGAAATATTATAGAATCTGCTAGGTATTTTATATTTATTGATAACAAAGAGCATTGCAATAACAATACCATATATTCTCCATGGGTTTATTATGAGCTACAAGAAGCAAATAGAAAACATAGTGATGAAATAAATTTAAGTATGGAAAACCTATGTGAAAGCTTATATATGTCTATAAAGAGAGATATTCGTCCTTTTCTTAAATTTTTTAAAACAGTTAATGATATATCCGATTTTAAAAGTCTCATAAAATAAATTTTTATTTAAAATCATTTCAAAACACACTATATTTGAAATAGTCATTTTTGGAAAAATCCTTAAAACTAAACTAAGGAGAATTCAAAAATGGCTTTACCTTCAATGGGACATACCTCACCCGCAACTGAAAATGTTAAATTAAAACAATCAATATATGAAACGATTATTAAAATTGGAGCTACTGAAACACCAATTTTAAATAAAATAGGTACTTCAAAGGTTACAAATCCTTTAACTCATAGTTGGATTACTGATACTTTTGAAGAACCAAAAAAGAATGCAAATTTAGAGTTAAGTAAATTTGTAGGTGAAACAAAAAACACAGCTCAAAAAACCACAAATGCTACTCAAATATTCATTACCGAAGCCATGGTATCAAAAGCTTTGTTAAAAGCAAATCAATATGGTGGCAATGAAATGGAGTATCAAATAGGCAAAAAAACCAAAGAACATAAAATGGATATGGAATATGCTTTATTTGGTCTAGGCAGAGATAGTGATGTAAAAAAATCAGTTTTCAAAGATTATGTTCAAGCACAAGAAGCAACAAGTGGAGAAATGGCTGGACTTTTTCATTATATCGCTAAAGGAAAAGATAGCTTTGCTGATGGAAAGCGTGGAAATGTGTTAGCTTTTGATGAAACAGGAGATTGGAGCGGAACTGCAACAGAACTAACAGAAGATAAACTTAATCAAATTTTGCAAACCATTTGGAATAGCGGAGTTACGCCTAAAGATGTCTTTTTAGGAGCTGACTTAAAAGGAACTATTAACAAATTTGCTACAAGAATTTTAGGCAATGAAACAAAACTAGCAGGACAAGTAGTAAGCCTTGAAACAGATTTTGGAACGGTAAATTTCCATATGCATAGATTATTAAGCCCTAAATATGGTTTGGGTGATGTTTTAATTGCTGGAGATTTTGAGTATATGAAACATGGGCTTTATATTCCTACTATGATTGAAGATGTTCCAACTGATATTACTGCAAAAGCAAAAAGATTTTATACGCAAAGCACTTTAGAAGTAAGAAATGCTGATGCTTTTGCTATAGGAGTGGGATTAACTAGTGGAAATAATGCAAAGGCTAAAGCGGTTTTAAAAGCAGCAAAAGGTGCATAATGCTTTGTATTATGGCTAAAAAACTCATTATCGCTAAAGTTAAAAATTCTTACAAAATGATAGAAGATGATGAAGTTTTGAAAGCCTATTTTATGGAAGCATTTTATTATATTTTATCAAAATGTGTTCCTAGTGTTCTTTTAAAAAATGTAGAGCAAGGCGAAAAAGTTTTTAGGCAAGTTAGAAATAATCATTTTTTGATTATTCCTGATGAGCCTGATTTTGACAATGAAAAAGAACATTTAATGATAGATGAAACACTTAGTTTTGCTGTGATTAATTATGTTTGTTATTTGATTACAAGATGCGAAGAAAAAGACTTTCTGGCATTATGTGACAAGATAATTTATGAGTATATAGCTAATGATGGCAAGGAGCTTGATGATGAAAGAATATGGTTGTGAGTGTAATTTCACAAAAAAATTTAATAGAGCTTTGAGTTATAAAGACTATGTGCAAAGTATAAATAGTGCTGATTTTATAGCTTATTTAGATGATAAAAAATGGCTTTTAGCCATGGATGATCTGCTTTTCTTTTGTGAAAAGAGAATTAAAGATAGTGATTATTATGAAGGTTAAAAATGGGAACAAGCTTAAATGAATTAAAAACAGGTAGAGAAAAACTTGAAATTATAAATCAAGTTTTAGCAAGAATTTCAGATGTTGCTACTGCTTTGGATAATACTAGAATAGAAGAAATTATAGGCTTAAAAGAACAAGTTAATAACTTTTATACTCAAACTTTAGAGCTTAAAAATTTAGTTATAGAAAATAGCGAACTTACACAAAGTAATGCTGATTTTGTTAAAAACAAAAAAGATGAAATAGAAAAAATAAGCAATAAAATAAACGATACTTTAAATAATATAGAAAATATCTATAATAACATTATAGAGTCGGAAAAAAACATAAATAATGGCGTTAATATTGTTAAAGAAAAATATCCTGAACTTAACGAGTTTAATAAAAATTTTGAAATCATAAAAATAAAACTCGAAGAATATTATGATATAGCTGTTGATTTTAATGCAGGACTTGAAAAAGTAGAAGAAAACAAAAATCTTACTAAATCCTATTTAGATTTATCCATAGAGCTTAAAGAGCAAATTTTACAAGAATTAGAACACGCACAAAGTATTAAAGATGATTTGCATTCTAATATAGAGCTTGTAAATAAGCTTGTTTCAAATATTATAGCAACAAAGAATGAGATTATATCCATAACCAATGATTTTAAAAATGTAAAATCAGAAGTACAAGATATAGTCAATGATGCTGAAGCAACAATAAAGCTTAAAATAAACACTATTCTTTTTGAAAATCAAAGATTAAATCAAAATATGATTAATCTACTAAAGCGTTGCGAAAAATTAGAAGATGAAATAGTAGGAAAATATGAAGATGTCTTAGAAGCTATTGAAATTGTTAATAAAGCTGATGAAACGATAAACGATTTAAATAATGCAATTTTAGCTTCTAAAGAATTTGCAAATGATTTAAAAAGTTATACACAGATTATTAAAGATTTTAAAATTCAAATTGATAATTTAAAGCTTGATTTACAAAGTTATAATGATAGATTAAAAGGTGAGCTTGATTTAAAAGCCAATGAAATAGATATTAGCATTCAAGCAAAACTTAGCGATATAAATCTTTTAAAAGAGCAAATGCAAACTCTTTATGAAAATACTAAAAATACAACAGATACAGCTTTGGCTAATTTTATAGAAAGAGCAAAAATAGCTAATGAAGATTTAGGAAGATTAACAGAAGTAGCAAGAACTGAACTTTCTAACGACAAAACAGCTATTGAAAGCTATTTATTAGAGCTTAAACAAAGTATTATCGATGAGATGAAGAAAGTATCAAGTGATATTACAGATGAAACAAGCGGAATATTAGCTCAAAAAAATCAAATAGAACTTATCATAGCACAAGGAAAATCAGCTTTAGATACTTTAATAAATGAGTTTAATTCAAATTATCAAAACAAACTTAATGATTTTAATTCTAATGCTAATGAAAAATTAAGAGCAATTAATTCGCTTAGCGAAGAAAGTATAGCAAACATACAAAGTAAAACAGATGAAAATATAGGTAAGTTAAATACTGCTAGCGAAGAAAAACTAGCTAAATTTGATGAAATTATAAAAGACAATTTGGGCGGAATTTATTCTCACATTTTTTCAATAGAAAATGTCTTACTTGATAAAAAAATAATTAAATTAAGTTATAAGGAGTAAATAATGGCAGACTTAGAACAAGTTGCAAGTGATTTAAATTCAGCATCACAAAGCTTACAAGAGTTAAGAGAAAAGTACGATGGTGCTTTGGATTTATTAGATAATAAAAACACAGAAATAACAGCTGCATTAGAGAGCGCAAAATCTAATGCCTTGCAAGAAGTGCAAACAGCAAGAAATACAGCTACAAGTCAAATTTCACAATTAAAAGATACATCGTTAAACGCTGTTAATGAAGCTAAAAATACAGCTACATCTGAAATATCAAGTAAAAAAGAAGAAGCACTTGGAGAATTCAGTCAAGCAACTTCAGAATTTAATAGCACTAAAGAAGAAGCATTATTTCAAATAGAACAAGCTAAAACAGAGCAAGGAGAAAAAATAACAGCTTTAGAACAAGCTAAAGAAAGCATAACAGCTGATCTTAATAAAAAACCTAAACTTTTAACTGAAAATTTAGAATGGACAGTGGGTAGCGGCAAGGAAACTGATACGCATTTTAATACTTTAGAAAAGGCAATAATTGAATCAAGCAAGTATCATCCAGCAAATGGTTATAATTTCATTAGTATCACTTTAAAAACTGGATGGGTTTGGGATAAGCCAATTTCAATTCCGACGGGTTCAGATTTGTCTTTTGTTAAAATATTTTCAGAATCCGAAAATGAATGTGTTGTTAATAATGTATTTTTAAGAGGTAGTGAATGTACTACACCATACATAGGAGTGAAGTTAAATTGTTCGCAAAAAGACGCAAAAATACAATTTTCTAGATCTAAAATAAAATTTTTAAATGTTATTAAAATTGATAATATAAGAAGAATTGATTTTAGTGTATGTGAATTAGAAATAGATGGCGGAGAGATTAATTTTATCAATAATGATGAAGATCCAGCCACCTTCGTTTTTGAAAGATGCTTTGGCTATATATTTAGTAGAATTAAAATCGACTATGATTACACTGCAAAAGATGTTTTTGGATTTTTAATTCATAATTCATCAGGTAAAATTTTAATGAACGCTGATTTAAGTATTAATATTAACGCTACTAGCAATTCTAATATATCTGGATTTGGATTTTCTCGAACAACTTTAGATATTGATGCTGCAATCAATTCTACTACAAATTTTACAACTAATTGTCTAGGTGTATTATATAGTTTAGTTTTTGGAACAATTTTAAATACTCACCAAAAAATAGTTATGAATGGTAGCGAAAAAAATATTGTATTTCTTATTGATAAAGGGTTTAATGTTGCTAATATTTACGACCCTGAAAAAATTACACTTAATCAAAGTAGATATACAAATATTACACCTGGTCAATTATCAAATACCGGTCAATTTATAACACCAAAATAAGGAGTAAAGATGATTATACTAAATAAAACAGGTAGTGAAACTAATATTTCTGTAGCATCTATCAAGAATGCTATAAAAAATAATGATTTATTAGCTAAAGTTAATAGAAAACTAAATTATAAAATTGAAAATACTCAACCTTATGCCAATGATAAATCTATATTTCAAGTAAAAGATTTTATCAATGATTTAACTCAAGATGAGCTTAACGCAGGATTAGAAGCGGTTAAAGAAGTTCTTATTAATTCAAATGAAACTGAACTTTTAAAAGAGTATTTTTCAATGTTTTGTCAAGCTTCAAGCGAAGATGCAAAGCTTAAATACGCTAAAGAATTTAAAAAAGATGAAATTGATAAAGCTAAAAATAACGCTATCGAAGGCGGAGTATCTTATAAAGATAAAATCTTTCAAAGTGCGGAAAAAGATAGAAACTTGCTTACAAGCACTGTTAGTCTTTTTGCAATTACAAAACAACTTCCTGAAGGCTTTGTTTGGATTTCAAAAGATAATGAAGCTGTGCCTTTTACTCTAGAAGAATTAATCGAGCTTGGCGGTATTATGGCAAATTCTGTTAATACAAACACAATTAAAGCTAGAACTATTAAAGATAAAGTCGAGCAAGCTCAAACATTAGAAGAAATTCAAAGTATTAAATGGGATGAGTGATGGATTTTAACACAACTATGATTACAAGCTTTGCCAAAGATGTAGAAGGACTTACACCCTTTGGCACTTTATTTGTAATTTTTTTATTAAGTTTAATTATAAATTATAAGCTTTTTAAAGGTCGCATGGAAGATTGTAGATTTGATAAAGAAAGAATTTTAGAAAAATTAGAGCACATCAAAGATAGATTAGATGATTTAAATTTTGAGCTAAGGGGTAAAAAATGAATGAGTTATTCAATGTTTTAAAAGATGGTGGAATAGTTGCTTTTTTATTCTTTTGCCTTTGTGCTGTTTCTTATTTTGCTTATATTTTATTTCAAAAAACAGATAAAACACAAGGTATTTTAGTAGAAATTAAAAATATTGAAAGAAAAAATAATGAAAACAATAACAATATATTAAAAGAAATTCAAATCAGCAATAAAATAGCTGAAGCACACTTAGACACATCAAAAGCGCAATTAGAAAGCTCAAATAAAATCATTGATTTGCACTCTAAAATTTTAGGAGATAAACTTGATAAGCTTGATAAAAATATTGATGAATTGAAATTTGAAATCAAAAGATATGAAAACACAGAATTAGCAACATTGATAAAAAGAAAGGAAAATTAATGAAAATTGCATTTTATAGAGTTAAAGGAAATGATAAAGCTACTTTTCTTGATAAAACAATAGCTTTTTTTACTTCATCTTGGAAAGAAAGATTAAATGGAGATTTTTTAAAATCCTATTCTCATTGTGAAATAATCTTAGATAATTTAATGATTAGCTCAAGTCCTAGAGATAAAGGCGTAAGAATAAAAGAATTTAAAGACACTGGTAGATGGGATTTTATAGAAATTAATAATGCAAATGAAGCAAAAATAAAAGAATTTCTCTACTCTCAAATAGGGAAAAAATATGATTTTTTAGGAATTCTAGGATTTTTCACATTTACAAAAGATAGTGAAGATAGATGGTTTTGCTCTGAAATCATAGTTAGGGCTTTACAAATAGGTGGTTTGGTTAAGCTAGGAGATATGAATGCAGGAAGCTCAAATCCAAATAAATTGTATAAAAAATTAAAGGAATTATAGTGAAAGTAACAATTAATAGAAGATATACTGGCAAAACTTGCGTTATTGGTAAATTTAAGGTTTTAGATGATGATAAAATTCTTTTTGAATGCTTTTCTTTGGAAGAAGACAAAGAAGGCTTAGAGAGTGGCAAAGATTTAAGAATACCTGAAGGAAATTATAATTTAAGAAGACACACACCTTCAAGATTTGAAAACACTTTAAGAGAAATAACAGGAAAAAATGATGATGAAATGATAAATGTTTATAATGATGAAGTTCCTTCAAGTCGTGCAATTTTAATACACTGGGGAAACACTGATAAAGACACACAAGGTTGTATTTTGCTAGGACTTACCAAAGATAACAATAACGAAAGCATAGGACAAAGCAGACAAGCTTGTAAAGAATTTTATGATTTGGTGTATGGTAAAAATCTTGAAGACATTAAATTAGAAATAACAAATGAGTTAGCATAGAAAGGAGATAAAAGTTTAAGTAGGTTAAAGTTTACACCCCGCTTTTGCGGGGCAAGGCTAATAAGCCTTGACTATAATTACACAAAGTAGTATAATTATAATTATAAACTTCTGGTATGACATTTATATCACCACCTTTCGCGGGTGGAATTTAGCCATAGGGGGTCAGACCTACGGCTAACCCTTAGGGGTATTATACAAAAACCTTACTTAAACTTCTAAAACAAAATATGATAAATCTTTTATTTGGAAATGCAAAGCTTTATATCGCTTTAGTATTAATGGCAATCTTAGCAGGATATTTTTATCTAAGACTTGATAGCACTCAAGCAAAATTAGAAAAAAGTCGAAGTGATTTAGCCTTAGCTTTAGAGATTAATAAAAACAACGAAGCAAGGCTAAAAGAACTTACGCAAATTCATAAAACAGAATTAAAGGCTTTAAATGAAGCAAACAATCAAAAAAATCAAGTACAAGAAAGGGTGCAATATGTTAAAGAATACATTTATAAAAGCAATGAAAATAATATTACCAAGCTTTTTAACGATGTCGTTGATAGGTTGTGGGATGCAAACTCAACAAGTAGTAACCAAAATAGAAATTCAAAAAGTAAGAATTCCGCAAGAACTACTAACATTAAGCCCCCTTGAAAAGCCAAAGGCAAAAAATGAACTAGATATTTTAAATGCTTATTCTATGCTTTTTTACAAATACAAACAGTGTGAAATTCAGATAAGCAAAATAAAGGAGCTAAATAATGAGTAATACAAATGTTGATTACAACAAAAGACTTGAAGCATTTAAAGAAATTTATCCGCAAATTTTAGAAATGAGTTTAGCAGAAAAATCTCCATTTGGAGAATTTAAAAAGCTTTTAGAACAATTTGGAAACGATAATGTTATAAGAAATGACCAACAATTTCAAAGCTTGGCACAAGCGTTGGTAAGTGTTGGACAAACCATAGTGGCTCAAAGTCAAAATACAGCTTTATCCATGATTTTACAAGGCGATGAAAACGAGCTTAACGCTGAAAAAGCTTTACTTTTAAGAGCTCAAACAGAAACAGAAAAAGCAAAACCTGCATTAATAGCTAGACAAACTTCACAGATAGATGATAATTTAAGAATAGAAGCTGCAAAAGTTACACAGAGTGTTCAATTTGGATATTGTACCGGTGGTCTTGATATACCACAAGAAATTATGAAGCTTGTTAAAGAAAAGATAGAAAATATAGAAAAGTCTTCATAATGCTTATAGATGAAAAAAGGCTTATGAGAAATTATACTCTTAAGCCTGCTTATCCATCAAACATAGGAGAATTAGATACACAAGAAGTATATAAACAATGGTTTACCTATGCTATGATAGGGGTAAATAAATATGTTGAGCTTTTACATAAACAACTTGTAAGAAAAGGTAGAAGTCAAATTCAAAATATAAACCATCCGCTATTTAAAAATTCGTATATAGTGAAAAAATATAACATTAAAAGTTCTAGCACTGCACCTTATAATAAGGAAAACTATAATGATTTAGGACTTAACCAATTTTTCGTAGGGCAAGATCCATACAAACCTTATCAGGGAGATCCTAGTAGTGAAAATGGAATATATCATGATATTTGCGAAATAAGAACTAATTATAATTTAGGAAGTGTGCAGTATTATTATGGTTTTCCAAATAATTTAGCTCTTTTATTTGAAAAAGAAAAAGCTTGGAAATATAATGGAAAAGGATTTTTTTATATTGATGAAAAAATAAATTTCAAAGATATATTAAATAAGGCATTGGAAAATATAAATTATGACATGCTTATAAATGATATAGAAGTAGTTATTTTTTCTCAAACTATTCAAAAAAATAATGAATGGGTATATCCTAGTATTGATGATATTAAAATACCAGAAATTAAGGTAGAAAATGTTGAATTTAAACCAACTTTTGGAAAACCTTATAAAAAATTATGCATTGATGTTGAAAAATTTTTTAGTGATTTTAAGGAGTTAAATGAGAGTATATTTAGAATTGAAAAAGTAGAAATAACCTATAATGTATATGAGAAAGCACAAAAAACTAGGGAAAGTGATCCGAGTAAAATATATTATACTTTAACAAGCAAAAAGATATCTTTTTTTGAAGTATTTAACTCAATAAAAGAAAATTATAAATGCAAATATGCAACTCCTTTATGTTTTTATAATAGTTTTAATTTAGTTTGTTATGAAGAGCCTTATATAGCTTATTCATATCCAAGTAATAAAAGCTTTGGTAAAAAAGATACAAGTGTTACGCCAAGCGTATATCCACTATATAGAAAAAGTTCAAATTTGCCTTATGGGCGTAGAGATAGATGGTTTGCATTATGGGATAGTTTTTATTATCTTTATGTATACGAAAAATCAAGCAAAGGAATTTTAAGCTTTTTAGTACCTATTGTTACTATCGTTTTGGCTGTAGCTACTTGGTGGATTGGCGGGCAAGGTGCATGGCTAGGAACATTGATAGGGGTTAGCGAAGGTGTAGCTGCGGGTATCACACTAGGAATTAGTTTAGGTTTAGCCGTGGGTTCACTTACTGGAAATAAAATATTTTCAATTCTTAATGCTGTTTGGGGTTTGGTTAATTTTTTAGGTGCTTGGGGTGCTAATAATTGGAATTTAGCTGCAGATTTTACAAAAAATACAGCACAAGCAGCACAAGAAATGTCAACTTTTGAATCAACTTTAAATATTATTGGAAATTTACTAAGTGGAGCTAGTAAGATTTTTGATGTTGTTCAAAGCATTACAGCAGATACTCCTGATATGATAAATGAGCAAAGCGATGATTCTGATAATGAAGGTGGAAATGGAAGTGAAGCTGAAGAATTAGCAAAAGATGCAATTAATCCAACTTTATGGTATAATTTTGAAACTGCAGATATATTAAATGAAAAAATAGAAAAGAAAGAAAAACCTATTTTTATATTTTAATTTTTGTAGCCATTTTGTAGCCAAATTAAATTTGAAATATTTAAAATTTATATTTTATGGTATTTTATAGTTATTGTTAGGTGTTCGCCGTGGACACCATTTTATGAGGTGTTATTATGATAAAAATTGCTTTTTTTATAACTTTTGTAATTTCTTTTTTGACAGCACAAAGCCCAGTAAATTTTAAAGAAGATAATAATATAACAAAAGAACAAAATATATTTAAAGAACAACCTCCAAAACGCATTAAAATTCCAACGCATTAAAATATATGTCAGATTTGATTACGCTAGCACAATTATCACAAGGGTATCGTTACAATAGTGATTCTTTAATTTTAGCTGATTTTATTTTAAAACAAGGAATTAAAGGCGCTGTTTTTGATGTAGGTGCAGGCTGTGGTATCATAGGTATTTTACTTAAAAAAAATATTGCAAATTTAAGTTTATCTTTGATTGATATTCAAAAAGAAAATATAAAATTGATTGAAAAAAATTTAAAATCCAACCAAATACAAGGCGATATTTTTCATGATGATTTCAATCAATTTCAAAGCATAAAAAAATTTGACTTCATAGTTTGCAATCCTCCATTTTATAGACAAGGAGCTTACAAGAGTGAAGATCAGCATAAAGCTATAAGTAAATTTCAGGAATTTTTACCCTTGCATAGCTTTTTAACTAAAGCAAATTCTATGCTTAAGCCAAATGGTACTTTGTATTTTTGCTATGAAGCTTTAGCTTTAGATGAAATTTGTTTTATTTTAAAAGATATGAAAATAAAAATAACAAAGCTTTGCTTTGTACATACACATCAAAACAAAAAAGCAAGACTTGTTTTGATACAGGTAAAAAAAGGTTCAAAATCGCCTTGTGAGATTTTACCTCCTTTTTTTGTATATGAAAATGAAATTTTAAGCAAACAAATGCAAGAAATTCACTTAAGATTTAGGTTAAAAAGTTATGATATTTGATAAAAATTTTTCTTATGCTTTTGATGAAAATGCTTGTGAGAAATGCGGTGGAAAGTGTTGCACTGGAGAAAGTGGCAATATTTTTGCGAGCAAGGAAGAATTAGAAGCATTAAGAAAGCATTTAAATTTAGAAAGCAAAGAATTTGCTGAAAAATACTTGAGAAAAGTGGGCTTTAAAATGAGTTTTAAGGAAGTCGAATTTGAAGATGGCTTTGCTTGCATTTTTTTTGATACTCAAAAAAGAAATTGCAGTATCTACGATTTTCGTCCAAAACAATGCAGAACTTTTCCATTTTGGGAATATTTTAAAACACATCAAAAGGAATTAGAAAAAGAATGTATAGGTATTTGTTATTTGTCTTAGTAGCCTTTTTTTTGGCAGCTTGTGGAAGTTCAAAAATCAATGTTGTTTATCCTGATTATACAAAATATAAAAGCAATGATTTTGATTTAAGGGTTATGAAGGCTTATAATTATGAGTATTATAAACAATACAAAGAAGCCAGAGATGAATTTTTAAGTCTTTATCAAGATTATAATAATGCTAATTTTTTAGAAAATGCATTTTTACTTACTTTGGCAAACAATCTTGACAAGCAAGCAGAGTTAAATAATCTAGCAAAGCCTTATTTAAATCAAAATGACAATCTTAAGCGACTTAGTGCTCTTTATGCTTTAAATTCAAATGATATCAATAATGCTCAAAAACTTATGAAAGAGCTTTTAACAAAAAAGGATAGTGATCCTAGAAATTTAGAGCTTTACGGAGATATTTTGGTTAAAAAAAATGATTTAAAAAATGCCACAAAGTACTATAGATCTGCTTATAATCAAGTGCAAAACGAAGAAATTTTATTTAAACTCATAGGAATTTATGCGATTTTAAATGATACTTTAAATATTGAAAATGTTTTAGAATTTTCAAGAAAAACCAATGGTTGCACTCTCAAAACTTGCGTTTTGCTTGCTAAAATTTATTTTGATGAAAAAAATATCGAAGCTTTAAAAAGTATATATAAAGAGCTTTATCAACTTACCAAAAATAAAAGTTTTGCATTGGCTTTGGTTGAGCTTTTAAATTCTCAAGGCAAAACAGAAGAAGCTTTAAAAATTTCTTTGAAGTATGATTTAGATGATGATATTAAACTTGCTTTGTATCAGAATTTAAAACGCTTTGATGATGCTAAAAAAATGAGTTTAGCTCTTTATCATAAAACAAAAAATAAAGAATATCTTCTACGAGCGGCAGTTTTTGAATTTGAAGCTGCAAATGAAGCTAAAAAAATCACTCCAAAAGTAATTGATTCTGTAAAAGAAAAATTCGAACAGGCTATCGATAAAGATAGCAATGCTTTGTATTTAAACTACTATGGATATTTGCTTATAGATTATGATTTAGATGTTAAAAAAGGTATAGAGCTTGTGAAACTTGCCTTAGAAAAAGATCCACAGAATTTGTATTATTTAGATTCTTTAGCTTGGGGGTATTATAAACTAGGCAATTGTAAGCAAGCATGGGAAATTTTAAAACAAACATTAGATGATAAAGAATTTGCAAATTCTGATGAGAGTAAAGCTCATATAAAAGCGATAAAGGCGTGTGTAAAACCATGATATTGGATAAAATTTTTGAAAAAACAAAAGAAGATTTAAAAGAACGCAAACTAAAACTTCCTTATGATATGTTAGGGCGTTCTTTAGCTTCAAATCCTTTCTTTCCAAAAGATGTGATTAAAGCTTTAAAAAGAGTAGAAAAAGAAGTTAAAATCATAGCAGAAGTAAAAAAAGCAAGTCCTAGCAAGGGAATCATTAGAGAAGACTTTGATCCTTTGAGTATCGCTTTAAATTATGAGAAGAACAAAGCTGCGGCGATTTCTGTTTTGACTGAGCCACATTTTTTTAAAGGTTCTTTAGAATACTTAAGTCTTATACGCCGTTATACACAAATTCCTTTACTTAGAAAAGATTTTATCTTTGATGAGTATCAAATTTTAGAAGCTTTGGTTTATGGGGCAGATTTTGTATTGTTAATCGCTAAAATGCTAAGCATGAAAGAGCTTAAAAAACTGCTTGAGTTTGCAAGACATTTAGGTCTTGAGGCTTTGGTTGAAATTCATGATAAAGAGGATTTGAGTAAGGCTATTTTTGCTGGAGCGGATATTATCGGTATCAATCATCGTAATTTAGAGGATTTTACTATGGATATGAGTTTGTGCGAAAAACTTATCCCACAAATCCCAAATTCAAAAATCATCATCGCAGAAAGTGGTTTAGAAAATAAAGAATTTTTAGAGCATTTACAAAATTTAGGCGTTGATGCTTTTTTAATCGGCGAATATTTTATGCGTGAGGAAGATGAAGGAAAGGCTTTAAAAGCTTTGCTTTAAGGAGGGAAAATGCAATATTTGTATGCACCATGGCGGAGTGAGTATTTTGAAAAAGAAAAAACTGTTTGTCCATTTTGTGATTGTACTAATAAGATCAAAAGTGATAAAGAATTAGGTGTGATTTTTAGAGCAAAGCATTGTTTTGGAGTGATGAACCGCTATCCTTATTCTGCGGGGCATTTTATGGTGATTCCTTATGTACATGAAGAGCATATAGAAAATTTAAGCGATGAAATTTGGCAAGAAATGAGCCATTTTGTGCGTTTGGGAGTGAAAATTTTAAAAGAGCAAATTCATGCAAATGGGGTCAATATCGGTATGAATTTAAGCAAAGATGCAGGAGCTGGCATAGCTTTTCACTGTCATTATCATCTAGTGCCACGCTGGGCAGGAGATACAAATTTTATCACAACCATAGGAGAAACTAGGGTTTGTGGCACTAATATCGAGCAAGTTTATCAAAAACTTGTTTTGGCTTTTAAAAATGCTCAGTGAAGTTGAATTTACAGAATTTCAAAAAGAAAATTTCTCTCTTTTAATCGATGCAAGAAGCCCTAGAGAATTTTTGCATTCTCATTTGATAGGAGCTTTAAATTTTTATGCACTCAATGATGAAGAATATCAGGAAATAGGAACGATTTATAAGAAAAATCAAGCTTTAGCCAAGGCTAGGGGTGCGAGTTATATTTGTCAAAATACCGCTAAACATATATTAGAAATCACTCAAAATTTTCGCATAGGAGAAAAGGTGGGGATTTATTGTTCTCGTGGGGGTTTGCGTTCAAAATCTATCGCAGTGATTTTAAGTGAGCTTGGTTTTAGAGTGGTGCGTTTAAAAGGTGGCTTTAAAGCTTATAGAACTTTTGTAACGCGTTATTTTGAAAATGAAATAAATTTTGATTTTTTTGCTCTTTGCGGCAATACAGGCTGTGGAAAAACAGAGCTTTTAGAACAACTCCCACAAGCTATAAATTTAGAAAAAATGGCAAATCATTTAGGCTCATCTTTTGGTGATATTTTAGGAAAACAACCTACGCAAAAAGCTTTTGAAGCAGAACTTTTTCACAATATGCAAAATTTAGAAAATTTTGCTTTCATAGAAAGTGAAAGTCGCAAAATAGGGGATATCATCTTACCTTTGAAATTTTATGAAAAAATGCAAAAGGCTTTTAAAATTTATTGTTTTTGTTCTTTGGAAAATCGCGTTAAAAGAATACAAAAAATTTATCAAGAAAAAATGACTCCTTTAAAATTTCAACAATGTGTGCAAAAAATCAGCCCTTATATCAGCTTAAATTTACGCCAAGAATTGCTTCAAAGTTATGAGAAAAAAGAATGGCAAAAGCTTATTGTTATGCTTTTGGAGTATTATGATAAAACTTATAAAAAACCAGACAAGATTGATTTTGAGTTAAATACCGATGATATTTTAAAAGCTCAAGAAGAGCTTTTAGATCATTTTAAAGCGCAATTACTTTTTTAATATTAGATAATTTTATTAAATAATCAAATTTTTTCTTCATCATCTTACAATAATCCTTTTTTATCTTTGTTGTTTTTTAGCTTGGCCCAAATTTGTATTTTAATGCTAGTAAATTTGAATCATAGAGAAGTAAAATATTTTTTAAATCCCTATTTATAGTAATTTAAAATAAAAAAATAAACTTTTATAAAAAAATATATAAAATATTTCTTAAATTTATATTTTTTAAATCATTTTAAATATAATTATCTTGTAATTATATTTTGTAAGAAAGGGTAGGTAAGCGAATGCGGTAAATTCAAGTTTTATTGTATTGTGTACTCTGCTAGTTTTGCTTATGACTCCAGCTTTAGCAATGTTTTATTTGGGTATGGTAAGAAGTAAAAATACATTCAATACCATAATGAATTGCTTTATTGTTTTTAGTGTCATTGCTTTACAATGGGTAGTGCTTGGATTTAGCCTTTCTTTTGGTAAAGATGAAGGACTTTGGCTTGTAGGAAATTTCGAGAATTTTCTCTTAGAGGGTATTAGCGGATACAATGCTTCAGGTGTTCTAAATATTCTTTTTGTGATTTTTTAAATGATGTTTGCACTTATTGCATCTGACATCATAACAGGCTCTTTGGCAGGAAGAATTAAACTGGGTGTTTTGGTGATATTTTTGCTTTTTTGGAGTACTTTATTTTATGATGTGTTAGTGCATATGATTCGGAGTAGCGAGGGGTTTTTGCTTAAAAGAGGAAGTCTTGATTTTACTGGGGATGGTGTTGTGCATATTGGCTCTGGGGTTGCTGGACTTGTAGGAGCTTTGATGGTGGGTGCTGGAAAAAGCGATGATGAGGATAAAAACGCGCATTCTATTCTTATGCTTTCTTAGGTGCGATTTTGCTTTTTATAGGATGGCTGGGTTTTAATGCTGGAAGCGTTGGTGAAATGAATGGTAATACTATCAATGCTTTTATAGTTAAGTATTATATCAGCAGCTTGTGGCTTTTTATCTTAGGTAGTGCTTGAGTGGCTCATCCATGAAAAAACCAACTATTTTAGGTGGACTTAGCGGGCTTGTAGGGATTACTCCAGCTTGCGGTTATGTAGATATTTATGCTTCTCTTGTTATAGGAGCTTTGTCTTTCTGTATTTTGTTATTTTGGTTTGAGTTTTATTAAATACAAACTCAAATGGGATGATTCTTTAGATACTTTTTCTTTACACGGAATCGGAGGTGTTTGGGGAGGAATTGCTACAGGGCTTTTTGCAAGTGCTAAAGTAAATCCTAATGTGATTGCTTAAAATGCGCTTGGCGAGATTTTTTATCAGTGGAAGTTTAGAGCTTTTAAAAGAGCAAATTCTTGCTATTATGATTTGTATGTTTTTCAGCTCTCATAAGCTTTATTATTTTTAAGATCATTTCTTATTTTGTAGACTTAAGAGCGAAAGAAGAAGTAGAACAAAAAGGCTTAGATGTGAGTTTGCGCGGAGAAAAAGCTTATACTTTGGCTTAGTCAACTAAATTTTTACCAAAAAGTCCTTGTTAATCTTTAAAAAAATGATAGACAAGGGTCTCAAATTCATTCTTGGTTAAGATCAGATAAATATTTTAAAATAAATTCCATAAATTCATCACTATCATTAGGACAACTTATTAAATCATAATCACATTTTGCTAAATGTTTATACTCCATACCTAGTTCAAAAATCGTTTCAGAACAATCAATGCAAAAAGAAATAGGATAAATCAAAGCTTTATCGTTTAAATTTGCCAAAATATCGCTTGTATTTGGTTCAAGCCATTTTACAGGGCCTAGTTTGGACTGATAAGCTAAAATAAATTCATCAAAATGATCTTTTAATTTTTCTTTTAAAATTTCTACATGATTATTTACATGCTTTTCGTATAAATCACCCTTATCAATAATGCTTTGTGGTAAAGAATGCGCTGAAAAAATCAAAATTTTGGCATCAAATTTACTTTTTTTATCCAAAATGTGCGAAACTATCATCTCATTATAAAGCTCATTTTTGTAAAAAATATCTATAGTTTTTACTTTTGCTTGAATTTTTTGCTTTGAAATTTCATTTTGCAGAACTTCTAAAGATGAAGTTACTGTGGTGCAAGAATGGTGCGGATAAAGTGGAAAAAGAATAATTTCATCATTTTCATTTAAAGTGTATTTTTGCAAAATTTCTGTGGCAAAAGGAGGCACATAAAGATTTACAAAATCAAATTTAAATTCATCTTGTTTTAAATTAAGTTTATTACACAGGCTTTGAGTAAGTTCGTTTAAAGGGGATTTTCCACCCATTTTTCTATAGTTTTCTTGCATGGCTTTAACGCGAGCCTTTGTTATGATCCATGCTACAAATTTTCTTAAAAATCGATTTTTGATTCCTAAAATATAAGGATCATTAAACATATTTTTTAAAAAAACTTCACAATCTTGTAAATTTGTAGCTCCGCCCATATTTAAAAATAAAACTAATTTCACGCAAACCTTTCTAAAATTTCTTGAACTTTGTAAGCATCGCTCGTGCTGGCTAGATGATTGGGTTGATTATCGATAAGTTTTAACAAAGCTTCGTGTTCTGAAAAAAGTGGACTTTGTTGAGTAAGTTCTATAAAATTTCCATCTTTTAATAAAGAAAAATCATTTAAATTGGCTTCATAAAAATGATTTTTAGTAATAAGATGAATTTTTCTTAGTTTTTGTGTGCTATTCCAACTTTGATGTATGCTAGCAATACATTTTTCAAGCCCACATAGAATAATGCTTTCACTTTCTCTTGTTTGATCTTGGGTGTATTTTTTAAGCAAATTGGTTTTTGTTATTTCTTGTTTGCTTAAAAAACAAAGCAAATCAAGATCATGCACAGCCAAATCTTGCAAAATTCCTACATCGCCGATTCTTTGCGGGTAGGGTGAAAATCTTTGTATGTTAATGCTGATAATTTCTTCATTTTCAAGCTCTTTTTTTAGGGCTAAAACCGCAGGATTAAATCTTTCACAAAAACCTACGCCTACTTTTACGCTGTATTCTTTAGCTAAATTTGAAATTTCGTCTATTTCTTTTAAATTTAGAGCTAAAGGCTTTTCGATTAAAACGCATTTGCATTGTTTAAAAATTTTTTTTGCTATTGCTAAATGTGAATTTGTAGGTGTTGCTATGATGATAATATCATTATTTTGATTTAAAAATTTATCCAAATCATCATAAAAAATATCATCAAAAATATTTAGATTTGGATTTTTGCAAAGATCAAAAAGTGCATTAAGTTTAAAATGAGAATTTTTACTAAGTTCATTTAAGTGGTTTTGCCCCATTTTTCCAAGGCCTATGATACCTATTTTCATGGAATTAATCTTTAAAAATACAAATAACTTGCTCTTGCTCTTCTTCACTTAAAAAAGGTGAAAAAGGCAAAGATAAGATGTGTTTGCTTGCATATTCTGAATTTTTAAGTTCTAAATTTGAAAACTCACTAAAGCAAGGTTGTTTATGCAAAGGGGTTGGATAGTGTATAGCATAAGGTATATTAGTTTTTTCGAATTTTTGCAATACACTAGCTCTATCTTCAACTAAAACGCTGTATTGCGCATAAGCGCTAAAAGCATTTGGATCAATTTGTGGAATTTGGCAGTTTTTTAAATTTGCATTATAAGTTTGTGCTAATTTTTGTCTTTTGTCTAATTCTTTTTCTAGGTATTTTAACTTAACATTTAAAATCGCCGCTTGCAAGGTGTCAAGGCGTCCATTTATACCTATAAATTCATGTTTATAACGCTGAGTTTGTCCGTGATTGAGTAAAATTCTTATTTTTTTAGCAATTTCATCATCATGGCAAAAAATAGCCCCACCATCGCCATAAGCTCCCAAAGGTTTTGAAGGAAAAAAGCTTGTGCATGAAATTTTAGCTATAGAGCAGGATTTTTCTCCTTTGAAACTTGCACCAAAACTTTGTGCACCATCTTCGATCAAAGTGATATTTTTATCTTTTAAAATTTCTTCTAAAGCCCTTAAATCACTCATTTGTCCAAACATACTTACTGCTATAACAGCTTTAGTTTTTGGGGTTATTGCTTTTTGCACTGCTTCAAAATCAAGATTGTAATTTGATAAATTTATATCTACAAAAACAGGTTTTGCGCCTGTTAAGGCCACAACTTCAGCTGTTGCTATGAAAGTAAAACTAGGCACTATAACTTCATCATCTTTGCCAATATCTAAGGCTCTTAAGGCAAGATATAAAGCACTGGTTCCACTTGAACAACCTATAGCGTGTTTAACACCTAAAAAATGAGCTAAATTTTGCTCAAATTCGTTAAGCTTTGCACCGCCTATAAAAGAAGAGCTTGATAAAACACTTTCAATTTCAGTATTGATTTCATCTTTGTATGCGAGATATTGGGCTTGAAGATTGATAAAATTCATTAAAAAACCTTAGAGAAATAAAATTAAATAAAAATGTTTATTGTATTTTAGTTTTACTTAATTTAAAGTAATTTTGGTATGATATGTTTTTATAAAAATTTCTTTAGGAAAATTCATGGATATTAGAAAAGCTTATTTGGATTTTTTTGCATCAAAAGGACATGAGATAACCCCGTCAAGTCCTTTAGTTCCTGATGATGCAACTTTACTTTTTACTAATGCGGGTATGGTGCCTTTTAAAAGTATATTTACAGGAGAAATTCCACGCCCAAACCCTCCACGCAAAACAAGCTGTCAAACTTGTATAAGAGCAGGTGGAAAACACAATGACTTAGATAATGTAGGATATACCGCACGCCATCATACTTTTTTTGAAATGCTTGGAAATTTTAGCTTTGGAGATTATTTTAAAGAACAAGCCATAGCTTATGCTTGGGAATTTGTAACTGAAGTTTTAAAACTACCTAAAGATAGACTTTATGTAACCGTGCATGAAAACGATGATGAAGCTTTTAATCTATGGCAAAAACACATCCAAAAAGAAAGAATTTACAAATTTGGCGATAAAGATAATTTCTGGCAAATGGGCGATACTGGTCCTTGTGGTCCTTGTAGTGAGATTTTTTATGACCAAGGACAAGAGCATTTTAACTCAAGCGAAGATTATATGGGTGGAGATGGAGATAGATTTTTAGAAATCTGGAATCTTGTTTTTATGCAATACGAAAGAAGCGCTGATGGAGTGCTTAGCTCACTGCCAAAGCCAAGTATTGATACAGGAATGGGGCTTGAAAGGGTAACAGCGATTAAAGAAGGTAAATTTAGTAATTTTGATAGCTCGCTTTTTATGCCAATCATCAATGAAATTTCAAAACTTTGTAATAAAACTTATGTTTATGAAAGTGGAGCAAGTTTTAGAGTAATAGCCGATCATATAAGATCAAGTGTATTTTTACTTGCGCAAGGGGTAAGTTTTGACAAAGAAGGCAGAGGCTATGTTTTGCGTCGTATTTTGCGTCGTGCTTTAAGGCATGGATATTTGCTAGGTTTTAAACAAGCTTTTATGTATAAACTAGTTGATGTTGTATGCGATTTAATGGGTGGACATTATACCTATCTTAATGAGAAAAAAGACTTTATAAAAGAACAAATTCGCCTTGAAGAGGAAAGATTTTTAAGCACTATAGAAAATGGAATTGAAATTTTTAATGAAGAGCTTAAAAACACCAAAGAAATTTTTAGCGGAGAAGTAGCCTTTAAGCTTTATGATACTTATGGTTTTCCGCTTGATTTAACGGCTGATATGCTAAGGGAAAAAAACCTCAAAGTTGATGAAGAAAAATTTGAACTTTTAATGAATGAGCAAAAAGCACGCGCTAAGGCTTCTTGGAAAGGAAGTGGAGATAAAACTGCAAGCGGAGATTTTAAAAACTTGCTTGAAAAATTTGGAGAAAATCATTTCATAGGTTATGAAAAAGCAGAATGCGAAAGTAAAATTTTAGCCCTTTTAGATGAAGATTTTAAAGAAGTTTCTACCCTTAAAGATGCGGGTTGGGTGATGCTTGAAAACACACCTTTTTATGCGACAAGTGGGGGGCAAAGTGCTGATAGTGGGTTTATAGCTAAGTGTGAAGTTTTAGATACGCAAAAGTTTTTTAATCTCAATCTTAGCTTTGTAAAAGCAGGTGAAGAACTAAAAGTTGGCGATACGGTTCATGCAAAAATCGATACAGAAAAAAGAGAGCAAATCGCACGCCACCACTCAGCTACTCATCTTTTGCACCATGCTTTAAGAGAAATTTTAGGTTCTCATGTAAGCCAAGCAGGATCTTTGGTTGAAAGCAATAAACTAAGATTTGATTTTACTCATCATAAAGCTTTAAGCAAAGAAGAGCTAGAAAGCATTGAAAAAAGAGTGAATGAAATGATTATAAACTCAAGTGAAGCTATATTAGAAAATATGCCTTTAGAAGAAGCTAAAAAAAGCGGTGCCATAGCATTGTTTAATGAAAAATATCAAGGCAATGTGCGTGTTTTAACTCTAGGTGAAAGCAAGGAACTTTGCGGAGGAACTCATGTTAAAAATACTGCTCAAATAGGAAGTTTTTACATAGTTAAAGAAAGTGGTGTGAGTGCTGGAGTTAGACGCATTGAAGCTGTGGTTTCTAAAGCGGCTTTAGAATTTGTAAAAAATCAACTTGAAGAACTTTCTAAAGCAAAAAATGAGCTTAAAAATAATGATATTTTAAGCGGGATTAAGAAACTTAAAAATGAAATTTTAAGTTTAAAAAATGAGCTTAAAAACTCAAGTAAAACCGAGCTTGATTCTAAAAATATCCAAGGTGTTGAAATTTGCGTAAAGCGTATAGATAATGGCGATATTAAAGCTATGATTGATGATTTTAAAAACAAATTTGCTAAAGCGGTGATTTTACTTATCCAAGTAAAAGATGAAAAAATCACTTTAGCAGCTGGTATTAAAGATGCGCCTTTAAAAGCAGGAGCTTTAGTTAAAGAAGCGGCGCAAATTTTAGGTGGAAATGGTGGCGGAAGAGATGATTTTGCTACTGCAGGTGGAAAAGATTTAAACAAAATTGATGAAGCTTTAAAACAAAGCTTAGAAACGATAGAAAAAGCACTTTAATGTTAATTCTTGCTTCAAGTTCCATTTCAAGGGTTAACTTGCTTAAAACCGCAAAGATTGATTTTAGGCAAGTTAGTTTTGATTATGATGAAAATTTAAATAAAAATATTTCACCTTTTTTATATGTTCAAAAAATAGTTCTTGAAAAAGAAAAACAATTTTTAAGTGCTTTAGGCAAAGATTTTCAAAACCAAAATTTACTTTTTGCAGATAGTATAGTTTGTATAGATGAAAAAATTCTTACCAAAGCAAAGGATAAAAAAGAAGCCTATGAAATGCTTGCCTTGCAAAATGGCAAGTATGCAAGTATTTTATCGGCTTTTTTGCTTGTAAAACCTGAAAAAAGAGTTTTTTCTCTTTCAAAAACTACGCTTTATTTTAAAAATTTTGATGAAAATGCTTTAAGAGATTATGTAGAAAATGATCTTTATAAAGGCAAGGCGGGTTGTATTATGTGTGAGGGTTTTCATCAAAATTTCATCACCCAACAAGTAGGAAATCTAAGCACTGCTTTAGGGCTTGATATCCAAACTTTAAAGGCTTATTTATGAAAATATTAAAATATATTTTTTCATTTTTTACTCTTTTGTTTATAGCTGGATTTATTTATGTGGCTTATCTTTTCACAAGTGCTGATACTGAGGGTTATACTTTTAAAGAATACAAACCTCCTCTTACAACACAAATTTACGATAGAAATGGCAAGCTCGTGGCTAATATTTTTGAACAACATCGTTTTTACGCTCCTTATGAAGAGCTTCCTCCACGCCTTATAGAAGCTTTGGTTGCTATAGAAGATACAAGCTTTTTTGAACATAATGGAGTTAATATCGATGCCATTTTTAGAGCTGCTGTAAAAATCATAAAAAGCGGTGGAAAAACCATGGAAGGAGCTTCCACTCTTACCCAGCAATTTATTAAAAATACGGAATTAACCCCAGAAAGAACTATTACGCGTAAAATTCGCGAAGCTTTGCTTGCTTATAAGATGGAAACCATTTTAACTAAAGAGCAAATTTTAGAAAGGTATTTAAATTTTATCTTTTTTGGACATGGGTATTATGGAGTAAAAACCGCAGCTTTGGGGTATTTTCATAAAAATTTAAATGAATTAAGCCTTAAAGAGATTGCTATGTTAGTAGGTATGCCAAAAGCACCTAGCAGTTATGATCCTACAAAGCATTTAGATCTTTCCATCTCAAGAGCAAATAATGTTATTTCAAGAATGTATAATCTAGGTTGGATTTCAAAAGCAGATTATGATACAGCCATTAAAGAAATTCCGCAAGTTTATGATGATACGCTTACTCAAAATGCTGCTCCTTATGTTGTAGATGAAGTGATTAAACAATTAAGCCCTAATATCAAAGACTTAAAAACAGGTGGATATAAAATCATTTTAAATATAGACTTAGATGTTCAAAATATGGCGCAGAATGCTTTGAAATTTGGTTATGATGAGATAGTAAAACGCGATAAAGATGCAAATTTAAGCACTTTAAACGGAGCTATGGTCGTGGTAAATCATCAAAGTGGCGATGTTTTAGCTTTGGTAGGTGGGGTTGATTATGAAAAAAGTAATTATAACCGTGCTACTCAAAGTATGCGTCAACCTGGAAGCTCTTTTAAACCTTTTGTGTATCAAGTGGCGATTAATTTAGGATATTCGCCTATGAGTGAAATTGCTGATATTTCTAGAATTTTTGAAGGTGGAGCGGGTAATAATGAGGATTGGAAACCTAAAAATGAAGGGGGTAAATTTTTAGGTTTAATTACCTTAAAAGAAGCTTTAACAAGATCAAGAAATTTAGCTACCATTAATCTCGCACTTGATATGGGGCTTGATGTTCTTTACTCTAAACTAATGGAATTTGGATTTAAAGATATACCGCCTAATTTATCAATCGTATTGGGAAGTTTTGGTATTTCTCCTTTGGAGTATTCGAAATTTTATACCATGTTTGGGAACTATGGTACGATTAAAGATCCTCAAATTATCAGACAAGTTCAGGATAAAACCGGTAAAACCATCATGGAATTTAACTCAAATGAGCGTAAAGTCAGCGATGAAGTGCAAAGTTTTCTGGTTTTAGATATGATGAGAAATGTTGTTGAAAAAGGCACAGGACGCAATGCAAGAGTAAAAGATATAGAAATAGCAGGAAAAACAGGAACAACGAATAAAAGTGTTGATGCTTGGTTTTGTGGACTTACGCCTGAAATAGAAGCAATCATTTGGTATGGAAATGATAACAACAAGCCTATGCGTTATACAGAAGGTGGGGCTAGAACAGCTGCTCCTGTGTTTAGAGAATTTTTAACTCAATATATAGAAAAATTCCCTGATACAACTAGAAAATTTAGCATTCCTAATGGAGTTTATCGTGGAAATTATAAAGGAGAAAGTGCTTATTATACCACCAAATCACCATTACCAAAAGCAAATATGAAATTTAATGAAAGCGAGATTATATTTTGAAAGTAGAAAAATCTACTTTCAAAATGATTAAGCTTTTTTGATGATTATTTCATCATCTTTTGCATCAATGATAATGCTATCATTTTCATGAAGTTCATTGGCAAGTATCATATCGCTTAATTTATCTTCTATAAGATCATAAATAGCTCTTCTTAAAGGTCTAGCACCAAAATCAGGGTCAAAACCATCTTTAGCGATTAAAAGAGCTGCATTTTCGCTTAAACTTGCTTTTATCCCCTTGTTTTCTAAGCTCATTTGTAAATCTTTAAATAAAAGCTTAACTATTTCATAAGCTTCATCTTTTCCAAGTGGATTAAAGGTGATAATATCATCTAAGCGGTTTAAAAACTCAGGTTTAAAGAAATTTTTTAACTCATTTTTTACCGCATCTTCTTGTTCTTTTCCGCTTAAATTCATAATAGCGCTTGAGGCAATATTAGAAGTTAAAATAATAATGGTATTTTTAAAATCCACTGTTACACCTTTGCTATCGGTTGCTCTACCATCATCTAAAATCCCTAAAAGCACATTAAATACATCTTTATGTGCTTTTTCAACTTCATCAAACAAAAGCACGCTATAAGGTTTTCTTCGTACAGCTTCAGTAAGCTCTCCACCTTCTTCATGTCCTATGTATCCTGGAGGCGCACCTAAGAGTCTTGAAACACTATGTTTTTCCATAAATTCACTCATATCAAAGCGAATCATTGCTTTTTCATCATCAAATAAAAATTTTGCCAAAGCTTTAGCTGATTGTGTTTTTCCTACCCCTGTTGGCCCTAAAAATAAAAAGCTTCCTATAGGTTTATTGTCCGCATTAAGCCCTGCTTTGTTACGTTTAATGGCTCTAGCTAAAGCACTTAAGGCCTTATCTTGTCCTATGACACTTTCTTTTAAATGTTTTTCCACTTCTAAGAATTTTTGTTTTTCAGAAGTTAGCATTTTTTGCACGCTAATACCCGTCCATTTGCTTAAAATTCCAGCAACCAAATCCTCATCCACTTGATTTTTAAGTAAAACTCCATTTTCACTCATTTTTTTCCATTTATCTTCTAAAATTTCTACTTCTTTTTCAAGACTTGGAATTTTTCCATACTCTAGCTCGGCTGCTTTTTGAAATTCACCTCTAGCTTTAGCCAAAGAAGCTTCATTTTTAAGCAGATCAATTTCTTTTTTCTTAGCACTTATGCCATCAAAAACACTTTTTTCATTTTCAAACTGTGAATTTAGGGCATTTTGTTTTTCTTTTAAATTGGCTAGTTCTTTTGCGATTTCATCGAGTCTTTTTTGATTTTTTTCATCATTTTCCATTTTTAAAGCTTCATTTTCAACTTCTAAAGTTTCTATATCTTTGCGTACTTTTCTTAAAGAACTTGGTTCGCTTTCAATTTGCATTTTCAGTTCAGCTGCAGCTTCATCGATTAAATCAATGGCCTTATCAGGTAAAAAACGATCCGCTATATAACGCTTTGAAAGTTTAGCTGCAGCTACTAAAGCGCTATCATTTATAGTTACATTATGATGAATTTCAAGCTTTTCTTTTATACCCCTTAACATAGCCAAAGCCTCATTAACGCTTGGCTCACCTACATTTACAGGTTGAAAACGGCGTTGCAAGGCTGCATCTTTTTCAAAATATTTACGATATTCTTTTAAAGTAGTTGCGCCTATAGTATGGAGTTCACCTCTTGCAAGAGCGGGTTTTAAAATATTTGCCGCATCCATACTGCCTTCACTCGCTCCAGCTCCTACTATAGTGTGAATTTCATCGATAAAAAGAATGATATTTTCACTTTTTATCACTTCATTAACCACAGCTTTTAATCTATCTTCAAATTCTCCTCTGTATTTTGCACCTGCAATTAAAGCACTCATATCAAGAGCGATAACTTTTTTATTTTGCAAAGATTTTGGAACATCTTTTTTAATAATTCTTTGTGCTAAAGCTTCTACTATAGCTGTTTTTCCTACGCCTGGTTCACCTAAAAGTATAGGGTTATTTTTGGTTTTGCGTATTAAAATTTGCATTAAACGTTCGATTTCTTCTTCTCTGCCTATAACAGGATCAAGTTTACCTTCGCTTGCTTTTAAGGTTAAATCTATACCAAATTTATTTAAGCTGTCTAAGGTTTCATCGCTTGTTTTGCTATCTATTTTGCGTCCCGCTCTTAGACTTTCAAGCTCTTTTTGAAATTCTCTTAAATCTAAAAATTGCGCCAAAATTTCTTTAATAGGACTTTTTTGACTTTCACTTATAAGCCAAGTATCCACACTTAAATAACTATCTCCATTAGCACTCATTAATCCTTTAGCATTTTCTAATGAATTTATAAGTTCATTGGAAAAGCGTATATTTTCACGGTTTACATTTGAACTCATTGCAAGTTTTGAAATTCTGCTTTTAATTTCAAGTTCTAAAGCTTCTTTAGAAATATTTAATTTATTTAAAATTTGATTTAAAATACTTGCATTATCTACGCTTAAAGCCCATAAAAGATGTAAAGGTACAACTTCATTATTTTTAGAATGTATAGCTAAAGATGCTGCACTTTCAAGGTTTGAAAGCATATTATCAGTTAAAAAATCTTGTATATTTGCCATGTTTTATCCTTTATTTAGTTTATATACTTGCTATTATATAACTTTAGTCATATAATGTCAAGTTAATTGAGTAAAATTTTTTAAATAATAGGACAAATAACTAATTTTAGATTATTTCATAAACATATCTATAGCCTTGTTTAATTCTTCTATACTTTGAATATCATTTTCTTCTACAGCATGTACCATACAATGAGCTAAATGTTCTTTTAAAACTACTTTTGCAGTATTGTTAACTTCGGCTTTTACAGCAGCAAGCTGGATTAAAATTTCACTACAGTCTTTGTCATTTTCAACCATTCTTTTAATAGCGCTTAAATGCCCTATGGTTCTACTTAGACGATTGCAAACTGCTTTAAGATGTTTTTGAGAATGTGTATGAGTATGTTTTTCTTGGCACATTGTATTAACTTTCTTTTTGGAATTTTTAGTCTATTTTAACATATTTTTAAGAATTTAAATTTATTTACGAAGTTTTAAGCAATTTTTATTAAAATTTACTCTTTAAACTAAAACTCAATAATGGAGCTTATTTTGAAAACAAAACGATTTTTTGCAGGTCTTGCAGGCTTTGCCACTACTTTTATTTTATGTCTATTTTTAACGAGTCATTTACAAGCTAAAGTTGATCAAAAAGAAGAGCAGGTTCAAAAACGCCTAGAAGCTTTAGATAAGCTTACAAAAACTCTTGCCATAGTAGAGCAATATTATGTGGATGATCAAAATATCAGCGATTTGGTGGATAAATCTTTATCAGGGCTTTTAAGCAATCTTGATGCGCATTCTTCTTTTTTAAATGAAAAAGATTTTAATGATATGAAAATTCAAACCAATGGTGAATTTGGTGGCCTTGGTATAACCGTAGGTATGAAAGATGGTGCTTTAACAGTTGTTTCTCCTATAGAAGGAACACCAGCAGATAAAGCAGGGATAAAATCAGGAGATATTATTTTAAAAATTAATGATGAGGCCACTTTGGGAATTAATCTCAATGATGCTGTGGATAAAATGCGTGGTAAGCCAAAAACTCAAATCACTTTAACCATCTTTAGAAAAGGTGCAACAAAACCTTTTGATGTTACGCTTACAAGAGAAATTATTAAGATAGAAAGTGTTTATACAAAAATGATAGAAAATGAAAACATTCTTTATCTTAGAGTTACAAATTTTGATAAAAATGTTGTAGATGTGGCAAGTAAAGAACTTAAAAAATATCCTAATGTTAAAGGGGTTATTTTAGATCTTAGAAATAATCCTGGTGGACTTTTAAATCAAGCTATAGGACTTGTAAATTTATTTGTAGATAAAGGTGTTATTGTTTCTCAAAAAGGACGCATCGCAAGTGAAAATCAAGAATATAAAGCCGATCCTAAAAACAAAATTTCTAATGCTTCTTTGGTTGTGCTTGTAAATGGTGGAAGTGCTAGTGCAAGTGAAATCGTAAGTGGAGCTTTGCAAGATCTTAAACGCGGTGTTATTGTGGGTGAAAATACTTTTGGAAAAGGTAGTGTTCAACAAATCATACCTATTAATAAAACTGAAGCTTTAAGGCTTACTATTGCAAGATATTATCTTCCAAGCGGCCGTACTATTCAAGCAGTGGGTGTAAAACCTGATATTGAAGTTTTTCCAGGTAAAGTAAATACTCAAGAAGATGGTTTTTCTATAAAAGAAAGCGACTTAAAACAACATTTAGAAAGTGAGCTTGAAAAAATAGATAAAAATAAAAAAGAAGATAAACAAGAAAATAAAGACAATAAAAATCTAATCAGTCAAAAACAAATCAATGATGACGCACAGTTAAAATCAGCTATTGATACTATTAAAATTTTAAATATCAAACAAGGACAATAAAATGACAAAAAAAGAAATGCTCTACGAAGGAAAAGGTAAAAAACTTTTCAAAACTGATGATGAAAATTTACTAATTAGTGAGTTTAAAGATGATTTAACTGCTTTTAATGCAGAAAAAAGAGGCAATGAAAGTGGAAAAGGCGCATTAAACTGTAAAATCAGTACCGAAATTTTTCATTTGCTTGAAAAAAATGGGATTAAAACCCATTTGGTAGAAACTATAAGCGATACAGAACAAGTGGTTAAAAAATGTAAAATTGTTCCTATTGAAGTTATAGTACGCAATGTTGCAACAGGTTCTCTTACAAAAAGACTGGGCATTAAAGATGGCACTGTACTACCTTTTGCTTTGGTGGAATTTTGTCTTAAAGATGATGCCTTAGGCGATCCTTTTATCAATGATGAGCATTGTTTGATTTTAAATTTAGTGCAAAATGAAGCTCAAATTAGTGAAATTAAAAATATAGCTAGAAAGATTAACTCTATTTTAACTCCATTTTTTGACAATAAGAATTTAAGGCTGATTGACTTTAAAATCGAACTGGGTTTAACTAAAGATAATGAGCTTGTTTTAGCTGATGAAATAAGTCCTGATAGTTGTAGATTTTGGGATAAATTTAGTAATGAAAAATTAGACAAAGATAGATTTCGTCAAGATCTAGGTAATGTAAAAATGGCTTATGAAGAAGTTTTAAAAAGAATATTAAATTAAGGAAAAATATGGAAGTTATTGTAAATATTTCTTTAAAAAATGGGGTTTTAGATCCACAGGGCAAAGCGGTGGAAAAAGCTTTGCATTCTTTAAATTTTAATAGCGTAAAAGAAGTAAAAATAGCAAAACAAATCAAAATTTCTCTTGATGAGAAAGATGAAAAATTATCCAAAGAACAAGTAAAAAAAATGTGTGAAGAGTTGTTGGTAAATAGCGTCATTGAAGATTATGAGCTTGTAATTGAGAAAGAGTAAAATGAAAGTTGCTATTATTAGATTTCCAGGGACAAATTGTGAATTTGATACAGCTTATGCCTTTGAAAAACTTGGAGTAAAAACGCAGATTGTTTGGCATGAAGAAAAAGAATTTGATGCAGATTTAGTTGTTTTGCCAGGCGGATTTTCTTATGGAGATTATCTAAGATGTGCAGCTATTGCAAAACTTGCTCCTGTTATGCAAGGTGTTTTTAATCATGCAAAAAAGGGAGGATATATCTTAGGTATTTGCAATGGTTTTCAAATTTTACTTGAAAGCGGTCTTTTAAAAGGTGCAATGAAGCATAACAACAATCTTAGCTTTATCTCAAAAAACCAAAATTTAAGAGTAGTTTCTAATGATAATGCCTTTTTGAAAAATTTCAAAAAAGATGAAATTATTAATTTGCCAATTGCCCATGGAGAGGGAAATTATTACGCTGATGAGGCTACTTTAAAAGAATTGCAAGATAAAGATCTTATTACTCTAAAATACGAGTCAAATCCAAATGGTTCTGTATTTGATATCGCAGGAATTTGTGATGAAAACAAAAAAATCTTTGGACTCATGCCACATCCTGAGCGTGCTTGTGAAAAAGTTCTAGGTAATGATCTAGGTTTGAAAATGCTTAAAGGCTTTTTATTTTGAAAATTTTATTAACTTTAGTTTTTAGTGTTGTTGTATTGTTCGGCAGAGGTGAAATTTCTGTATTTAGCGGCCAAGATGAAAATATGCAAAAAGAATTACAAAAATTACCCCAAGAAGAACAAAAAATTTATCAAAATATTCCGCCAAGCGATGAAAATAATGACTTTGAAAGCAATGTAGATGATCCTTTTATAGCTAAAGGGAGTTTGGTTCTTACAAATGATGAATATCCAAGTAGGGTATATGTTGGAGAAGTTTTTCCTATTACGATCTATGCTCGCACTACGGAAAATACAAAATTTGATTTTAACATAAGCGTAGAAAAAACTAATTTATCTTTTTTAAATCCAGATGCAAAATGGGAATTTATCAATAACGAATATAAAACAACTTTATGGTTTGAAGCTAAAAATTCAAATGCTAGTTTGAGTAAAATTTCTATCAAACTTCTTAGAAATAATGAAGCTTTTCAAGAGGCTGATATCAATCTTAATCCTATCAAATTTGAAAATACTTTATCCAATAAAGATTTTTCACACCTTGTGGCAAGTTCTTTGGAAATTAAAAAAGTTAAAGCGAGTTATTTTGATGATGCTAATATCATTATGATGGTAGAACTAAACGCAACCAATACAAATCTTAAAAGCTTTTTTATAGAAGGAATTCAAAAGCAAGGCATTGAAAATTTAAAAGGGGATTTTAATGCTTCTAGTGCTTTTTATTATGCTATTTTGCCATTAAGTAAAACAAATTTTGAATTTTCGTATTTCAATAAGGACAGTAAAAAGCTTGAAAATATAAATTTAAAACTAAAAATTAGTGACGATGAGATCAGCACTCAGAGTGATTTAAATCCTGTAAATAAAGACTTAAATATTTATAAACAATATACCTTATGGTTTTTAGCGGTTTTATTTGGAGCTTTATTTGTATGGAGAAAAAATTACATTATTCTGGCTTTGGCAGTTGTTTGTTTTGCGCTTAGTTTTCTTGTGGATACCAATACTCAAAATGCAATTATCAAGGCTGGTTCTAGGGCTAAAATTTTACCTACAGAGCCTTCAACTTATTTTTATACGGCAAATGCAGATGAAAAAGTAGAAGTTTTAGGCAAAAGACAAAATTATATTAAAGTACTGTTTTCTGATGGAAAAATAGGTTGGGTTAATAAAGATGATTTACAAAAAAATTAAAGCTCTTTATTTTTGGATTTTTTTTGTTTTAAGCGTTGCTTTGGTGGTTTTTTGTTTTTACTTTACAAAATCTCAAAACACACTTTGGAAAATCCGCAAAATTTGGGCTAAATTTCAAAGATATACCATCTCTTATAAACAAGAAATCATTGGTACTTTTAATCCACAAGCTCAGATGATTTTAATGAATCATCAAAGTGCTTTAGATATCATTGCTTTAGAAGAATTATATCCTAAAAATTTATGCTGGATTGCCAAAAAAGAATTAGGAGAAATTCCTATTTTCAAAGTCGCTATGAAAAAACCAAAACTTCTTTGTATAGATAGAAAAAATCCGCGTGATTTGGTACGAGTTTTAAAAGAAGCAAAAGAAAGAATTAGCGAAGATAGGGTTTTGGCTATTTTTCCAGAAGGAACTAGATCTAAAAATGAAAAAATGCTTAAATTTCAAAGTGGAGCAAAAATTTTAAGTGAAAAATTAAATCTTAAAGTTCAGCCTATTTTAATTGTGGATTCTGCAAAAATTTTAGACACAAAAAGTTTTAGTGCAAGCAGTGGAGTACTTAAAATCATTTGTATGGATTTAGTCGATACAAATGATGAAAAATGGCTTGAAAACACCAGAAAAAAAATGCAAGAATTGCTCGAGCAAGAAAGAGCTAAGCTTTGCTAAATACCCTTTTAGTTGTTGGTTTTGGGGGATTTATAGGGGCAATCTTAAGAATGCTTTCTATAAATTTAGTGAATAAATTTTTTCCTTATTCTATCAGCCTTGGAACTCTTTTTGTTAATGTTTTGGGTTCTTTTATCATAGGACTTTTGTTTTCTTATGCCCAAAATAAAGGTTTATCTCCTTTGCTTAAAAGCTTTATAAGTACAGGTTTTTTAGGAGCTTTTACAACTTTTTCTACTTTTTCTTATCAAAATTTACTTCTTTTGCAAAGTGGAAATTATCTTCATTTTGCGTTAAATATTATCTTAAATGTCTTTCTTTGCTTATTTGCCGCATGGCTTGGTTTTATAATTTTCAAATAAATCTTTAAATTTACTTTAGAATTTGTATTTTTTGCTAAAATACCACTTTAAAAAATTACAAAGGAGATTAAAATGCAATTTCAAACCGAAGTAAATCAGCTTTTACAGCTTATGATACACTCTTTATATTCTAATAAAGAAATTTTTTTAAGAGAACTTATTTCAAACGCAAGCGACGCTTTAGATAAGCTTAATTTTTTGAGTGTAAGTGATGATAAATATAAAAGCTTAAAATTCGAACCTAAAATTGAAATCAAAATTGACAAAGATAAAAAAACTTTAAGCATTAGTGATAATGGTATAGGTATGGATAAAGATGATCTTATCAACAACCTTGGAACCATAGCAAAAAGCGGTACTAAAAGCTTTTTAGAAAATTTGAGCGGTGATGCTAAAAAAGATTCTCAACTCATAGGACAATTCGGAGTAGGTTTTTATTCTGCTTTTATGGTGGCTAGTAAAATCGAAGTTTTAAGTAAAAAAGCTTTAGATGATAAAGCTTATCTTTGGAGTTCTGATGCAAATGGTTATGAGATTGATGACGCAAACAAAGAAGAACAAGGAACAAGCATTACTTTATATTTAAAAGATGATGAGTTTGCTAATACTTATAAAATCGAAAGCATTATTGAAAAATATTCTAATCATATTCAATTTCCAATTTTCATGGAAAAAGAAGAATTTACTCCTGCTAAAGAAGGCGAAGAAGAAGGGAAAACTGAACTTAAAATTTCTCAAATCAATAAAGCCAATGCTTTATGGAGAATGCAAAAATCAAGCCTTAAAGCAGAAGATTATGAAAGATTTTATGAGCAAAATTTTCATGATTCAAACAAACCTTTACTTTATCTTCACACTAAAAGCGAAGGAAAATTAGAATACAATTCTTTATTTTTCATACCACAAAATGCACCTTTTGATTTATTCCGTGTGGATTATCAAAGTGGCTTAAAACTTTATGTAAAACGCGTATTTATCAGTGATGACGATAAAGAACTTTTACCAACTTATTTGCGTTTTGTGCGTGGGATTATCGATGTAGAAGATTTGCCGCTTAATGTAAGCCGTGAAATTTTACAAGAAAATCAAATTTTAAAAGGTGTTAAAGAAGCTAGCGTTAAAAAGATTTTAGGTGAACTTGAAAAACTAAAAAACAATGATAAAGAAAAATACTTATCTTTCTTTAAAACCTTTGGCAAGGTATTAAAAGAAGGACTTTATGGTTTTGGTGGAGAAAAAGACGGTCTTTTAAAACTCATGCTTTATAAAAGCACTAAAGGTGAAAATTTACGCTCTTTAGAGGAGTATAAAAATGACCTTCAAGGCGAACAAAAGGAAATTTTTTATATAGCAGGAAATAATGAAAGTTTATTAAGAACCTCTCCTTTGCTTGAAGAGTATAAACAAAAAAATATAGAAGTTTTACTCATGGACGATGAGATTGATTCTTTAGTAACTCCTATGCTAGAATTTGAAGGTTTGAAATTTGTAGCCATCAATCAAGTAGAAGATAAAAATGAACTAAGTGATGAAGAAAAAAATACTTTTGCTCCACTTGTAGCTAAATTTAAAGAACTTCTAAAAGATCAAGTTGAAGATGTAAGACTAACCAGTCGTTTAAAAGATAGCCCAAGTTGTATAGTTTATGATAAAAATAAACCTGATTTTGCTATGCAGCAACTCTTAAAACAAATGGGTCAAGAGCAAAATTTCAAACCTATTTTAGAAATCAATCCAAAACACGCTATTTTTACAGGTCTTAAAAACAACGAAACTTTTAGCGCAGATATAGCAACCCTAGTTTTAAATATGGCAAAACTAAGCGAAGGTATGGGCGTGGATAATCCTGCTGAATTTAATGCAAGCCTTACAAAAATCATCAACAAGGCTTTTTCATGATAGAGAATATCCCTGCAAGTCTTTGGACAAAGCAAGATTTAAACGCATATCAAATTTTTGATGTGCGCACTCCTTTAGAATGGGAAGAAGGTATTTTACCTAATGCGCAATGTGTGGCTTTATATGATAATAAAGGGCTTTTAAATGCTAAATTTTTAGATGAATTTCAAAGTAAAAGAGATGAAAATAAAAAACTTGCTTTTATTTGTCGTAGTGGTCATAGAAGCATGGTTGCAGCTGAATTTATAGCCGAAAAATTGGGACTTGAAAGCATTAATTTAGATGGCGGCATGCTAGCCCTTAAGGGTTATTAATGCTAGGAATTTATTTACTCATAGCAGCTTTGTCTTTTTTAGCTCTTTATTTTGCTGTTAAAAAGCTTACTTTAAATATAGATGAGCGAACTCTTTTAGAGCCTATTAAAATGGATATTTATCCGAAATTTTGTGATTTAATCGATGAAAAAATCAGAGAATTTAAAGAAAATATCCAAAATACTAATTTAGCATTAAAAATTTCTTATCAAAAAGATGAATTTTTAGAAAAACTTGGGGATTTAAGCAGGGAGCTGACTTTCATACAAACCATGAATTTGAGTAATAAAAACGATAGTATTTGGCAAAACGAACTTTTTTCTTTTTTAAAAGAATTAGAAAATTTATTGCTTGAGTATCTAGAAAAAGGGGAAGAAGAAGCTGAAAATTTAAGAGAATTTCTGATGAATGAATTTGAAAAACTAAAAGGTTAGGCATTGCAAGAGGAAAGAAATTCTTTAAAATATTTTAAATTTATTTCATGGAGCATTTTTACTTTAGTTCTGATTTTTATTTTAATTCGTTATGATGGGCTTGCCAATCTTTTAGCAGGAGTGGCAATACTTCTTATTGGAATGACTAATTTAGGTATAGGTTTTAAAGCTTTTAGTGGTGGTTTGCTTGAAAAAATTTTAGCAAAGTCAACTGATACAAAGATAAAAAGTATACTTTTTGGTACTTTAAGTACTTTAATTATGCAATCTTCAACTTTAGTTTCTATTATTACGATTTCTTTTTTGAGTGCAGGGCTTATTTCTTTAGGTGCGGGCATAGGGATTATTTTTGGAGCAAATTTAGGAAATACGGCAAGTTCTTGGCTGATTGTTGGTTTGACAAATATTAAAATTTCAATGTTAGCTATCCCACTTTTGATTATTGGAGTATTATTTTTCTTTCAAAAAGATAGTGTTTTAAAGGGTTTGGGTAATATTTTTATTGGTATAGGATTTTTCTTTTTGGGTGTGGATTATATTAAAAGTGGTTTTGAAAATTTTAAACATATAATTGATCTTTCTCGCTTTGATTTTGCTGGTTTTAAAGGAGTTTTTGTTTTTTTAGGATTGGGTGCTTTGCTTACAGGAGTTATACAATCAAGCACAGCTACAATGGCTATTATTGTTGCTGCTTTACTTGCTGGACAAATCAGTTTGGAAAATTCCTTAGCAGCAACTTTAGGTACTAGTGTTGGAGGGGTTGTAACGGCTGCTTTAGCTTCTTTAAGTACCAATATTGAAGGAAAGAAATTAGCGTTTGCAAATTGTATTTTTAATTTTGGTATAGCTTTTTTAATAGTGCTTATTTTTCCTTATTTTATACATTTTCTTAATTTTTTATCCATTGTATTAAACATAGAAGATATAGCTTTGAAAGTAGCATTATTTCACACTTTGTTCAATTTAATTGGTGTTGTGCTTTTTTCATTCTTTACTCCTCAAATTGTTCTTTTTTTAAATAAGTTGGTAAAAGCTCCTAAAGATAAGAATAAAGACAAACCTTTATATCTTGATAGTAGTTTGGTTAAGTTTAGCGACACAGCCATCGAAGCTTTAAGGAAAGAAAGCGAGCATCTTTATAACAATACCTATGCAATTGTTGCTCATGCTATAGGTTTTAGTCGTAAAGATATACAAAGTGATAAAAGTTTTAAAGAAATTTTAGAAAATAAAAGGTGGTTTAGTAAAAATGTGGATTTGGACTATTTGTATCAAACTAGGATAAAGGTTCTTTTTGAAGCTATTATTGATTTTTCAACTAAAGCACAAGTTTATATTAACGATGAAGCAAAGAATCATAAAATTTTTACCTTTAAGATGGCAGCTAAAAATTTAGCCGAAACAACTAAAAATTTAAAAATTATCCAAGCAAATATTAAGAAATATTCTAGTTCTTCTAATGAATTTTTGGCTTTAGAGTATAATAAAATTAGATCGAATTTAGGAGAGCTTTTAAGAAGTATCGAAGAGCTTAGAGTGGTTGAAGATCGTGAAAAGCTTTATTTGATTATTAAAAATCTTCAAAAAGGAAAAGAAATTTTAAAAGAAATCGATACTTTAACCTTGAGCAATGTTGAACATCTTATTTCGGTAAGAAAAATCACAACAGCTGAAGGAATTTCAATACTTAATGATACAACTTTTGCTGCTAAGATTGCTGAAGAACTTATAGGTGCTGTTGAGGTGATATTTTCTAAAGATATATCAAACTAGTTGTTTGTGCTAGTTTGGTTATTGTCTTGTATAGGCGTTAGAAATTCTTCATTGATTAAAATATCAACAACATCTTTAAACATAGGCAAAGCGCTTTGTGCAGCATAATAACTATAAGGTTTAGTAGGATGTCTTACGAGAACTCCTATGGTATAGGCGTGATTTAAATCATTTGCAAAACCAAAAAAGGATGCATTGTAGCGATTTGAGGTGTAACCTTGTCTTTCGGCTATTCTTGCCGTTCCTGTTTTACCTCCTGCAATAATACCTTGTGTAATTGCTTTTTTTCCTGTTCCTTTTTCTATAACATTTATAAGAACATTTTGCATCGTTTTAGCAGCTTCGCTAGAAAGAATTTTTTCTTTTTTTACATCATTATCAAGATTTGTAAAGCGTCCATTTTGATAGAATTTTTCAGCTAAACGCGGTGTGATATAAAACCCATCATTGTTGAAAACATTATAAGCCGCAAGGAGTTGTATAAAGGTTGTTTTAAGTCCATAACCATAACTTAAAACAGATTTTTCTATATCTCTTAAGCGCTTAGGATTTGGAATTTCTCCTTTTTGTTCATAGGGTAGGTCAATACCACTTTTTTCGCCAAATTTAAATATTTTAAGTCCTGATACGATTTCTATATTGTTAAGTCTTTTAGCAATTTGTATCATGCCTATATTTGAAGAATATCTTATAACTTCCTCCATAGTCATTTTGTCCATTTTGTGATCGTCTTTGATGGTGAAACGTCCTAGCTTATAAGAACCGCCATAAGTATTAATTACTTCATCCATTTTTATTTTACCAAGTCTTAAGGCTGTTGTAAAGATAAAAGGTTTGATAACAGAACCTGCTTCATAGCCGTATTCTATAGCGCTTGCATTAAGAACTGATAGATCTTTTCCACGATTTTGCGGGTCATAGCGCCTTGAGCTTGCTAAAGCTAAAATTCTTCCTGTTTTGCTTTCCATTACCCCAACGATGATTTCATTGGCTTTTAAATCCTCATTTCTTTGATCTATGGCTTTTTCTATGCTTTTTTGTAGTTTTAAAGAAAGATTTAAATATAAATCACAACCATTGATCTTTTTTTGTTGTAGTGAATTTAGATTTAAAATAATATTTCCACCTATATCTTTAAGTCCTTGAATTTTTTCATTTTGAACAGGACTTAGACATTCATCGTAGTATTTTTCTAAACCTTTAACTCCTATATTTTTTAAAATTCCACTTTCTGGATCTAATATCATTTTAGTATAACCGATAATAGGAGTAAAAGAATCTTTTGACATGTAAATTCTATCTTCTTCATGTTCGATGATATTTAATCCTCTTGTTTCAACTCTTCCAGAATTATTTGTAAAAGCTTTGAAAAAGCCTTGTATATAAAGTTTTTTAGCAAGGTCTTTAAGGTAGCTTGCTTGCTTGGAATCTAAGTTTTGTAAAAGAACAAAATTATAAGAGCGTTTTTTTTGATTTTGCATTCTTTTTTTAATATCTGCTATTTGATCGTTACTTATCCCACTATAAATTTGAAAAAGCTTTAAAAATAGATCAAATTTATCTTTGTTGATACTTCTAAGATCAATTTCAGCGCGATAAATTTGTTTAGAACTTGTGATAGTAAAATTATCTTTAGTTATAATCGATCCTCTTAGAGCAAGAGCATATTGATCTTTTTCAGTGTTAGGTATATGACGTTTTGATGTAAGAAAAAAAGTAGAGCTGATAAAAATAATCATAAACAAAAGTGCCATGCAGTAGGCAAAGGCAACTTTTGAAACCCTATTTTTTTTATATTCTTGCATTAGGGTTTAAATTTGAGTTCTTGTGATTTCTTTATAAGCACTGATCGCTTTATTTCTTACTTCTAGCATAAATTTCATACTGCTTTCAGCTTTAGTGATAGCTATAGCTGCTTGATGTAAATCTTTTACTTGTCCTGTGGCAATGTCTGTCATTGCAGCTTCTCCACTTTCTTGTGCTTTATTTAAATCATCGATTTCATTTTTAAGCATCTTGGCAAATTCATCACCAATTCCTGTGGAATTTTGACTTTTGTTGGTATTTGAAATATTATTATTTAATCTTAAATCATTAATATTGTTCATTTTTTATTATCCTCTTAATAAATCAATCGCACTTTGAGCTATAGTTTTTGCACTTGTAAAAGCACTTACATTGGCTTGATAAGCTCTTGTAGCTTCAATCAAATCTGCCATTTCAATAACAGGATTTACATTTGGATACGCTACATAACCTTCAGCATTTGCATCAGGATGGCTCGGATCATACTTCATGCGAAAATCTTTGTCATCTCTGACCACTTTATCCACTACAACACTTTGAATAGCAGGTTTAGCTTCTTCTGGCGAACTTGGATCATTTAAAGGATTTTCATATTTTAAAAAATTATTATCTTTGTTAATTTGCTCATTTAAAAGCTTATCAAAATCTGTTGCTTTAAAGATCACTTCGCGTCTTCTATAAGGCCCACCCTCAGCTGTTCTTGTAGTGTTTGCATTAGCTATATTAGAGCTAATAACATTCATTCTAAAACGTTGAGCACTTAAACCATAACCACTAATATCAAAATCACTTAAGTATGCCATAATTTACCTTTAACTTAATTTAGAGCTTGCGTCAAGTATAGAACTAAAGATATTGCTTTGTCTTCTTAAAACTCCATCAAGAGCTGTTATCATAACTGTATTTTTGCTCATTTCTGTGGTTTCTACATCTAGATCAACAGTATTTGCATCATTTCTTGCTAAATGTCCGTCTCTTAAGTAAATAGTAGATTTACTAGGATCTGGAAATTTCCAAGGTTTTTGATGTCCTTCTTCAGTTACGGCTAATTGCAATTCTTTATTATCATTTTTTTTAAAAATTTCATTTGCACGATTTACCAAAGCTGTTTCAAATTCAATATCTCTTGCTTTATAAAAAGGAGTATCAACATTTGCAAGATTGGCATTGATGAGTTGATTTCTTAGATTTCTACCCGCTAAAGCACCAGTGACTAGTTCTTTTGACTTAAATGGGTTAATCATTTTTTATCCTTTTTATAATTTTTAATATTAGCAAGCAAATACTGTTCCAATTTAATTATTTTGTATAAAAATATCAAAATTATTTTCCTTTTTGTAAATTTATAGCTTTATTGTGATCATCTATATTTGTGTTAAAAATATGAACTCCAGTATTTTTATCACGCACAAAATATAAATAATCTGTTTTTAAAGGAAAAATAGCTGCACGAATAGCAGCTAAAGAAACATTACAAACCGCTTCTTTAGGCAATCCCGTAAATTTATAGGTATTATAAGAGCTATTATCTTGTCTTATTCTTTGTGGGGTAACTTTTACATGGGAGTAAATTCCATAATTTAAAGTTCCATCCATTTGAAGCTTCATACCTTTTTTAAGTCGATTGTAAATTACGCTTGCAACTATAGGCATTTCATTTTCATTGGCAGCTTCTTTTTGTATTACAGAAGCGATGATGATATATTGGTGCCATTTTTTTGGATTATAATCCCCAAAAATTTTCTCAGAAGTTTTTTTATTGGAAATTTCAGCATGATTTAAAAGCATTTGAATGAGTAGATTTTCTGTAATGCCTTTTGGGATTTTATAAGTTTCTGGTAAAAAAACTCCTTCATCATAAGGAGCTTGAGCTTGAAATTCTTTTAAAAGTATATCTTTATCAAGTCCAAGTTGTTTGGCTGCTTGTTCTAAAAAGATTACACTTGTTTCCCCTGGGATAAGAGTAATGGTTTGAAGTGCTGCTTTAGCAATAGTGAGTTTATGTAGAAATTCAGCTCTATTTAAATCTTTTGTACCTATGTTGATCCAGCCTGATTGAGGGTGTCCTAAAAAAAATAAAATATATTTATCAATACTACTCATCTGATATTTATTTTGCTTTAAATATGTTATAATTTGAGAAATTGAACCTTGGGGAATAAATACCACAGAATTGCTTTTTAAAGGCTGAGTTAGATAATAAAAAATCCCCAAAATAAATATCAAAAAGAAGTTGCGTATGAAAAAGAAAATTTTATATATTGTTGTATTTTTTGTTGTGCTTATATTAGCTTTGTTTATAGTGCTTAAAAATGGGATTGTCATCTCTAGTATCCAATTTGATTTTTTAAAATTAGAACAATTATATATTAAATTAGATAAAAAATTAATTGTACGAGCAAAAAATATCACTATAAATGAGACTCAAAATTCCGAAATTTCATCACAAACTCACTCTTCTGATAATGCTTCAACAGAGATTTTAAAAATAACAAAAAATTTAAAATATCTATATACTTTTGTTGAAGAGATTGATATACAAAATTTAAATATAAAAGATAATCATGTGCGTATTTTATTTAAAGATAATGAATTTTTTATAGATAATGATTTATTGTTTTTAAAATTAACATTACAGCGTCAAAATAAAGAACTTATAGCTGGTATTAAAAAACTTTTATTAAAAGATTATGATTTAAATATTGATGGAAATTTAAGTATCAATACTAAGAGCGAGTTTTATTATTTTCAAGGTAGAGCAACTGGAGAATTGCTTGACTTTAACGCAAGTATCTCTTACAAAGATAAAAATTTAGCTTATAAAATAGAAGATTTAAATATTAGAAATATTACGGAAATTTTTAAAAGAGTTAATAAAAGAATAGAACTTCCACAGAGTTTAAATCTTTGGATGGCATATAGGGCTAAGGGAGAATTTTATCATTTAGATTATTTGCAGGGCTTTATAGATTTTACTAAAAATAATTATTATTTAGACAATATTAGCGCATCAGGTTATGTTAATAATGTCAAAGTTCGTTTGGATGATAAAATGAATGCTATTGAAATTCCAAAACTCGATTTAAATTTAAACAAACAAAAGCTTGATTTTGTCTTTAATAAAGCTTTCTATAATGGTGCTGATTTAAGTTCTAGTAAGGTTTATCTATATGATTTATTTGATGAAAAAAAAGCTGGGATTTATTTGCGTATTAAGTCTAATAATCTAAAATTTGACGAAAAACTTGCTAAAGCTTTGGAAGATTATCATTTTTCATTACCTTTTTATCAAAAAAGCGGAAAAATTAAAAGTGATTTAGAGCTTAAAATTGATTTTCATGATAAGGGTGAAATTTTTTATAGTGGTATTTTAGCTTTAGAGAATGCTAGTATTTCTTTGGCTGATTTTAATATTGCAAAAGCATTTGTCAAATTAAATCAAAATAATTTAAATATAGAAAATGCTAGTGTTGAAAATGGCTTTTTAAAAGCTGATTTTAATGCTAAATTTGACTTGCAAAAACAGCAAGGAAATTTCAATACTCAGATTTCAAGGCTTTATTTTGACAATGGGGAGCTTTTAGATTTAAAAAATCAAAATGTAGAAGTAAAATTAGATTATTCGCAAAATGTTAACATTAGCATTCCTCAGTGGAATTTGATTTTAAATTTTAAAGATGGACTTGAGGCTAATCTTAGTAATCCTAAGATTTTATTTTCATTTTCTCCATTGCTTAAAAAGTTTGGGTTTATCGATGCTAAAAATGTTTATTATAAAACTTTAAATTTCGAAGATTTTAATGCAAGCGTTAATGATGCTTATTTTAAAAATAATTTACTTATCAACGGTCAAACTCCTTATGAAAATGATAGCTTTGATATTGTAAAAAATAAAGGCATTATAGAAATTCATACTCAAAGTGATACAGCAAGTGCTAAAATAAGTTCTGATAATAAAGAAATTCATTTGAAAAATTTAAGTTATATTTATAGAAAAGATTCCAACTCTTCAAATTCAACATTTGATATTTCTACTAATACCCAAAATATTAGTTTTGGTGGAGCAAATGTAGCTTTAATTTTGCCAGATTCTAATAAAACTTTGGCTTTTGATAGGGTAGAGGCTGATTTAAAAGGCAATGCTTTGGATCTTAAAGGTTCTAGAGGAAATGCAAAATTTGATCTTTATTATTCTTCTAATGATTTAAATTTAAACGTTAGCAATATTGATGATAATTATTTAAATGAGTTTTTACAAAAACAAGCTGTTCAAGATGGAGTGTTTAACTTAAGTATAAAAGGAAGTGGATTGGAGTATTTTGACGGACAGATCGATTTTAAAAACACTTATGTGAAGGATTTAAAAGGTGTAAATCAGCTTATTTCCTTTATTGATACTGTACCAAGTTTATTGATGTTTAAATCTCCAACTTTTAATCAAAAAGGTTTAAGCTTGCATGATGGAAAGATTATTTTTAATAGGAAAAAAGATCTTTTAAGTGTTTCAGCTATTAATTTAAATGGCGATAGTGTAGATATATATGGTTTAGGATCAGCAAATTTAAGATTAAATACAGTGGATTTTAGTTTAGAGCTTAAAACTTTAAAATCAGCTTCAGAAGCTATATCCAAGGTTCCAATTTTAAATTATGTAATTTTAGGTAAAAATCAAGAAATTAGCACAAACTTAAAAATAGATGGAAGTATAGATGACCCTAAATTTCATACCGAAATTTTAACAGATACCCTAAAAACCCCTTTTAATCTTATTAAAAATATCATACAACTTCCTGCTAATTTGCTTAATTAAAAATATTTAAAGTTTGTTTGAAAACTAAAACAAACTTTAAACTTACTCTTGCATTTTTTTTTATTTGTAATATACTTAAAAATGAAAATAAAAATAAGTTTTTAAAGGACTAAAAATGCAAATTACTTATACCTTAACAGATGAGTCCCCAGCTCTTGCGACTTATTCGTTTTTGCCTATAGTGAAAGCTTTTTTAAGTAGAGCGCATATAGAAGTAAAAACCTCGGATATTTCTTTATCTGGAAGGATTTTAGCTACTTTTAGTGAGTATTTAAAAGAGGAACAAAGATGTGAAGATGCTTTAGGGCTTTTAGGCGAGCTTGTCAAAAGATCGGATGCAAATCTTATTAAAACCCCAAATATTTCAGCTTCTATTCCTCAGCTTAAGGCGGCGATTAAAGAATTGCAAGTTAAGGGTTATATGTTACCAAATTACCCAGATGAGCCAAAAAATAATGAAGAATTGCAAATTAAAACAAAATATCAAAAAGTTTTAGGTTCAGCGGTTAATCCTGTATTAAGACAAGGAAATTCAGATCGTCGTTCAACAAAAGCAGTAAAAGACTATGCAAAAAACAATCCTTATCGTGCGGTTGAGTTTAATCCAAACTCAAAAACTCGTGTTTCTTACATGAAAGAAGGGGATTTTTTCTCTAATGAAAAAGCGGTTTTAATCGATCAAGATTGTGTGGCTAATATAGAATTTACAAGTATTGATGGTAAAAATGAAATTTTAAAAGAGGACTTAAAACTTGAAAAAAATGAAATTTTAGACGCTACTTTTATGGATGTGCAAAAACTTCAGGAATTTTATGCAAAAGAAATTAAAGCAAGCAAAGATGATGATGTGCTTTTTTCTTTGCATTTAAAAGCTACAATGATGAAAGTAAGTGATCCTATACTTTTTGGTTATGCGGTAAAAGTATTTTTTAAAGAATTATTTATCGAATTTCAAGATGAATTTGAAAAATTAGGTATTAATCCAAATAATGGTTTAAGTGAGCTTTTAAGTAAGATCGAAAATTCAAGTAAAAAAGATGAAATTTTAAAAAAATACAATGAAATTTTAGCTAAATCTGCAGATATTTCTATGGTAAATTCAGATAAAGGCATTACAAATCTTCATATTCCAAGCGATGTTATTGTTGATGCTTCTATGCCTGCAATGCTTAAAAATGGCGCAAGATTGTGGGATAAGGAAGGTAAGGAAAAGGACACAAATGCCGTAATTCCTGATCAAACTTACGCAACTATTTATGAAGCAGTTATTGAAGATTTGCATAAAAATGGTACTTTAAATCCTTCAAAACTTGGCAGTGTATCTAATGTAGGTTTAATGGCTAAAAAGGCCCAAGAATATGGCTCGCACGATAAAACCTTTGTGGCTAAAGAAGAAGGAGCTTTTAAAATAGTTTCTAACGGTAAAGTTTTATTAGAACATAAGGTTAGAAAAGGTGATATTTATAGAGTTAATCAGGCTAAATTTGATGCGGTGCTAAATTGGATTGATTTAGGTATAGAAAGATCAGAACTTAGTGGAGTCGAAGCTATTTTTTGGTTAGATAGCAAAAGAGCTAGTAATAAAATCATGATAACTTTGGTACAAAATCGTTTAAAAGAAAAGGGTAGAAATATAGCCATTTTAGCTCCAAAAGAAGCTTGTTTAAGAAGTTTAGAGTTAATCCGAGAAGGTAAAGATGTTATTTCTATCACGGGTAATGTTTTAAGGGATTATTTAACCGATCTTTTTCCTATTTTAGAGCTTGGAACAAGTGCAAAAATGCTTTCTGTTGTGCCTATGTTAAAGGGTGGAGCTATGTTTGAAACAGGAGCAGGGGGTTCAGCACCTAAACAAGTAGAACAATTAGTCGAAGAAAATCATCTGCGTTGGGATAGTTTGGGTGAATTTTTGGCTTTGCAAGCAAGTTTGGAATTTTATGCAAATAAGTGTAGTCATCATAAAGCTAAGGTTTTAGCAGAATGTCTTGATGAGGCTATAGGCGAATGGCTTGAAAATAATAAAGCTCCATCAAGAAAAGTTAAAGAAGATGACAATAGAACAAGTCATTTTTACTTAGCAATGTATTTTGCAAATCATTTAGCAAGACAAGCAAGTGATATGGAGCTTCAAAGCTTTTTTAAAGATATTGCCCTAGAGCTTTCTTCTAATGAAGAAAAAATCAGAGCCGAATTTAATGATGCACAAGGTGTGAAAGTGGATTTGGGTGGATATTATAAATTTGATGATGAAAAAGCAAATAAAATCATGCGTCCAAGTGCAACTTTTAACGCTATTTTAGAAAAAATAGGACAAAGATGAAAATTACTGTTATAGGGGCTGGTAATGTGGGCTCAAGCGTAGCTTATGCTTTGATTTTAAGAGAAATAGCAAATGAAATTGTTTTAGTAGATATCAATGAGGATTTACTTTATGCAAAAGAACTAGAACTTACTCAAAGCATAGCTGCTTTAAATTTAAATATAGATTTACTTTGCACTAAAGATTATACTCATACCAAAAATTCAGATATAGTGCTTTTTAGTGCAGGTTTTGCTAGAAAAGATGGGCAAAGTAGAGAAGAATTGCTTCAGTTGAATACAAGCATTATGCTTGATTGCGCTAAAAAAATTAAAGATTTTACAGAAGATCCGCTTTTTATTATTTTAACTAATCCTGTGGATTTTCTACTTAATACTCTTTATGAAAGCGGAATTTTTTCATCAAAGAAAATTATAGCCATGGCGGGAGTTTTAGACAATGCAAGATTTAAGTATGAGCTTGCCAAAAAACTTAATGTCAAAATGTCAAGCGTGGATACAAGACTTATTGGTTTTCATAATGATGATATGGTTTTGGTAAAATCTTACGCAAGTGTTAAAAATAAAAATATAAGCGAATTTTTAAATGAAGAAGAATTTGATGATTTGGAAAATGAAGTTAAAACAGGTGGAGCTAAAGTAATCAAACATCTTAAAACTTCAGCTTATTTAGCCCCTGCTAGTGCTTGCATAAGAATGCTTGAGTCCATAAGAAGTGGCGAGTTTTTACCCATGAGTGTGATTTTACATGGAGAATTTGGAGTGCAAAACAAAGCCTTGGGAGTTATGGCAAGATTAGGACTTGAAGGTGTGATTGAAATGATGAGATTAGATCTTAGTTCACAAGAAAAAGACAAATTGGAAAAATCTTTAATCAAATATCAATATAAAGGAGAATAAATGAACATACATGAGTATCAAGCAAAAGCAATTTTTGCGGATAATGGTATCCCTACCTTAAAGGGAAAAGTTGCATTTAGCGTAGATGAAGCTGTGGCTAATGCTAAAGAATTAGGCGGTAGTGTTTGGGCGGTTAAAGCTCAAATTCATGCAGGAGGCCGTGGTCTTGGTGGTGGTGTTAAAATCGCTAAAAATTTAGATGAGGTAAAAGATTATGCAAGTAAAATTTTAGGAATGAATTTAGTAACTCATCAAACAGGACCTGAAGGTAAGCTCGTGCAAAAACTTTATATAGAAAGTGGCGCTAATATAGTAAAAGAGTATTATTTGGCTATTTTATTTAATAGAATGGCAGAGCAAATTACCATTATCGCTTCAAGTGAAGGAGGGATGGATATAGAAAAAGTAGCCAAAGAAAGTCCTGAAAAAATTGCAAAAGTAGGCATTGATCCACAAATTGGTTTTAAAATGTTTCATGGACTTGAAGTAGCGAGAGTTTTAGGACTTGATAAAGATGAAGGCAAAAAACTTATTTCTATGATAGCTAAACTTTATAAGCTTTACATGGATAAAGATATGAATATGCTTGAAATCAATCCTTTAATTAAAACTGCAGAAGGGGATTTTTATGCCCTTGATGCAAAATGCAGTTTTGATGATAGTGCGCTTTATCGTCATCCTGAAATTGCTGAACTTAGAGATATTACTGAAGAAAATCCTGCTGAAAGAGAAGCGGCTGAATTTGGCTTAAGCTATGTGAAATTAGATGGAGATGTAGCTTGTATGGTAAATGGTGCGGGTCTAGCAATGGCAACTATGGATATTATTAATTATAGTGGTGCAAAACCTGCAAATTTCTTAGATGTAGGCGGGGGAGCTTCTCCTGAAACTGTTGCAAAGGCTTTTGAAATCATTTTAAGAGATAAGAATGTAAAAGTTATATTTATCAATATCTTTGGTGGTATTGTTCGTTGTGATAGGATAGCAAATGGAATTTTAGAAGCTACTAAGAATGTTGAGGTAAATATTCCAATTGTAGTGCGTCTTGATGGCACTAACGCAGCAGAAGCAAAGACAATTTTAGATAATTCAAATCTTAAAAATATCAAAGCAGCAACCAATCTTAAAAACGGTGCAGAGCTTGTAAAAAGTTTAGTAGGATAAGGATAGAAAATGAGTATATTGGTTAATAAAAATACAAAAGTAATAGTTCAAGGTTTTACAGGTAAAGAAGCAACTTTTCACGCTGAGCAATGCATGGCTTATGGTACAAATATAGTTGGAGGTGTCACCCCTCATAAAGGCGGACAAACTCATTTAGGTAAACCAGTTTTTGATACCGTTGTAGATGCGGTTAAAGCAACAAAGGCTGATGTGAGCTTGATCTTTGTACCTGCTTTTGCTGTGGGTGATAGCGTGATTGAAGCAGCTGATGCGGGTATTAAGCTTGCAGTTGTAATCACCGAGCATACGCCTGTAAAAGATATGATGTTTGCTAAGCAATATGCCAATAAAAAGGGTATGAAAATCATTGGACCAAATTGTCCAGGTATTATCACTTCTGAAGAATGCAAATTAGGTATTATGCCAGGTTTTATTTTTAAAAAAGGTTGCGTGGGGCTTATTTCAAAAAGTGGAACTTTAACTTATGAAGCTGCTAATCAGGTAGTTCAAGGTGGTTATGGAATTTCTACTGCAGTAGGAATTGGTGGTGATCCTATCATAGGTCTTGCTTATAAAGAACTTTTAAGTGAATTCCAAAAAGATGATGAAACTAAAGCTATTGTAATGATAGGTGAAATTGGTGGTAGTTTGGAAGTGGAAGCGGCTAAATTTATTAAAGAAAATATTAGCAAACCTGTGGTAGCATTCATTGCAGGTGCAACTGCTCCTAAAGGCAAAAGAATGGGACATGCAGGTGCCATAGTAGGAAGTGCTGATGAAAGCGCTGCAGCTAAAAAAGAAGCTTTGAAAAGTTATGGAATTCATGTGGTGGATTCTCCGGCTTTAATTGGTGAAGAAATTCAAAAAATATTAGGTTGATAAAGGAAAAACATGAGTATGACAGCTCCAAAAGATACCCCTGTTTGGGTAGATGAGCATAGATGTAAAGCATGTAATATTTGTGTTAGCTATTGCCCCGCTGGGGTTTTAGCTATGCGTGATGATGTGCATGCGGTTTTGGGACAAATGATAGAGGTGGTACACCCTGAATCCTGTATAGGCTGTACTGAGTGTGAGACACATTGCCCTGATTTTGCTATTATGGTGGCAAAAAGAGATGAATTTAAATTTGCCAAACTTACTGCTGAGGCTAAAGATAGAGCTGTAGCCGTAAAAAATAACAAATACAAAAAATTAGCATAGGAAAAATAATGAGAGAAGTTATAGCAACAGGTAATGTTTTAATCGCCAAAGCTGCGATTGATTGTGGATGTAAATTTTTTGGAGGTTATCCTATTACTCCTAGTAGTGAGATAGCTCATGAATTAAGCCATATGCTTCCTGCAAATGATGGAACTTTTATACAAATGGAAGATGAAATTTCAGGTATTAGCGTGGCTATTGGTGCGGCAATGAGTGGAGTAAAATCCATGACTGCAAGTAGCGGTCCAGGAATTTCTTTAAAAGCGGAGCAAATAGGACTTGCATTTATTGCTGAAATTCCACTTGTGATTGTAAATGTTATGAGAGGTGGTCCTTCGACAGGTCTTCCAACTCGTGTAGCACAAGGAGATTTGTTTCAAGCTAAAGCACCAACTCATGGGGATTTTGCAAGCATTGCTATTGCTCCTGCAAGTCTTGAAGAAGCTTATATAGAAACCATTAGAGCGTTTAATTTAGCTGAAAAATATATGACTCCAGTATTTTTACTTATGGATGAAACTGTAGGGCACATGAATGGTAAAGCGGTTTTACCTGATTTAAAAGATATTAAAGTGTATAACCGTAAAAAATTTGAAGGAGACAAAAAGGATTATAAACCTTATGCAGCAGGAGAAAATGAGCCTGCAACTTTAAATCCTTTCTTTACAGGTTATCGTTATCATGTTACAGGACTTCATCATGGAGATATAGGTTTTCCAACTGAAGATGGAGTTATAGTGAAAAAAAATATGGAAAGACTCATAGGTAAAATAAAAAACAATCAAGAAGATATTTGTGCTTATGAAGAGTATATGCTTAATGATGCTGAATTTTTAATCATTGCTTATGGAAGCGTAAGTCGTTCAGCAAAAGAAGCTATACAAAGATTAAGAGAGCAAGGGATTAAAGTGGGACTTTTCCGTCCAATTACTCTTTATCCAGTGGCTGAGAAAAAAATCGCTGAAGTTGTAAGCAAATTTAAAAAAGTAATGGTAAGCGAGCTTAATATGGGACAATATCTTGAAGAGATTGAAAGAGTAACTTCGCGTCGCGATTTTATTAGCTTGCACCGTGCAAATGGTCGTCCTATCACTCCAAGTGAAATTATTGCTAAGGTAAAGGAGAATATATAAATGGCTTTTAATTATGATGAATATCTAAGAGTAGATAAAATGCCTACTCAGTGGTGCTGGGGATGTGGTGATGGCGTTGTTTTAAAATGTATTATCCGTGCAATAGAAAAACTTGGTTGGAATATGGATGATGTTTGTCTTGTTTCGGGTATAGGTTGTAGTGGTAGAATGAGTTCTTATGTAAATTGCAATACAGTTCATACAACTCATGGTAGGGCAATAGCCTATGCAACAGGTATTAAATTAGCCAATCCTAGTAAACATGTTATTGTAGTAAGTGGAGATGGGGATACTTTGGCAATTGGTGGAAATCATACCATACATGGTTGTCGTAGAAATATTGATTTAACCCACATTGTGATCAATAATTTTATCTATGGACTTACGAATTCACAAACAAGCCCAACCACTCCAAAAGGTTTTTATACAGTAACAGCTCAATTTGGAAATATTGACCCTAATTTTGATGCGTGTGAATTAACTAAAGCTGCAGGAGCTTCTTTTGTGGCAAGGGGTAATGTGATTGAAGCTAATAAGCTTGAAAATTTAATTTATAAGGCTCTAGCGCATAAGGGTTATAGTTTTGTAGATGTTTTTTCAAATTGTCATATCAATCTAGGTAGAAAAAATAAAATGGGCGAAGCTGTAGCTATGCTTGATTGGATTAAAAATCGCGTTGTGGATAAAGCTAAATTTGAAAGCATGGATTTTGAAGAAAGAAAAGATAAATTTCCAACAGGAATTTTACATGAAGATAATTCTCAGCCAGAATACTGCCACGCTTATGAAGAAGTACGTCGTGCAGCCAAAGAAAAAAGAATGGTGGATTTAGGAGCTTTAAAATGAAATATCAATTAAGATTTGGTGGTGAAGGCGGACAAGGTGTTATCACCGCAGGAGAAATTTTAGCAGAAGCAGCCATTAAAGAAGGTCGCCAAGCTTTTAAGGCTTCAACTTATACTTCACAAGTGCGTGGTGGCCCTACTAAGGTGGATATTATCATTGATGATAAAGAAATTTTATTTCCTTATGCTGTAGAAGGGGAGATAGACTTTATGCTTTCGACTGCAGATAAGGGCTATAAAGGTTTTCGTGGCGGTGTAAAAGAAGGAGGCATCATAGTTGTAGAGCCAAATTTGGTACATCCTGAAAGTGAAGATTATAAAAAATGGCAAATTTTTGAAATTCCTATTATTACCATAGCTAAAGATGAGGTAGGAAATGTGGCTACTCAATCAGTTGTAGCACTTGCAATTGCTGCTTATATGAGCAAATGTATAGATTTAGATGTTTTAAAGGAAACTATGCTTCATATGGTTCCTGCAAAAACTCGTGACGCAAATGCTAAAGCTTTTGATTTGGGTGTAAAATACGCCACTCAAGCAAAACCACATTCATAATAAATTCCGCACCATGCGGAATTTAACTTCTAAAATTTTACATATTGCAAATAAAATTTAAATTTTAATTATTTTAATTTAGCTACTTTTAACGATTAAAATTTTATAATCAAAAACTTATATTTTCAAGGAAAATTAATGGATTTTTTTGATGAATTGTTTAATAAAACTCCAAAAGAAAAATTTATAGAAATTATACAAAATGGAAATTTAGGAGCCTTAGAAAAAGTTTTTGAGGAATTTTTTGCTGATCATATTGCCATGGTAGAACTTTTAGAAAAACAAGGTTTAACAGAAATGGATGTAAAAAATTTCATATTAGAAAATGGTGATTTTATAGAAGAAAGGCAAAATGATATTTATATAGAATTAGGCGCAAAAATTTTAGGACACGAAGGCTAAAATTGTTTAAAATAAGCCCTTGTTTAATTTGTATTTTTTTTATTTTTAGCAATGTTTTAGCATCTGAACCAACTTTTGATTATACTTATAAATTTATACTTAAAAAAGATGAGAGAGCTAGTGTGCAGATTAAAGAAATAGGCTATGAAGATAAGGTGCAAAATTTTGATTTTTATTGGACTTTGTTTGATAATACTAATATCATCGTACATTCGAAATTTCGCAAATATCCGCGTCAATTTGTGATGAGTTTAAGAAGAAATTTAGATTGGGTAACTCAAACTTTAATACCTGATTATACCAATCCACATATTGATAGAGCAAGACTGATTTTAGAATTTAGTGCTTATAATAAAGGTTTGGCAACTTTTACAGTTTATATAGAAGATAAGGAATCTCGTTTAATGGTAGAATTTTTAGATCCGAGAAAAAAAGCTTTACAAAATCCACCGCAAAACAATCAGGTTGTTCCTATGATTAATTTTAACGAACCTCAGGTAAAACCATTAACAAACAAAGAAAATAATAATAGCAATTAACAAGGAAAAGATAGTGCAAAAAATAGATGAATTAATAAAACAGTTTTTACAAGAACTTGGCTATGAACCTATTTTAAATATGCTTTCAAATGTAAAATCAGGAAAGAAATTACGCTCTAAATTATTATTAGCTATCGCAGATGAGAGTGAGATTGCTTTTAAAATTTGCGCAGCTATAGAATTGATACATCTTGCTAGTTTGTTGCATGATGATATTATCGATGAGAGTGAATTAAGGCGTGGAGCAAGATCTGTTAATGCTGAATTTGGCACAAAAAATGCTCTTATGTTGGGCGATATTTTGTATTCAAAAGCCTTTTATGAATTAAGCAAAATGGATACTAGATTTGCAAGTATTATTTCAGATGCTGTTGTAAAGCTTGCTATAGGCGAACTTATGGATGTTGATTTGGGAGAGAAATTTAATATCAATAAAGAAGCTTATTTGAAAATGATCTATAATAAAACAGCTGTTTTGATCGAAGCAAGTGCGAGATGCGGAGCTATTTTGGCTGGATTATATGAAAAAGATTTTGCAGAATATGGAAAAAATTTAGGACTCGCTTTTCAGATGATTGATGATATTTTAGATATTAAGAGTGATGAAAAAATTCTTGGAAAACCTGCTATGAATGATTTTAAAGAGGGTAAGACTACCTTACCTTATATTTATCTTTATGAAAATTTACAAGAACAAGATAGGATATATTTGCAGACTTTATTTAAAAAAGATTTAAATAAAAATGAAAAAGAGTGGCTAAAAACTAAATTTGAAGAACAAAAAGCTTTGGAAAAAGCTATTTTAGAAGCTAAAACTTATGCAAAAAAGGCTAGTAAAGCGATTGAAAAATATGATAATAACAAGCTTAATGATATTATTAAAGCTATGATAGATAGGGAATTTTAATGTATTATTGTATATCTTTTACTCATAAAAATACAGATATTGCCTTAAGGGAAAAGTTAAGCTTTTCCAATGAAGCTAAAAAAAGTGAGTTTTTAAAAATCATTAGCACTCATGAAAATATTGAAGAATGTTTGGTTATAAGTACTTGCAATCGTGTTGAAATTGTTGCTTTTGTAAAAATGGCCTGTGCGGAGTTTATTGTTAAATCTTTGGCTTTGCTTTGTGATGTGGATAAAGATATTTTACTTGAAAAAGCTGATATTTTTGAAGATAGTGGAGCAATCCATCATCTTTTTTCCGTAGCAAGTTCTTTGGATAGTTTGGTGGTTGGAGAAACTCAGATAGCAGGACAATTAAAAGATGCCTTTGCTTTTGCCGTAAAAAATAATTTTTGCGGAGTGCACCTTTCACGAGCAGTACATAGTGCTTTTAAATGTGCTGCTAAGGTACGCAATGAAACTCAAATTTCTAAAAATCCTATTTCTGTGTCCAGTGTTGCTGTGGCAAAAGCAAAAGAACTTGCAGATTTAACACAGAAAAAAGCTGTTGTTATTGGAGCTGGAGAGATGGGGGAACTTGCAGCAAAACATTTAATTGCTGCGGGTGCTAAAGTGATTATTTTAAATCGTGATTTACAAAAAGCCAAAGATTTGTGCGAGAGACTTGGTGTTTTAAGCGAATATGATAGTTTAGAAAATTTAAAAAAATATTTAAATCAATACGAGTTTTTTTTCTCAGCTACCAATGCACCAAATGCTATTATTACAAATGCTTTAATAGAAGAACTTCCTTATAAAAGGTATTTTTTTGATATTGCAGTTCCAAGGGATATTGATATCAATGAAAATGAAAATATATCTGTTTTTGCCGTAGATGATCTTGAGATTGTGGTTCAAAAAAATTTAGCACTAAGAGAACAAGAAGCTCGTATGGCTTATGGGATAATAGGTCGTGAAACAAGTGAATTTTTTAGATATTTAAACGATTTGGCTTTGATGCCTATTATCAAAGCTATACGCTTGCAAGCTAAAGAATATGCAGATAAACAACTTGAAATTGCGTTAAAAAAAGGATACTTGAAAAAATCCGACAAAGAAGAGGCTAGAAAGTTGATTCATCAAGTTTTTAAGGCTTTTTTACACACACCTACTGTAAATTTGAAGCATTTACAAGGTAAAATGCAAAGCGATACAGTGATTAATGCTATGCGTTATGTTTTTGATTTGCAAAATAATCTTGAAGGTTTAAATCAATATAAATGTGAATTTGATATGGAGAATAATGATGAGATTTACTAAATTTTATGCACCAAGCTTAAAAGAAGCGCCAAAAGATGCGAGTTTACCTAGTCATATTTTTTTAACGCGTGCAGGTTTTGTAGAACAAATTGGTAGTGGACTTTATAATTTCTTGCCTTTGGGAAAAAGAGTTTTAGACAAGATTAAAAATATAGTTAAAGAAGAAATGGATAAGGCTGGAGCACAAGAAGTAAATCTTAGTTTTATCACTCCTGCAAGTTTGTGGCAAGAAAGTGGGCGTTATAATGTTTTTGGAAAAGAACTTCTGCGTTTTAAAGACAGAAAAGAAAATGAATTTGTTTTAGGTCCAACACATGAAGAAGCTATGCTTTCTTTGGTAAAAAACAAAATCACAAGCTATAAACAACTTCCTTTGCATTTATATCAAATTGGACTTAAATTTCGTGATGAAGCAAGACCTAGATTTGGGCTTTTAAGATGTCGTGAATTTTTAATGAAAGATGGATACAGTTTTCATGCTAATGAAGAAGATTTAGGGCGTGAGTTTGAGCTTATGTATAAAACTTATTCTCAAATTTTACAAAGAATGGGACTTGATTTTAGAGCAGTTGAAGCTGATAGTGGGGCTATTGGTGGAAGTGGTTCTAAGGAATTTATGGTTTTAGCAAAAAATGGGGAAGATGATATTTTAATTTGTGAAAATTGTGATTATGCAGCTAATGTTGAAGCTGCAAAAAGAGCTAAAAAAACTTGTCAAGATGAGCGTCCTGAAGCAAATTATGCAAGTAAATTTCACACTCCAAATATTAAAACTATAGATTCTTTAGCACAATTTTTTAAAATCAATGCTTTTTATACGATTAAAGCAGTGGTAAAAAAAGCTATTTACGAAAATGAAAGCAAATTAGTTGTGTTTTTTATAAGAGGAAGTGATGATTTGCAAGAAATCAAGGCTCAAAATGCTTGCAATGCCCTTGAACTAGTCGATGCAAGCGAAGAAGAATTAGAAAAAGCTGGTTTAGTAGCTGGTTTTATAGGTTTTGTGGGATTAAAAGATATAGATTTTTATATAGATTTTGAGCTTGAAAACGAAAAACAAATGATTATGGGTGCGAATGAAAAAGATTATCATTTAATCGGCATTGATGTTGTAAATTTAAACAAAGATCGTTTTAAAGATTTGATTGAAGTTAAAGAAGGGGATTGCTGTGCTAAATGTGGAGCAAAATTAAAACAAAGCAAAGGTATAGAAGTAGGGCATATTTTTAAACTAGGACAAAAATATTCCAAAGCGATGAATGCAAATTTTTTAGATGAAAATGGCAAAAGTCAACCTTTTTATATGGGATGTTACGGCATAGGTGTTTCACGCTTGTTGGCTGTAGCTATTGAAGCAAGTCATGATGAAAAAGGATGTATTTGGAATAAAACTTTAGCTCCTTTTGTGCTTGAAATTATTGTTTCAAATCTCAAAGATGAAAAGGCTTTAGAATTTGCTAATAAGCTTTATGAGGATTTAACCAATCTTGGATTAGAAGTATTGCTTGATGATAGAAATGAGCGTTTTGGGGTTAAAATGAATGATTTTGAACTTATGGGTTTTCCTTATGCGTTAGTTATTGGTAAAGGATTAGAAAAGAATGAAATAGAGCTTATCCAAAGAGAAGGTTTGATAAAAGAGCTTATAAAAACTGATGAACTTATGGAAATTCTTAAAAAGAAAGTGTTATGAATTATAAATTAAGTTTAAGCCCTTTATTTGTACTTGAAATTATTGCAAGTATACTTTTTATAGTGTTTTTTGGTTTTGGTAATTTTTTATTTTTCATACTTTTGAGTATGATTTTTGGTGCGGTTTTATTGGGAATTTTTTGGAAAAATATGCTTGAATTTCAAATGGGTGGCTTAAAGGATATGTTAACACAATTTTCTTTTGTTATCGCAGGGTTTTTACTTGTTTTTCCAGGGATTATTACAAGCGTTTTTGGAATTTTTGTATTTTTCTTTGGTATTGCTTTGAAAATAATGACTAAATCAAAATATCAATACACTAAGCAAGAGTATCAAAATTCTAATGAAGAAATCATTGATGTTGAAATTATAGAGGATAGAAAATGAAGCTTATTATCGCAACAAGAAAAAGTCAATTAGCTCTTTGGCAAAGTGAACATATAGCCCAAATTTTAAAAAATACACATCAAATTGAAGTGCTTTTAGAAGGTTTTAAAACAAAAGGTGATGTTTTGCTGGATTCTCCTTTGGCAAAAATTGGCGGCAAAGGACTTTTTACAAAAGAACTTGAAGAAAGTATGCTAAGAAAAGAAGCACATTTGGCGGTGCATAGTTTAAAAGATGTGCCCAGTTTTTTTCCTCAAGGTTTAGTTTTGGCAGCGGTAAGTAAAAGAGAGCAAAGTAATGATGCCATGCTAAGTCAAAATTATAAAGATTTTCTTTCTTTGCCAAAAGGTGCAAAAATAGGCACTACTAGTCTTAGACGTAAAATGCAGCTTTTATTGTTAAGACCTGATTTAGAGATTATTTCTTTGCGTGGTAATGTTAATTCTCGTATAGAGAAATTAAAAAATAATGATTTTGATGCGATTATTTTGGCAATGGCGGGAATTAAACGCTTAAACTTAGATAAGCAAGTGAATTTTGTTTATGAATTTAGCAAGGATGAACTAATCCCTGCAGCCTCTCAAGGAGCTTTAGGTATAGAAAGTATAAATGATGAAAAAATTTTAGAACTTTTAAAATGTTTAAATGATGAAAATGCTTTGATTGAAACAAGCATTGAAAGAGAATTTATTGCTACTTTAGAAGGGGGTTGTCAAGTTCCTATAGGTATTAACGCAGAGCTTTTAGGAGATGAAATTTGTGTGCGTGCAGTGCTTGGACTACCCGATGGAAGAGAAATTTTAAAAGATAAAAGAATGATTAAAAAAGATGATTTTAAAGGTTTTGGAGAGAGTTTGGCTAAGGAGTTTATTGCTAAAGGTGCTAAAGAACTTTTAAAAAAAGCTGAGAGCATGCTATGAAAGAATTTATTCAAATTTTAAAAGAAAATGATCTTTTAAGGGTAATTGAAGAGCCTGTAGATGTAGATCTTGAAATCGCTCATTTAGCCTATATAGAAGCTAAAAAAGGAGAAAAAGGTAAGGCTTTATTGTTTAAAAATCCTATAGATAAAAAATTAAATAAACAATATAAATTTCCTGTTTTGATGAATACTTTTTGCAATGAAAAGGCTTTAAATTTAGCTTTTGGGCGTGATTATGAAGAGGTGGCTGAAGAAATTTCAAAACTCACCAAGCTTCATATTCCTACGAGTTTTAAAGCAAAAATGGATTTTTTTATGAATTTGTTAAGTTTTAAAAATGTTCCTCCTAAAAGACTGAAAAAAAATAAAGCCTTGTATGATTATGAAATTTTAAACTCTCTTGAAGAACTTCCAGTGCTTAGAACTTGGGAAGATGATGCGGGTAAATTTATCACCATGGGGCAAGTTTATACGCAAAATTTAGATAAAACTCAAAATAATCTTGGAATGTATCGTTTGCAAATGAGTGATAAAAATGAACTTTTAATGCATTGGCAAATTCATAAAGATGGGGCAAATTTTTATCACGAATACAAAAATGCTGGTTTTAAAAAAATGCCTGTAAGTATAGCTATAGGTGGAGATCCACTTTATATTTGGTGTTCTCAAGCACCTTTACCTAAGGGAATTTTTGAACTTTTGCTTTATGGTTTTATTAAAAAAACTCCTGCAAAACTTACCCCTTGTGAAAATGGTATTTTTGTACCTTATGATAGCGATGTAGTTATTGAAGGTTATGTGGATTTAGAAGAGTTTAAAATCGAAGGTCCTTTTGGAGATCATACGGGTTTTTACACTCCTGCTGAACTTTTTCCTGTGATGAAAGTAGAAAAAATTTATACTAAAAAAGATGCGATCTATCAAGCAACGGTTGTAGGAAAGCCTCCTTTAGAAGATAAGATTATGGGACTTGGTACCGAAAGAATTTTTTTACCCTTGCTTCAAACTTCAGTACCTGATTTAATTGATTATAATATGCCTGAAAATGGAGTTTTTCATAATCTTATCTTAGCAAAAATCGATGCAAAATATCCCGCTCATGCGCAACAAATTATGCATGCATTTTGGGGAGTAGGGCAAATGAGTTTTGTTAAACATGCGATTTTTGTAGATAAAAATGCACCTTCTTTGAAAGATTATAATGCTTTAATTCCTTATATCTTAAATCGTTTTGATACAAAGAAAATTTTAATTTCAGAAGGAATTTGCGATCAATTAGATCATGCTTCGCCTAATGCTTGTTTTGGGGGTAAAGCAGGACTTGATGCTTGTAAGGAAACGCAAGTAGAAGAGCTTGAAATTTTAGAAGATGAAAAATTGTTAGAACTTTTTAAAACCAAGGTAGAGCTTTTAAATTTAAAGCAATTTTATAAAGAAAGCAAAAGTCCTATAGTTTGCATTTTGCTTGATAAAAAAGAAAAAATCGAACAAAGTTTTAATAAACTTTTAGAATTTAAAAAACATTTTAGGATTTTAGTATTTTTGGATACCGAAAATAAGCTTGAAAACCCTTATATGCTTGTTTGGCGTGTGGTAAATAATATTGATGCTAAAAGAGATATTTTTATCAAAGAAGAAAGACTTGGAGTGGATGCAAGTGCTAAGGGTGAAGCTGAGGGCTATTTAAGAACTTGGCCTAAGCAAACAGATTGCACTAAAAGCGTGATAGAAGATTTAATCTTGCGTAATATCTTAGAAAATAATCCAGATCTTTTTAATAAATTTGAAATTTTTTAAGATAGTTGAGATATTTTTAAAATTTTGGCACAGTTTTTGCTTATTGTTTTTTATATTGAAAAATAAATTTTTTCTTTACTAGGTGTTCATAAATTTATAAATTTGTCGATATAAGCTTTTAACTAGCAATAAGAAATTTTAAAAAGGATTTTAAAATGGAAATATCGAAGGCAAATGGGCAAATGGATACAGCTTTGGCAAACATTAGCCAAAGAATAAGTGAGGCACAGGCTAGTTCAAACATTCAAACCGATAGAAGTCAAAGCCAAGGAGGCGATGATGGACAACAACAAGGTGTGAATGAAAAGTTAGCTGATATTACAAAAAAGCTAAATGAACAAATGGATTCTTTAGATACTAATGTTCGTTTTGGTTATAGTGATAAAATTAATTCTATGTATATTAGCGTGACTGAAAAAAGTACTGGAAGGGAAATTCGTCAAATTCCTAGCGAAGAAGCTATGAGATTAGCTGAGTATTTTAGAGATGTGATAGGAATGATATTTGATAAGGAGAGTTAAAAATGGCATTTGGTAGTTTATCTAGTTTAGGATTTGGTTCTGGGGTTTTAACTCAAGAAACCTTAGACAAGTTAAAAGAAGCTGAACAAAAAGCTCGTATTGATCCTTATACTAAAAAAATCGAAGAAAATACAACCAAACAAAAAGATTTAACCGAGCTTAAAACCAAGCTTTCTGCTTTTCAAGCAGCTGTATCGTCTTTAGGAGACTCTACGGCTTTTGCAAAAAGAAAGGTTATAGCAAGTATCACTGATAATCCTCCTGCAAGCCTTAGTGTGACTTCAGGTGTTGCTTTGCAAAGCATGAATATCAATGTAACTCAACTTGCCCAAAAAGATGTTTATCAAAGCAAGGGTTTGGTAAATGATACAGGAATTATCAATGCAAGTTTAAAAGAACCTACAAATTTAACTTTTTTTTCTAATGGAAAAGAATATAGCGTTACTATAGATAAAAATACAACCTATAGTGATTTAGTTGATAAGATTAATACTGCTACGGGTGGAGAAATTGTAGCTAAGATGGTAAATACAGGAGAAAAAGACGCACCTTATCGCTTAACCTTAACGAGTAAGGAAACAGGTGAAGATAGTGCTATAAGCTTTTATCCAGGTACAAAGGATTCTGAGGGTAAATATACTGTAGATGAGAGTGCAAAAGAAGTTTTTAAAAGCCTTGGTTGGAAACTTGATGAAGAAGCTTTAAGTGCAGAGGGTTTTGATCCTGCTAAAAATAAAAAAGGCGTTGGTATTATCGATAGTGAAGATGATCCTTTGCATATTCAAAAAGCTCAGGATGCTAAATTTACCATGGATGGTATCAAGATGACAAGATCGAGCAATACTATAACCGATCTTGGTGTAGGTATTACTTTGACTTTAAATAAAACAGGTGAAATTAACTTTGATGTTCAGCAAGATAGCGAGTCTGTTACTAAAGCTATGCAAGATATGGTTGATGCCTATAATGATTTAGTGTTAAATCTTAATGCCGCTACAGACTATAACAGCGAAACAGGAACCAAAGGTTCTTTACAAGGCGTAACCGAAGTAAACTCTATACGCTCAAGTATTATTTCTGTGCTTTTTAAAACTCAATCAGTTGATGGTACCGTAGAAGATACTAATGGAAATAAAGTAAGTGCTAAGGTAATGCTTTCTTTACAAGACTATGGTTTAAGTATGACTGAGTCAGGAACTCTAAATTTTGACTCTTCTACTTTTGAAAGTAAGATGAAAGAAAATCCTGATTTAACTGAAAGCTTTTTTTCAGGCATTACTCAATACAAGGATATAAACTATACTGGTGATTTAATTAAAGATGGCAGTCTTAGCAAATATGTGGGCGAAGGTGATGATAAAGGTATAAGTTTTTCTTCAGGTAAGTTTCAAATTGTTACGAATTTTGAAACTTATGATTTATCTAAAAATGCTGATGGAACCACTTTTAAATTAACAGGAAAAACAGAACAAGAAATGCTTCAAAATCTAGCTGATCATATCAATAGTAAAGGTATTGAAGGTTTAACAGTTAAAGTTGAAACTTATGAAAAAGATGGAGAAAAAGGATATAAGCTTAATTTTAAAACCGACGGAAGTTCTGATTTTGCCATAAAAGGAGATAGCGAATTTCTTAAACAATTTGGCTTAAGCCAAACGAGCATTGCTGCTGAGGCAGTTGAAGGTGTGGGTGTTTTTGCGCAACTTAAAACAACTTTACAAGGTATAACAGGCAAAGATGGCTCTTTAACAAAATACGATGAGAGTTTAACAAATGATACTAAGTCTTTAACCCAAACCAAAGAATCAACTCAAACTTTGATTGATACAAGGTATGATACAATGGCAAATCAATGGTTGCAATATGAGAGCATCTTAAATAAACTTAATCAGCAATTAACAACTGTGACTAATATGATCAATGCAGCAAATAATTCTAATAATTAAGGATAAAAAAGATGCAAAATAGTTTAGCTTATAATGCTTATTCTCAAAATCAAGCGGGGATAGAATCTCCGCAAAAACTTATCGAAATGCTCTATGAGGGAATTTTGCGTTTTTGTGCAAGGGCTAAAGTGGCGATAAGAAACGAGGATATAGAGCAAAGAGTATACTTTGTAAAAAGAACAACAGCTATTTTTATAGAGCTTATTAATACTTTAGATTATGAAAAAGGTGGAGATGTGGCGCATTATTTAAGTGGGCTTTATACAAGAGAAATTCAACTTTTATCTTTGGCAAATTTAGAAAATAACGAAGAAAGAATTAATGAAGTTATAAATGTAACCAAAGGTTTACTAGAAGCTTGGAGAGAAGTGCATAGTAATGAAACAGTGGATCAATGATTTTAAACTCGCGTTAATTCAAGAAGATATTAATAAGCTTGAAAATTTGCTTGATAAACTTGATATGAAAGCTTTTATTAAAAATTTAGCTAAAAGATCGCCCTCAGAAGACTTTATAAAAGAAAATATAAATGATATATTTTATCAAATTCAAGCTCTTTTGCAAGAAGCTGTTGCACTAATTGAACAAAAGAAAAAAGCAAAGGCTGTTGAAATTCAAAAATTTCAAAAAGCTTTGACCTATGTTAGATCTTAAAAAGCATAGCGATAAGCCGAGTTCTGTCTTGAATGCTCATTTATCTAGTTTTGTTTTTACAAACAAAATCAAGCGAAGGGTTAAAACAAAGACGCTAACCATCCCTTCTTGCTGCGCATTGGGTTTACATAGCCGAAATTGTTGCCAAAATCGCTGGTAGGCTTTTACCCCACCGTTTCACCTTTTCCACTTGTGTGGTAGTTTTCTTTCTGTTGCACTATCCCTTAGGTTGCCCTAGCCATCTGTTAGATGGAATGCTTGTCTTTAGCAGCTCGGACTTTCCTCTTCTAAAAAGAAGCGAGCATTTACTATGCTTTAAATTTAAATTTTAGCGTAATTTTACTTATTTTTTTATCAAATAAAATAATTTTATTGTGATATCAATCAAAATTTGATAGAATTATTTTTTATTTTTTAACAAAGGAAATTTATGGCATCTTATTCAATGGGTGATTTAAAAAAGGGACTTAAAATAGAAATCGATGGAATTCCTTTTAAAATAGTTGAGTATCAGCATGTAAAACCAGGTAAAGGTCCTGCTTTTGTGCGTATTAAAATCAAATCTTTTATTGATGGCAAGGTACTTGAAAAAACTTTCCATGCAGGCGATAAATGTGAAGCTCCAAATTTAGAAGATAAAACTATGCAGTATCTTTATGATGATGGTGAAAATTGCCAATTTATGGATACACAAACATATGAACAAGTAGCTATCAGTGATGATGATGTGGGCGAGGCAAAAAAATGGATGCTTGATGGTATGATGGTAGATGTACTTTTTCATAATGGTAAAGCTATTGGCGTAGAAGTTCCACAAGTTGTTGAACTCAAAATCATCGAAACAGCTCCAAATTTCAAAGGCGATACTCAAGGATCAAATAAAAAACCAGCTACTTTAGAAACAGGCGCGGTAGTGCAAATTCCTTTTCATGTGCTAGAAGGTGAAGTTATACGCGTTGATACTGTGCGTGGTGAGTATATAGAAAGAGCGAACAAATAATATAAAAAAAGCTTTTGGAGTATTCCAAAGCTTTTTAAATTTATACAATTTTTTATTTTCTTTATTTTATTCTTCAAGACATTTTTTAAATTTTTAAACTTGACTTTTCTGTAGTGTTTTAATTCTATATTATAAAGATGAGCTTATGAGAATATTCTTTCTATTTTCAAATATTTTTAGATGGGATTATGGTGTTGTTTTTTTGCCTAAAAAGGGTTTTTGCTTGTTATAATTCAAGATATTCTGTAAAATATTTTATAAGATGAGTAAATTTGTTACTAAATAGATATTTTTTAAATTTTAGATTTTGTTTTTATGCTTTGAAAAATATATTTTTTGATATCATAAGCCCTATAATATTTTAAAGGATGATAATGGTTTTTTTAATCATCTCTAGTATTATAGTAGCCATCATTTTAGGCTATATTACTAGACATAATGTTGGAATTTTTGCTATGATTTTTGCTTATATTATAGGAGCCTTTTTTATGGATTTAGCTCCTAAAAAAATCATAGCTTTTTGGCCTATTTCTATATTTTTTGTTATTTTTGCTGTTTCATTGTTTTATAATTTTGCAACCGTAAATGGAACTCTTGAAAAATTAGCTGGACATTTGATGTATCGTTTTGCTAATCATCCTTATTTACTTCCTTTTGTTATTTTTGTGGTTAGTGCTATTATAGCTGCTTTAGGAGCGGGTTTTTATACGGTTTTGGCTTTTATGGCACCCCTTACTTTTTTACTTTGCGATAAAATCGGTTTAAGTAAAATTGCCGGAGCTATGGCCATAAACTATGGTGCTTTAGGAGGAGCAAATTTTATGACTTCTCAAAGTGGGATTATTTTTCGAGGATTGATGCAAAATTCAGGTATTGAAGCAAATGAAGCTTTTATAAATTCTAGTATTATTTTTGCTTTTACTATAATTTTGCCTATTGTGGTATTATCTTTTTTTGTGTTTAATGCTTTTAAAAATAAGATGCAAACCAGTGTTATTTCAAAACCTGATCCATTTGATTATAAACAAAAAACTACTTTAATTCTCATGTTTATGATGATTATTGTTGTTTTAATCTTTCCTGTGCTAAATATTATTTTTCCACATAATGAGACAATTAGTTATTTTAATAAAAAAATAGATATAGCTATGATAGCCATGATTTTTGTTGCCATTGCTTTATTTTTAAAATTAGCCGATGAGAAACAAGTTGTCGCTTTAATTCCTTGGGGAACCTTGATAATGATTTGTGGAGTAGGGATGTTAATTAGCATAGCAGTTGAAGCAGGGGCTATAAAATTATTTTCAGATCTTGTAGAAAATGAGGTCAATGTGATTTTTATTCCGTTAATAATGTGTGCCATTGCAGCTTTTATGTCGCTTTTTTCAAGTACTTTGGGTGTGGTTACTCCAGCGCTTTTTCCTATAGTTCCAAGCATTGCTGCAAGCAGTGGATTAAGCGAGGCATTGCTTTTTTCTTGTATTGTTGTAGGGGCTCAAGCTTCCGCTATTTCTCCTTTTTCTTCTGGAGGAAGTTTAATTTTAGGATCTTGTCCTGATAAATATAAGGAAAAATTATTTAAAGATTTACTTATTAAAGCTGTGCCAATAGGATTTATGGCGGCGATTTTAGCTACTGTTATAATGAGTTTTATTTTATAAGGATAATTTAATGAAGATTGATACTCATGCACATATATTTTTGAAAAAGTTAAATACAGTTGCAAATGCAAGATATAAGCCTGATTATGACGCTAGTTTTAAAGATTATAAAGCAAATTTAGATCATTATGGTTTTGATAAAGGGGTTTTAGTTCAGCCAAGTTTTTTAGGTGTTGATAATGAATTTTTGCTTCAGAGTATCGAAAAAGATGAAAATATAAAAGCTATAGTTGTGGTTGATGAAGGTATTAAATTTGATGAGCTTCAAAAACTAAAAGAAAGAAAAGCTTGTGGAGTTAGATTAAATTTAATTGGCAAAGAATTGCCAAATTTTAAAAGTACGGTTTGGACTCAATTTTTTGAAAATTTAAGTAAGCTTAAAATGCAAATAGAAATTCAAAGAGATTTGGATAATAATCTTGTTGATATTGTTAAAAATTTAATTCCTTATGGTTGTAATATTGTTATTGATCATTTAGCAAGAGCTAATGCAAACTTAACAAATTTAGAGGATTTAATTTGCTTAAAAAATTCTAGAATATTTTTTAAAATTAGCGGTTTTTATAGGGCAAAAATAGACTATGTTAATAATGAACAAGCTATAAAATTTGCAAAGAAAATATATGAAATTTTAAAAGAACATTTTCCACTTAGCAATTTTGTTTTTGGAAGTGATTGGCCGCATACAAATTTTGAAGCAAATATTAATTTTTCATCGGCTCTAGCAGCTTTTAATGAAGTTGTCGTATCTAAAAAAGAACAAGAGCAAATTTTAGGGGATAATGCTTGTGTTTTATTTGACTTTTAAGCTTTTCGTTTTATCCTAAAGATGTATTTTGCAATGCGTTCAAAATGTACTCTTAGATAAGGTTTATAAATTACAAAACCACCTAAAAGTCCTAAAATGCTTCCTATTACGACATCAATTAAACGAGCGAGTATCAATGTATCTGCATTTTCACTCATAAAATTAGCTGCTTCTGAAAGATAAGTAGCATAAGGAGTAAAGAAAATCATAGCTAAAGCATAGTTTCGATTGACTAAAAATTGTCCTATAAAAAACAAAGACATCATAAGTAAAACAAGCTCTATATCGTGAAATTGTTTAGATAAAAGCCACCATGCAAAACATACTCCTAAGGCCGTTCCTATGATGCGTTGAATTTGTTTAATCCATATAGAATTTAAAGTTACACCTTGCATAATAGCTGTGCAAGAAATGGCTATCCAATAACTTCTTTCAAGTTCTAAAAAAGTTCCTATAAATATAGAAAAAGCCACAAAAGAACCCATGATCAAAGAATCCACAAAAACTGCGTCAAAACCTATGTATTCTCTAGGTGGAATTTCGCTAGGTAAAGCATTTTTAAATCCATAAATCACAACGATAGAATATAAAAAAGCCATTAAATTAGCTACCATTGCCCCAAGAAAAACAAGACCCACTAAAAAGATAAAATCCTTAGCTTCAAAAGGAGAATAAGCTCCTAAAACACAAGAAAATACAAAGAAAAAATATCCAGGTGTACCAATGTTATAATATCTAATTAAAATAGAACTTCCCATGGCCACAAGTCCTATAGGGATGAAGGCAAAAATTGCAGGTAAAAAATGGGTTAAAATTCCTAAGAAAAAACTAGAAACTATGCCAAAAGAACAGCACATCACAACAGCCATTCTATGATATAAAGGAGTGTTTGGAACATATAAAAAAGATAAAGCTCCTATCATGGCAATGAGTCCATAGTTTAATTTTCCAAAAAATACACTAAACCCTAAAACTATACCCACACCCAAAGCCGCAAAAAAAGGCATTTGCCAAACTTGTTCACTTGAATTTAGTTTAGCAATTTCTTTAAAGTGTTGCTTTAGCATTTCTATTTTATTCACTCTCGAATGTGTCCTTCCCCATTGATTATATATTTATAAGTGCAAATATCTTCAACCCCCATAGGACCTCTTGCATGCAATTTGCTAGTTGAAATTCCAACTTCTCCACCAAAGCCAAATTCTCCTCCATCGCTAAAACGCGTTGAAGCATTAGCATAAATACAAGATGAGTTTATAAGGCGTTGAAATTTAGCGATATTTGAAGCATCATTTGAGATAATGGTTTCAGAATGCAAGGAGCTGTGTTTATTGATATGCTCTATAGCTTCATCGCAATCTTTTACTAATTTTACACTTAAAGCAAAATCAAGCCATTCTGTATCAAAGGTATTTTCATTTGCTTTAAAAACTTCTAAATTTGAGTTGTTAAAATAAGCCAAAGCATTTTCATGGGCGTGAATTTTTACCTTAAATTTTTCAAATTCAGGGATTAAAAGACTTATACAATTTTTAGCAATTTGTTCATGTATTAAAAGCGTTTCTAAAGCATTACAAACACTTACTCTTTGACACTTTGCATTAAGGATTATTTTTAAAGCCATATCTAAGTTAGCGCTTTGATCTACAAAAGCATGACACAAGCCCTTGTCTTGCTTAATAAGAGGAATTTTGGTATTGTTTGCGATTTCTTGTATCATATTTGAACTACCGCGAGGTATGATCACATCGATTAAATCATCAAAAGTTAGAATTTGCTTGATCTCGTCTCTTTGAGTAAGCATAGCAAAACAATCTTGCAAACCAAATTCCTTAAGTATTTTGCTAACAAGAGTAAATATAGCTTCATTTGTAAATTTTGCTTCACTTCCGCCTTTAAATACACAAGCATTAGAACTTTTTATCATTAAAGCTACAATTTCAGCACTAAGACTAGGCCTTGCTTCGTAAATAACACAAATGAGTCCCAAAGGAATGCTTATTTTTTTTATGCTCAAACCTGTATAATTTTTCCAGCCTTTAGAAATTTTGCCTATGGGATCTTCGATATAAGCGATTTTTTCTAGGCCTTCACAAAGAGCTAAAATGCGTTTTTCATCTAACAAAAGCCTATCTTTTATTGCTCCACTTTTTGTGAAATTTGTTATATCTTTTTCATTTGCTTCTAGGATAATTTTGAAATTTTCTCTTAAAATTTGAGCTAATTTTAAAATAATTTTTTCTTTATCTTTAGGTGTTAAGTTAAGTAGTTTTTGAGAATTTTTCTTAATATTTTCAAGCAAATTTCGCATTTTTAATCCTTTATTTACAAAAAACTTGATAAATTATACAAAAAAAATCAGAATTGAAAGGTAAATATAAATGAAAAAAATAGATTTAATTATAGTAGGTGCAGGTCCAACAGGCATGGGCTGTGCGGTTGAAGCTAAGCTTAAAAACAAAGAAGTTTTGATACTGGAAAAATCAAATAACATTTGCCAAACTTTAATGCAATTTTATAAAGATGGCAAAAGAGTAGATAAAGCTTATAAGGGATGCGAAGGAACTAATCATGGACATGTTCCTTTTGAAGATGGTACCAAAGAAAGTACTATAGAAACTTTTCAAAACGCATTAAAAGAGCACAATATAGAAGTTGAATTTGGCTCTGAAGTTGAGAGCGTTAAAAATGAAAATGGAGTTTTTTTAGTAAGCACAGCTAAAGGCGTTTATGAGTGTAAAAACATCATCGTTGCTATAGGTAGAATGGGTAAGCCTAATAAGCCTGATTACAAACTTCCTATGACTTTAACAAAAATCATTAATTTTAATGCCAATTCAGTTTTGGGAAATGAAAAAATTCTTGTTGTAGGTGGTGGAAATTCAGCAGCAGAATACGCTGTGGATTTGGCTAATTCAAATCAAGTTAGCCTTTGTTATCGCAAAAAAGAATTTACAAGATTAAATGATATCAATCTTAAAGATATTCACGAAGCTGGAAATTCGGGTAAAGTAGAGTTAAAACTAGGAATTGACATTAATGAGGTAGAAGATGATAGTGGCAAGGCTAAGGTAAATTTTACCGATGGTACAAGCGATATTTATGATAGAATTATTTATGCTATTGGTGGTTCTACTCCACTTGATTTTTTACAAAAATGCGGGATTAATGTTGATGATAAAGGCGTGCCTTTAATGGATGAAAATAAACAAAGCAATGTTAAAGGTATCTTTGTAGCAGGAGATATTGCTACTAAAAATGGAGCAAGTATAGTTACAGGGTTAAATGACGCTGTAAAAATTCTTTCCGTGCTTTAAATTTTAGCCTTCGGGCTAAATTTGACTTATTAATAAGTAAATTTTATAATTCTTAGTTATTTTAATTTAAATCTATGAAAATGCAAAATAAAACTAATACAAAAACAACAATAAGAACTTATCGTTTAAATTTCTATATTTTAGGACTTCAAGCACTCTACTAGCGTCTTTAAAAATATTTTATTTTAATATTTTTAAAGGATTTGTATGTCAAATATTTTTAGCACTTTAAGCCCTTTTAGGCTTTTTATAAAATGTGCCGTGCCAAATGTCATAAGCATGGCCTTTATTTCTTTTTATTATATAGTTGATGGAATTTTTGTTGGAAAATATCTAGGAAGTGATGCTTTAGCAGCACTAGCCTTGATTATTCCCTTTATTATGATGTCTTTTGCTTTGGCTGATATGATAGCTATAGGTTCAGCAGTGCAAATTTCTATGCATTTGGGTTTAGGCAAGAAGAATTTAGCTAGAAAGATATTTAGTTCTAGTATATTGATTATTTTTCTAATCTCTTGTTTTATTGGAATTTTGGAGTATTTTTTAGGACCTATTTTGATTGATTGTCTAAATGTTAGCGATGAGATTAAAACTATGGCTAAAGAATGTATGTTTGTTTTTGCTTTATTTGCACCTTTTACCATGCTTTCTTTTGCCTTGGATAATTATTTAAGAATTTGTGGAAAAACAACCTATAGTATGATTATGAACATAATCATAGCTTTAAGTAATATTGTATTTGATTATCTTTTTATAGTTGTATTTGGTTGGGGCTTGTTTTCGGTAGCTCTTGCAACTTGTTTAGGAATTGTTTTAAGCGGTATTTTTGGAATTATTCCTTTTTTATTTCAAAATTTAGAGCTTAAATTTTCAAGTTTATATATAAATTTGAGAATTTTTAAAAATATTCTTTATAATGGAAGTAGCGAGTTTTTTGGCAATATTTCGGGTTCTTTGTATAGTATTTTTGCAAATTTTGTTTTGTTAAAAATTTCTACCACTCAAGCCGTGGCAGCCTTTTCTATAGTTTTATATATTGATAGTTTTATTATAATGCTCATTATTGCTATGGGGGATGCGATGCAACCTGCACTTAGTTATAATTATGCTAAAAAAGATTTTTTAAGGATTAAAGCTATTATAAAAGTGGTATTTTTTGCGGGAGGAATTTTATCTTTATTTTCTATAGTATTTATATTGATATTTGGAGAAAATTTGATAGCACTTTTTGCAAAAGAAAATGATCAAGAATTTAAAACTTTTGCTTATACAGCTTTGATGCTTTTTGCTTTTAATTATCTTTTTGCATGGTTTAATGTTCTAAGCGGTTCTTTTTTGACAGCTTTTAATAAGGCAAGCTTTTCTTTGGTTTTAAGTTTAATGCAAAATTTATTCATACCTTTATTTTTTCTTTTGATTTTATCCTACTTTATAGGTTTAAATGGAGTATGGTTAAGTCCATTTTTTGCTGAATTTTGTGTTTTGATTTTAGCTTGGATTTTTCTTAAAAGGATTTTTAAAGATCTATCTTTATAGGAGATAGATCTTTTTTAAATTTTATCAAAGGAGCTTTTTTATAATTTTTTAGAATTTATATCCTATTCCAGTTAAAACAACTTGATAGGTTTCATCATAAAATCCTATATCGCTATTTCTTTTTTCTATACCATAATTTGCAAAACCATAAAGTCCGTTATAGCCCAAAAATTGATTTTTAACAACTTTTAGATTAAGCTTAACTATATTACCGTCTTGTTTTTTGTGGAAGATAGGATCTGTTCCTACTGCTTCATATCTGCTAAGACTTAAATTTGGGGTGAAAATATAGTCATCAGCAAAAGCCAAATTTGCTCCCATGCTTAAACCATATCTTGAGTAACTTTGAGCTTTTCCATCTGCATCATTATAATCATAGCTTAGTCCTAAATTTAACAAACTATAATTGTAATTTAATTCAAACTCGTGATAATACCCCTCTCTTTTTAAAGAGCTGTGCTCAACTGCGTCTTTATCATATTTGTTTTTGCTAAATAAATATGAAGCTGTAAATTTTCCTAAATCACTTTCGTAAAGTTGAGAGATTTTAAAACCATATCTATCAACATCAGTTTCTTCTCTATTACCTATTTGATAAGGATTTGCATAAGCTTTTTCCCTTAAAGAAGAGATTACAGAAAAAGAAGTGCTAAAACGCTCTAAATAAGCTTTTTCGTAACCTAAAGCTATACCGCTGACATCTCTTCCATTGTAGTTTTTGATAAAAACTCTATCATTGTCTATAAGGTTACCATAGTAAAGTTCTACACCGATAAAAGGAATAAAAGAAGAGTCCGAATTATCAGCGTCATAACCACCTAAGTAATCACTATCCGCTAAAGTTGAAATATTGCTTTTAATATCTCTTGCACCTACACCTATGCTTAAATTTCCACTAAAACCTTCTTGAAAATCTACAGCCATAGCTGACTGGGCTAAAATGGAAGCTAAAATACATGAAAATAAATGTTTTTTCAAGTGTTCTCCTAATAAAATAAATGTTGTGATTATAATTGTAACTAATATTACATTAAATATTTATAAAAAATTAAAGTTTATAATTTTAAGTTTTTTTAGATAAAATTTTTAAAACTATTTATATTTATAAGGAAATTTAGTGCAACAAGAGTATTATGACTTGGATTTAGAGCGAGCTATTTTAAGCAGTTGCATTATGAGTGAAGAAGCTTACGCTAGTATAGCAGGCGATATCAGTCCGAAAGATTTTAGTCTTAAAGCTCATGAAGATATTTTTAAAGCAATTATAGCTTGTAGCAACAACAAAGAGCCTATTTCTATAAGTTTTTTAAAAAAACATAAAAAAATAGATGAAGAGATTTTAGCAGAAATTCTTGCCACTCCTTCTATGATAGATTTGCCTGCTTATGTAAATGAACTTCGCGAAAAGTCCATCAAAAGACAACTTTTGAGTTTTGCACATCTTTTACCAGCTCGTATTAATGAAAATCGTGCCGTAAGTGAAATCGCAGATGAAATTGGTAAAGAAATTTTTAGCATTACAAATCGTGTAAATTTTAGAGATATTAAAGATGTTAATATAATAATATCAGAACTCTTTGAAGAATTTAAAAAGCAAAAAACTTTAGAAAATAAAAATATCATAGGGCTTGATACAGGCTTTGAGGGTCTAAATAAAATGACAAAAGGTTTTAAAGGGGGTGAGCTTATAATAATCGCTGCACGCCCAGGTATGGGAAAAACAACCCTTTGTTTAAATTTCATTGATAAAGTTTTAAGACAAAATAAAGGTGTGGCTTTGTTTTCTCTTGAAATGCCCGCAACTCAAATCATGCAAAGAATGCTTTCTTCAAAAACTTCTATCCCTTTACAAAGAATTTTAACCGCAGATTTAAACGATGATGAATGGGAGCGTTTAGGAGATGCTTGTAATGATTATAGTCAAAAGAAATTATATATTTACGATAGTGGTTATGCAACTATTGCTGATGTAAGGGCTATTTTAAGGCGTTTAAAATCTCAAGATGAAAGTGTAGGACTTTGTGTGATTGACTATATAGGGCTTATGATGAGTAATTCAAATTTTAATGATAGGCATTTGCAAGTGAGTGAAATTTCAAGAGGACTTAAGCTTTTGGCTAGGGAGCTTGATATGCCGATTATCGCACTTTCACAACTTAATCGTGGTTTAGAGCAAAGAGCAAATAAGCGTCCTTTGATGAGTGATTTGCGAGAAAGTGGAGCTATAGAGCAAGATGCGGATGCTATTTTATTTGTATATCGCGATGAGGTTTATAGGGAGCAAGAAGAAAAAGAAAGAGAGAATAAAGCTAAAGCTGAAGGTAAAGCTTATCAAAGGCTTTTTATACCAAATCCTATGCAAGAAAATGCTGAAATTATTGTTGGAAAAAATAGAAATGGACCGGTCGGAACTATAGAGGTTATATTTTTAAAAGAAAAATCTTGTTTTGTAGATAAGCCTATGGGCTATGAAGCTACTGAATTTACAGGCTAGCTTTAATTAATATAAATTAATTAAAAATATTTCACAGATAATTTCAATATTTAATTAATTTTACTCTCATTAAATCAATTTTTTATATAAAATAAAATTTAAATTGAAATTTTATAATTATATAATAATCAGTATTTAATTATACTTTAAGTTTAAATATTTTATTATTCCGCTATTTTATTTTTATATTTTATATTATTATTAAAAAATAAAAAATATGAAATTAATTTCAAAATAAATCATTTTAAATAAGGAAGGAGAAAAATATTTGAGTAAAAATATTATTTCAAGTAAGGTGTC
>NZ_MJWS01000058.1:0-1967 GCF_001762365.1 Campylobacter sp. BCW_6873
TATAATAATCAGTATTTAATTATACTTTAAGTTTAAATATTTTATTATTCCGCTATTTTATTTTTATATTTTATATTATTATTAAAAAATAAAAAATATGAAATTAATTTCAAAATAAATCATTTTAAATAAGGAAGGAGAAAAATATTTGAGTAAAAATATTATTTCAAGTAAGGTGTCCATGGGGGGGGGGGATTAAAGAATCCCATTTAAATTCTAAAAAGATAGTTTTATCTTTAGCTACTATTTCTTTCTTAGCGAGTTGTGCTAATGCTACACTTGCTCCTGAAATAAAAACTTATAATGAAGCAAATAAAAATCTTAAAGCTAGATCAGCAATAAGTATGTATAGTCCTGAAGCTAGAATTGATACGACTGTAAGCAATTCACAAACTAACACAATAGAAGTTAATGGAAATGGTCCTCATTCTATAACAATTGAAAAAACCGGAACTTTAACTGGTAATGACAAAGTCATTTATATCCATGCTAGCAACAGCAATACTCTTACTCTTACTAATCTTACCAATCATGGAACCATCAACGGTAAGGTAAGTGTAGAGAATAGCAAAGGTAACTTTACAGGAACCATCACTGTTAATACCTTTGAAAATAAAAACCAAATCAATGGAAATGTCTATATGGGAATTTGGTCAAGTAGCCAAGGAACTCTTAATATAGATAAATTTGATAATAGCGGAACTATAACAAGTTCTAGTGATAAAGGAACTGTTTTTTTCGAAGGAAATACCAATATACAAACTTTTACCAACACTGGAACCATAAAAAACACAGGTAATACAGAGCCTTCTGAATACGAAAATTTATCATCGGGAGTGTATTTAAGTGATAGCAGTGCAATAAAAACTTTTATCAATAAAGGCTTAATCTCTGGTATTATAGGTGTAAATTTAATGGAAGCTACTATAGAAAATTTTACTAATCAAGGAACCATAGAATCAACAAGTAGTAATAAAAATGCTGCAGCTATTATTCTTAGAACATTTTACACAGCCTCTTCTGTTATAAATAAATTTAGCAATGAAGGAATTATTAAATCAAATTCTAATGGTATATTAGCAGAAGCAAATAATAAAATACATACTTTAATTAACAAAGGCTCTATAGAGGCAGAGCTAAATGGTATAAGCTTTTACGATGCTCCAGATGAAGGTTCTATCAATAATAAAATGGAACTAGGTAAAATTATCCTAGAAGCAGGTAGTAGCATTAAGGCTGGAAATAATGGTATTAATATAGACAGTCCTTCCAAACCTGTAATCTCAGATGCCATTGAAGTTAAACAAGGTGCTAAAGTAGAAGGCGGTAAATCTGGAATTTATATAGGAGGCGGTAAAGAAATCAACACCCAAATCACCATAGCAGGTGAAGTAAGCGGTGGAGCTGCTGGTATAGTCAATGAAGGTATCATTGGTGGTAGTAGCGATGATGATAAAAAAGGTGGCATTATCATCTCAGGAGGTAGTGTTAGCTCTTCAAGTGGAGGCTCTGGCATAGTCAATCAAGGCAATGGTTCTATAGCAGGCGAAATCAAAGTAGAAAGTGGGGGTTCAGTTGAAGGTGGTATTACCAATACAGGAAGTGGTTCTATCTCAGGAAATATAGTAGTAGAAGATGGCGGTAAACTTGATTCTATCACTAACACCTCTACTTCTGATACAGGTATAAGTGGTTCCATCACTAACAATAGTGATAATAAACTTGAAATTTCTAATGGAGAAGGTGCTACTATAGGTGGAGGTATTACAAATAATGGTAATGCTGATTTAGTTATTTCCAACCAAGGCTCAGTAGGTAAAGATGATCATGGTAATACAGTAACTAACAATGGTAGTGGTAGTGTTGGAATTAAAGATTGGGTTGTTTCTACAGATAAAGAAACAGGTAAATTAGACACTGTGGTTGTAGGTGGAAGTGGTAAAGATAATGTAAAAGTAGAAAACATC
>NZ_MJWS01000059.1:0-381 GCF_001762365.1 Campylobacter sp. BCW_6873
GACACCTTACTTGAAATAATATTTTTACTCAAATATTTTTCTCCTTCCTTATTTAAAATGATTTATTTTGAAATTAATTTCATATTTTTTATTTTTTAATAATAATATAAAATATAAAAATAAAATAGCGGAATAATAAAATATTTAAACTTAAAGTATAATTAAATACTGATTATTATATAATTATAAAATTTCAATTTAAATTTTATTTTATATAAAAAATTGATTTAATGAGAGTAAATTTGTATGAAATGTTGTAAATATTTTTGTGGTATTTGTAAATTATATTTAAAATAAATTTAAAAGTGTATTTTTTTAGTTTTTATATTTTGGATAAAAATTTAAAATTTTTGATTTTGTATTTTTTAGATATTTTATCTA
>NZ_MJWS01000060.1:0-4159 GCF_001762365.1 Campylobacter sp. BCW_6873
ATTAAAGCAGGTGGAGTTGAAGTAACTATAGACTCTAATGGACTTGTGGTTAGAGGTGGAGAGCTTAAAGCAGAGTAATAAAGGATAAACAATGAATAAACCCTTCTACAAACTTAAAAGATTTTATATACCTTGTGGTGTGCTTATAGCTTTGATTATTTTTATAAGCTTAGCTTATCATTTTTTACAACGACCCTTAGAGCTTATCTTTTGGGATAAGTATTATCATGAAAAAGAATATCAAAGTGCTAAAGACATGTATAAACTATTTAAGAGCAATGAAGAAGAATTTAAAAAAGTTTTTAAAGAACAAAACTTAAATGAAGAATTAAAAACAAATCAAAAAGAATTGTTAAATTATATGCACTCTTTCAAAAAAGATTTTAAATTTATGCAAACTTTAGGTTTAGATAATGCTTATTTAGTAGCTCTTAAAAATAAGGATGTATTGTTTGGTTTGCAAATGCAAAACAATCTTGATTATTTTTATCTCGCATCCAATAGCACTGATTTAGAAGAAATTAATAATTATTTAAATATTGTAGATAATTTTCTTGTCTTTATGAGTGAAATTGAAGAATTACCGCCCAAGTATAATTTAGGTAAAATAATGTTTGAAATTAATTTTATGAATTATAATACTTTGTTTTTTGGATTTACTTTAGATAAAAATTTTATTTGCTCTATACCCCAAAAAGAACAATTATTAGAGAATATGATTAATTCTTATGAAAAAATGAATTTATTTCATGATGTGGATTTAAAATTTCAAGATCAAGAATTATACGAAGCGATATATATAACAAAAGAACTTAATTATTTCATAAATATCGCCAAAGGAAGATTAAATGCATGTGGAAAATAATTTAAGTTTTAAAGATAATATTATAAATTAAGGAGTAATTATGAATTTATTTTACAAAATTTATTTTTTTATTTTATACCACCCTATAAAAGCTTTTTTTATTCTTGTCCTTATTGTGAGTTCTTTTTCTTTTGTTGATAAATTTATTCTACCTAAAAAAGAAAGGGAGCTATCTCCAATTATACAAATTGTAATAAAAGATTCTGAAAGCATCCCTGATTATATAAGCAATACCAAAAGCAAAGAAGTTTTTCTTTCCCAAAACCCAAGCTTAAAAGATTTATTTGAAAAAATGGCCACAGAATATCCTTTAAAATCAGGACTTAATTTTGGAAAACCTGAATACATTGCAGGAGTTGCCACTGTAGAAAAGGATTGGGGAGAATATATGGAAAAAATTTTAAAAGAAGATAGCGAAGAGCTCTTGAAAAAAGCTAACTCTTGTAAAATTATAGATGTAAAAAGTAAAATGCAATGTTTTATAGAAAAGATAAATTATGTTTTTAAGATTATAGACTCTCAAAGCGAAAATTACACTCTTAATCTTATTAATAATAAAGATTTTATAATAATCTTTATGAAGTAATTTACTTTGCTTTTTATGATGATGAATACGATAAAAATTTGAAAAAAGAAGAATATTTCTTTTCAAAAGCTTACTATGCAGCAAGGGTTTATTTTTTAGCAAACAAACAATGCTTCATAATGGAGTAAAATAATGGATAAGTTAAGCGAATTAAGAGAATCATTGACTTATGTCATACCACTACAAGAATTGTTAGAAAACGAAGATATTCTAGGAGAAGCTGTTAATAGATATATTAAAAAATCACTTAGCCATCTGGATTTAGTAACAAATTTTATAGAATCAGAAGAAGTATATCATAAGACTAAGAATTTTAGAAAAGCTGCAGTTCATTTTACAAGTAATTTAGTTAGCGGTCCAATTATTGCAGTAGGTATTGTAGGTGGCATAAGAACTGGTCAAGTAGAAGTTGCTGTAATTACAATTATTTATGCAAATGATATTCCTGTCGCAATCGAGAATGCAACCAATAAAGCTTTCGATATCTATGATAATGTTTTAGATGCAATATTAGAATTTATTTTTGATGGTACAGCTTCTCGCATAATAACAAATTTTCTTAATTCTACATATGAAAAATTTCTTGCACCAAGAAATTTTAAGCAAATTTGCAATAGTCCAGAAGAATGTCAAATTTTACAACAGGATAATTTTCAAATTCTCATAAACGGTTTATCCCTCTTCACCCCACACCCCTACCCTAGCTATTCTAAAGAATACAAACTTGCTCTAGCAAAGAAAAAAGAACTTATAACTAAAACAAGCATAGCTTCTAATTCCTATAATTTTATGGATGAAGAGTATCGAAAAATATACAAGATTTACAAGAACAAGATCAAATCATTGATCAAGAAGAACAAAAATATCAACCTGCTTTAAAACTTTATAAAGAAGATAATAAAATCAAAAATGAGATTTTTAATTCTTTATTTAAATCCTTAAATGAAAATCTAAGCTTTCAATTAAAACAAGAAAGAAATACTTTTTTAAATCCAAATCAAAGTTTAAGCATTATCGCTACTAAAAAATACTCATTAAAGACTTTAAATTTGCAAGATATTGATAATATTAATATCAATTCAGAACTTTATTTGCTAAAAGCTTTATATTTTTGTGAAGATTATGTTTTATTTGACAAAGATAAACAAGCTTTATTTGATGAAAACACAATAAAAGAATTAGAATTTGATTCTAGTTTTTATACTATCTTTGTCTCTCACAAAGCCAAATTAAACGATACTTATTTAAAAGCAAGAAAAGAGCTTTATAAAAGTATTGATGAATTTAAAAGACTTGGATTTGAAGATTTAGAAAATGCTTATCAAACTTATATTAATTCTTTGATTGTAAATAAAGAAATAAAGATGACAATTTTATAATTAATGTTATAATGCAAAATAATATTATTTTTAAGGATAAAACCTTTGTTTAAATTCTCAAAAAAATCTTGGATTATCATTTTCATCTTGGTGGTTTTATATGTAGTTATTAGCAATATTTATAAATTGTTTAATTCTATGGAAGCTGATAATAACAAAGCAAGAGAAAATCTTAGTGCTTTAATCAAGTGGAGTGAAAACAAAGGTAAGGAAGAATTAGAATATGCTAAGAATTTAAGCAAAGAAAACTATAATCAAGAAAAAGTTACACAAATGATTATTAAAAATCTTAAGATGATACAAACTAGTATTGAAGATATAAGAATTTTAACCTCTTATTATCCTACAGATGAAGATGTTGAGCTTATGAGACAAGCTGGGCATGTTACAACAAATTCAAATACTGATATTATACTTTATCTTTTATACAATGAAAGAAATATCACAAATCATAAAACTTATTTTTTATTTGATAAGGAAAGATTTAAAGTTTTTGAAGATTTTTTATTTTTTCTAAATACTCGTTTAGAAGAGGATTTTTTGCAAAAAGATATTCATAAGTTTGATAGCTTTGATGTAGTTAGAATTGGAATGTATATTAACACTCTAATTGGCTATAATAGTGGATTTACTAGTATGTATTTGAGTGAATTTTTACAAGATTATATTTGTGATTTAAATACCCCTAAAACTATGACAATTTTAAATGGTATGAGCAAAATTGATTTTACTTCTAATAGAATTTTATTATTTTTTAATAAAGAATTAGAAAAATATGCTTATACTGATGATAATAATTTAATAAAAAACCTTCAAAAATTGATCTATATTTTTAAGAAATTCAGACTCGATCAAAAACAAACTAATAAACTTAAATCCATACAAACCAAACTAAAAGAATGTACAAATGAATGAGATAGAACTTAACACTCAAAATAAAACCTTAAACGAAACAGAAAAAGACACAAAAACTATTTTTAAAATATCAAGGAATATAAATGAAAAAACCTTTTTATAAACTTAAAAGATTTTATATACCTTGTGGTTTACTTATAGCTTTTGTTATCTTTATAAGCTTAGCTTATCGCCCTTTAGAGCTTATCTTTTGGGATAAGTATTATTATGAAAAAGAAAATCAAATTAGAAAAGAGACATCTAAATTATTCTGGAGCAACGAAGAAGAATTTAAAAAAGTTTTTGTAGAACAAAACTTAAATCAAGAATTAAAACTTAATCAAAAAGAATTATTAAATTATATGCATAATTTTAAAAAAGATTTTAAATTTATGCAAATTTTAGGTTTAGACAATGCTTATTTGGTAGCTCTTA
>NZ_MJWS01000061.1:0-471 GCF_001762365.1 Campylobacter sp. BCW_6873
AAGAAAAATATAAATTAAAAAATAAAATAAATCAATAGAAAGGAAGATAAGCTTAGTTAAAAGTTTGTTTGGTAAGCCAAAGGGAAAATTATAGCTCCCCTTAAAAAAAGGGGAAATCAAGTGTTAATAACACTTGACTATAATTATACAAAGTAGTATAATTATTACTATAATTTTATTGGACAATTTAATCACCGCCTTTCTAGGTTATGATTAATGCCAAAGGTAGCCGCCTTTGGCATCTACCTTTTATAATTATACCAAATAAACTCTTTAACTTCTTAAAACAGTCCATGAAAAGATTTTACTTGTTATTCATTAGCACTTTGTTTTTTGCACCTTCATTTTTGCTTGGTGCAACTGAAATCTAATTTATACTTGGGGTTATGGCGATGTGATGAATGAAATCATGCAAGCTGTTAAAGGTATAACCACTGAAACAAGTTATATCGTTAATGCAGCCTTAGCTAT
>NZ_MJWS01000062.1:0-7634 GCF_001762365.1 Campylobacter sp. BCW_6873
TTAAAACCTCTTCTTCTTAACATCTTCTAAGATATTATTAGCTATATCACTTACTGTACTAGAAATAATAGCTGATTCATTAGCAATTTCAACATTATCTTTAGTAGTTTGATCAATTTGTGCTACGCTATCATTGATTTGAGTAATACCTGCAGTTTGTTCTTTAATACTTTCTGCCATATCATTGATAGATTGAACAAGTAAATTAGTATTAGCTTCTATTTCAGATAAAGACTTTTGAGTTCTCTCAGCTAGTTTTCTAACTTCATCAGCCACAACAGCAAAGCCTCTACCATGTTCTCCAGCACGTGCAGCTTCAATAGCTGCATTTAAAGCTAGAAGATTAATTTGATCTGCAATATCACCTATGATACCTGTAACATTTTTAATCTCTTCAGATTGAGTGATAACATCACTAGTTTTAACTGAAACATTTTGCATAGAAGAAGTGATCTCTTCTAAAGCTGCTGCAGTTTCTTCTAAAGATTGAGCTTGAGAATTTGAAGAAGTGGTTAAGCTTTGAACAGCAGTTTGTAATTTTCCACTTTCATTAGCTAAAGCATTAGCAAAGTCTGAACTTTGTTTTAGCATTTTAACTATTTCATCGCCTAAAGCATTAGTAGTTAATTCAACACTTCCTGAAGCATTAGAGATTTTATTTCTAAAATCTAAGCTTTTGTATTCTTCAAATATTTTATGAATAACATTCATATCAGAACCTACTCTAGCTTGTAAAACATCAAGAAGTTTATTTAGAACATTTTTAAGTTCAATAAGTTGTGGGTTTCTTGGATTAGCAGTAATTCTTGCTGTTAAATTACCACCTTCTACAACTGATACGGTTTGAACTGATTCTTTAACAGCTTGATTGTCTTGTTCTAAACCTTTTTTAGTAGCAAGGATGTTTTCGTTGATCATTTTGCCCATTTTTCCAAGTTCATCATCGGCTTTGATTGAAATTAAATCAACTTCGTGTTTTTCGTGATTTAAAAAACGAAAGAAATTTTCTAAAGATTTTAAAATGACAGGAATTCTAGATCCAACTATTTTTTTAACGCAGACATAAACTATAATCAATATGACAAGTAGTATAAAAAAAGAAATCACAATAAAAATAATTTCTAGTTTCTTTAAAGGTGCTAAAACTGAATTTTTAGGAGCAGTTACAACCATACTCCAATAACTTGAATTATTTGCAGTACTAAAAGATGAAACGGATGCATAGCTTAAATCTCCAGTTGAAGCAACATAATCATCTATTATAACAGTTTTGTGTTCTTTAACAGCATTATTGACTAACTCCACAGAGGGATCTTTATTTATATCACTGAGTGTTTTTAAAATGGCATTATGATTTTTATGAATGGCAATAACACCTTTATCAGTCATTAAAAATCTTAAATCCCCTTCAAAAAAATCTAATTTTGGGTCAAGTATGGTTTCAGAAACTTCAGAAAAATCTAAAGTATATCCAGCAACTCCAATCAATTTACCTTTATTATTAAAAATAGGCATTCCAAAATTAATACCTAGAAAATCTTTTCCATCGTAGTTAAGTTTAGTTGGTGGCCCAACAAATAAACTATCTTTATCTCCATATTTAGCGTTTTTTTCTACTTGCTCTATAATCTTTAAATTACCAAAATTATTTGGCGTTTGAATCGTTTCTATTCCTCCAGATTTTCCAGTGGTTTGATCAAAATAAATCATAGCAAAAGTTTTACCATCAGAACTTGTGTATCTTTTATCAATTCCTTGAGCATCCCCTAGCACTGAAGTATCTTTTAAATACAAAAAAGTATAAGCTGAATATAAACTACTATCAAATAAATTTTTCATTAAGCTTTCAATCAAATCAGCATCAACTTGATTATTGTGTTCAAACATATCATTTAAGGAAGTTGCGGTTCCTTTTGTAAGTGCAACAGTTTCATTTAGAATACCTTCCATATAATTGGTGTATCTTTTTGAAGCTAAAAATATTGAATCTTTGGCCTCTTTTTCCATATTTTCAGAAATATATATGGAAACTGTTGAAACTAATACGATAATGCCTAAAATTACCCCTATAGCTACAGATAGAATAAGCTTAGTGCTTATATTTAAAGAACGAAAATTCATATTTTTTCCTTAACTTTTAAAAATTTATAAAAAACTTAGTATAGTATTCTATAATTTTTTAAAATATTCTTAAAAATTTTAATATCTTTTGTAATTTTACCATATGTTAACTTTTTATAAATATAAGTATTTAAAATATTAAAATTTTATTGAAGTTAAGAATTATTAATGCAATTTACCTTTGAACAAATTTTTATCGCAATGCTACTGACTCTTTTTGCAGGTTTTTCTACAGCTATAGGTTCTATAATAGCCTTTTTTTCTAGAAAAGATGATTTAAGGGTACTTTCTTTAGGACTTGGTTTTTCAGCTGGGGTAATGATATATATTTCTTTCATGGAAATTTTACCCACTGCACTTAAAGATTTTAAAAATCACTATGATTCGCATTGGGCTGAGCTTTTGGGATTAGCTTGTTTTTTTGGTGGAATTTTAATATCTTTATTGATTGATAAATTAATCCCCGAAGATGTCAATCCTCACGAGCCTAAAGAGGATTTAAGCGAGTTAAAAATTTGTCCCTTACCTCAAAAAGGACAAAATCCTCCGAAATTTCATCCTGGAGAAAAGTTGCATCAGATCAATACTAAAGCTTTAAAACGCACAGGGATTTTTACAGCTTTGGCTATTGCTATACATAATTTCCCAGAAGGTTTTGCTACTTTTATTTCGAGTCTTGACAATCTTACTTTAGGAATTGCTATAGCTATAGCTGTGGCTATACACAATATCCCTGAAGGTTTGGCCGTGAGTTTGCCAATTTACCATGCTACAGGAAATAAGAAAAAGGCTTTTATTTATTCAGCTCTTTCGGGTTTTGCAGAGCCTTTGGGTGCTTTTGTTGGAGCTTTGATTTTATTGCTTTTTATAGGCGATCTTACTTTAGCTATAAGTTTTGCTGTGATTGCAGGAATTATGGTTTTTATATCTCTTGATGAACTTTTGCCCGCTGCAAAAACTTATGATAAGGCCCATGATAGTTTATATGGACTTATATTAGGAATGGCAATAATGGCTTTAAGTTTAAATTTGCTTGGACAATAGAAAGCCTTACGGCTTTCTTGCAATTTAATTCACACCTTTTGGCGCATTAAAGGCAGTAAGTTTTGGTAGTTCACCTTTAAATTTTTCTATGTTTACGAGCCCTGTGTGAGAGATATTGCCATTGGCAAGTTTTGAAGTTGGCATATCCATGGTTAAAACATTTGCATTTCCACATTTGCAAAGTCCGTTTTCATTAGGATCATACCAAGCACCTTCACAAATCCTTACAACCCCTTGCATGATTTCATCGCTTACAACAGCCCCTGCTAAAACTTCACCGCGTTTGTTAAACACGCGTACTACATCGCCATTTTTTATACCAAGTTTTTTTGCATCTTTGGAATTGATTAAAATCGGCTCTCTATCTTTTATTGCATAAGTATCTCTTAAGCTTGTGTGGCAAAGTTGAGAGTGCAAGCGATCTCTTGGGTGATTTGTAAGTAAGTGGAAAGGTGCTTCTTTGGTTGCATTTCCAAGCCATTCAATAGGCTCAAACCAAGTAGGATGGGCTTTGCAATCATCATAATTATAATTTTTAATCGCTTCTGAGTAAATTTCAATGAGTCCTGAATCTGTACCCAGAGCATTTAAGATAGGATCTTCTATAAATTCTGAAAAACGAGTCCATTCTAAACTTTCAGCTGTTGGTTCAAAAGTGATTGGTTCATTTTTAGCCCAAAATTCTTCAAAACTTGGCATAGGAATAGCAAAAGCTTCGCCAAAACTTTGAGTTTGTTTTAGGGCACTGTTGTAGTATTCTTTGATGAAATCTTTAGCTTTTTTGCCATTTTCTGTATAGGCATTAAAGACATCTTTTCCATAAATTTTACAAATATCAGAGAAAATTACATAATCATCTTTGCTTTCACCCACAGGCTCAACTGCTTGTTTCATAGGAGCTATATGCATATTTGAATAATCTCCTGTCATGGTAATATCATCTCTTTCATAAGATGAAGTTACAGGCATAACAATATCTGCCATTTTAGCTGTTGGAGTCCAGTAAATTTCATTTACCACAACGGTGCGTGGTTTTCTCCATGCTTTTACGTTAGTGTTAGTATCTTGATGGTGCACTAAAGGATTTCCGCCTACCCAGTAAATAAAATCAATATCAGGATAGGTAAGCTTAGAGCCGTTGTGATCTATGGTTTTTCCAGGGTGAAGTAAAGCATCAGCGATTCTTGCTACAGGGAAAGAATAACTCGCTGCATTTTGAAGCCATTCTGCGCCTTCGTTTGAAGTTTCGCTTTTTACTAAACCTTTAAATTTACCATTTTTCCAAATCCCTAAACTACCTGCTGTCATACCGCCGATAACTCCGCCTTTGCAAGTTGGAACACCGCCATTGCTGTAATGATAGCTTAGTCCAAAACCGCCTCCTTTTGTGCCGATTTGTCCTAACATTGCACAAAGAGTAACTAGCATCCAGTGAGGCTGTTCGCCATGATGTGCTCTTTGCATACCCCAACCACTCATAATCATAGTAGGATTATCATAAAAAGTTTCAGCTAATTTTTTGATAGTTTTTTCATCGATACCGCAAATTTTACTTGCCCATTTGGTATCTTTTTTCACTCCATCTTCTTTACCTTCTAAATAATCTTTAAATTTATCAAAGCCTGTAGTGTAAGTGTCTAAAAACTCGTAATTAACTTTTTTCTTAGCAATTAAATGGCTTGCCATACCCATCATTAAAGCTACATCGGTATTTGGGCGTGGAGCTATCCATTTGGCATTTAAAAATTTCGCTGTAGTGGTTTTTATAGGATCTATACAAATCACTTTGATTTTACTGTCTTTAAGTTTTTCAAAGTATGCCAAACCTCTTTGTTCGTTTGAAGTCCAAGCTATGCGTAAAGTAGAAAGCGGATCAGCACCCCAAATCACAACATATTTAGAATCACTTAAGATATTTTCCCATGAGGTTTGTTGCTCATAAACTTCAATCGATCCTACAACATAAGGCATAATCACTTGAGAAGCTCCTGTAGAATAGTCTCCTGTAGCTCCTACAAATCCACCTGTTACATTTAAAAATCTATGAAGTAAGATGCGTGAGTTTTGCATATTTCCACTTGATTTCCAGCCATAGCTTCCACCAAAAATCGCACTTGCACCTTTACTATCTCTTGTTTTTTTAAGCTCTTTGGCGATAAGCTTGATCGCTTCACCATAACTTACGCGAACAAACTCATCTTTTCCGCGAAGCTCAGGTTTAGGATTGTCAGGATTTTCAAGGTAGGATTTACGCACATAAGGATACTTCACACGAGATTTATAAACCATATCGGCAGTATAGTGCTGTAAAGGATTATCCATTTTTGTAACTTTTTCCCAAGGTTCACTTTTTACTATCTTACCATCTTTTATAGTGAGTTTTAAAATCCCCCAGTGTGCTGCGGTAATCACTTCTCCATTTTTTACAAGTCCGAGGCTAACTTTTGAAGCTTCTACGGTTTTTCCTGCACTTAAGCTTGGAATGAGAGGTAAAGCACTTAAGCTCGCTCCAATTTTTAAAAATTTTCTTCTATCTAGCATGCTTTTCTCCTTATTTTGTTTTAAAATCTTTTGCGTTTTTTTGTAAGTATTCTATAACTAGCCATCTGTCTTTTTTATCAATACCTGTTCTATCGGCCATAGAACGGAAAATTGCAGGCCAAGCATTAGCTGTAAATTCTTTTTCTTTGTGGATAGCGTGGCAAATTCCACAGTTATTTACAAAAAGCTCTTTGGCTCGATTTAACATTTCTTTATTGTCTTTGACAAATTCTTTTTTATCTGCCCAAATTTCAAGGCTTACCTTATCCCATTTTCCATTTTTTCCAGTTATTCTTTGAGAGAAATTTAATTTTGTATTTTTAGAAAAAGCTGCAACAATAATTCTTTGAGAGTCATTGAAATAAATCACAGAAGGTGCTTTAGGATTTACATAACCATCAATTTTTAGCAAAACCCTGTTATTTGCGCTTTTTAACACTTCAAAAGGATTTGTAGGTAAAAGTCTTCCTATGACTTTAGTATCATCTTTATTAAGATAAAGCGATACAACTTCATCAGTATAGGCGGTATTTTTTGCCCATAAACATGTCGCTAGGACAACAAAAGAAATGAAAATCTTTTTCATTGCTATTCCTTAATATAAATTTGATGTAAATGTATTTTAACATTATTTAATTTAATTATTAATTAATATTAACAAAATATTAATTAATAATTAATAACTTTTTTAGAAAAAAATAAGCATTTTATAGTTATAATTCTAGAAAATAAATATACAAGAAAGGAAGACAATGTTAAAATCTATCGGAACTAAATTAACCCTTTCAGTAATTGGAAGTGTTATGGTTAGCTTAGTCTTTATGATTGCCATCATATCATGGAAAGTTTCTCAAAATATGGAAAAAGAAGCAGAAATTGCTCTAGATATAGCTTCAAAAAGATATGTAAATTATATGCAATCCACACTTAACGAACCTTTTTTACTCTCTAAAGCATTAGGTACTAGTATACAACAAGTTATTAATGATAATGGGAATATTGACATTAATGTATTGGAAAATTTGACCAAAAAAACATTAGATTCAAGTATGCATACCACTTATGCTTTTTTATACATTAAAGATCTTTCAGTCTTATCAGGAAATAAAGAAAAAGACATTCAAAATGGAAATTTATCTATTGTTTATAATGATTCAACTCCAGGGATTGACGGAGGTATTAAAACATTTATACAAAATAAAAATATGTATAACAGTATACCTGTAATCTCAAAAATTGAAAACAATGTGCACAATGGAGAACAAAAGATTATTTTTGGTTCAGTTAAGCGTCTTGATTATGGCAATGGAGAATTTTTAGGGATAAACTTAGGAATGCCTATTTTTAATCAAAAAGGAGATTTTGCAGGAGTTATTGGTTTCTCTTTAGAGCTTTCACAGATGTCTAAAGCTTTACTTGATCCTTCATTAAATTTTCACGAAGGAGATCAAAGATTACTACTTACAGATGATGGAACATTTGTTATACATGAAAATCCTAAAGCAATTTTGCAAAAAATCAATGAATACAACCATTCTCCTTCTGTAGCTCCTATATTAAGTGCTATTAAAGAACATAGAGATATTTTAATCAATAATTTTTATACATCTACAGGTTTAACTAGTTATGCTTCGGTTGTCTCCTTTAGTACCCTAGAAGATTCAAGTTATTGGAGTATACTTGTAACAACCCCTAAAAATTCAGTTTTAAAACCTTTATATAATCTTCAGTTAATTATAGTTGCTGTAGTTGTTATATTTTTAATTATAATTTCAGCTATTGTATATATGTGTATAAAATATATGGTAAGTGCAAAAATTAATTCAATTTTTAAATCTTTGCAAAATTTCTTTGACTTCATCAACCATAAAACAAAAAATGTTTCCACTATAGAAGTAAAAAGCAATGATGAATTTGGACAAATCTCA
>NZ_MJWS01000063.1:0-1184 GCF_001762365.1 Campylobacter sp. BCW_6873
TAATGAAGTTTATACTTTTAATTCCCCTAGTGTTTATGGTTGGAATTTTCCTAATATAGCTATCAACCCTAATACTATAAAAATTATGCAAGATCTTTTAGGAAAATACACTATAGATGTTTCAGAAAAAATCACTCATATTTATGATAATGGTAAAATTGAAATCATTGCTTCAGCTCAATATGGTGCAAGCAATGCTTTAGGTATATATACAGGGAAAAATGATCACTCTATAAAACCTCTTGTTAATACTCTCTATTTTTATTCCTATCTTTTAGAATTAGATGCTAACTATAACAAAGTCAAAGATAAAAGCCTTAGTGAGTGTATAGAGTATCTTAATCATTTTATGAAAAATATTCAAATTTATACAGAAACTTTTGTGTTAAAAAATAATGCTATTAATAATAAAAATTTCGCTCTTAAAAATGGACCTCTTGGACTTTTTAGAAGTTCTCCAGAAAAAATCAATCATTTTGAATATTTTCTTTCATTAATAGCCACCATAATGCAAGAAACAAATGGTATTTTAGAAGAGCTTGGAGATAATTATTATACAAGTTATAAAACTCCTACCATTAGTCAAACAAAAATCATAGATTTTATTTTAAAGGCGCAAGAAAAAGAAAAATACATTTTAATTCTTGATAAAAATGATTTTAATAAATACAGAAAAGATTGTTCCTTTATTAATAATCAAGAAAATTTAGCTCATAAAATTGCCATTGGGGAATTTAGAATTTTTATTGTGGTTTATAAAGATATGAAATGTCTTGAAAATATTAATAATATAACAAAAATATACGGATATAATTCAAAAAGTTATAAAATAAAAGATCAAATTTGGGATGAGCAATATTTAGGTGGAGTTTGTAAAATATCACAAGCTTTGTATTTTAATGGAAAAGCTAAAATAGGTATTATTTAGGAAAATTATGATAGGTAAAGACTTTTTATATTCTATTCATAAAGATAAAAAAAGTATTTATTTGTTTTGTGAAAATAAAAGCATAATTGATTGTCAAAGTATTTATGATGAACTTTATAAATTAGAAGCAACGACAGATTTTACTTTTGAAGAACTTCAAAACTATCAAGCTTATATCTTCCTAAACTCCACCCTCCTTACAGGCTCAAATGAACTTCCTAATAATCCTTTTTACTTTGGAGAATTAGATCAAGAT
>NZ_MJWS01000064.1:0-15503 GCF_001762365.1 Campylobacter sp. BCW_6873
ATGAAAAACAAACATTTTTTTATTATTGGCGGTGGTGATTTACAAGCAGATTTAGTGTTACATGCAAAAAAAGATTTTATCACTCATGTTTTTGACTACAATGAAAATTGTTTTTGCAAAGATTTAGCAGATTATTTTCATCCTATTTCTATTGCTGATAAAGAAAAAATTCTGGAATTAGCTATCAAATTTAATATAGTAGGTATTGCTACTGCTGCTACAGAACTTGGAAATTTAACAGTATGCTACATTGGAGAAAAGCTTAATCTTGGAACTAATTCTTATGAATGTGCTAAAAATACTACAGATAAAAGCTTAATGAAAAAAGTATTTGAAAGAAACAATATCAATCATGCTAAATACTTTATACTCAAAGATGAAAAAGATTTAGAACAAATTGCTAATTTCCCTGTTGTTGTAAAACCAAGCGATAGAAGTGCTGGAAGAGGAGTTGTAAAAGTATTTGATAAAGAAAATTTAAAAAAATATTTTTACAAAGCTAAAGATTTCTCTTATAATAAAATCGTTTTAGCCGAAGAAGTTTTAAAAGGTAGACAATTTAGTGTAGAAACTATAAGCTCTCATGGTAAACATCAAATTATAGCTATCACAGAAGAATATTTACGAGAAGGCGAATTTGCAAATGATTTTTTAGAAACACAACAACTTATACCTGCAAGAATTAATCATTTTGAAAAGCAACTTATCGAAAGTGAAATTATTAGGGTTTTAAATGCTTTTAAAATTAATTTTGGAGCTTCACATATAGAGATTAAACTTCATAACAATATAGTTAAGATTATAGAAATTGCAAGTAGAATGGGAGGTTGGCGTGATGTATTAGCATATCATTCTTATGGCATTGATTATTTACAACTCTTAATTCAAAGTTCTTTAAAACAAGAATTGAAAAAAGTAAATACAAAAGCTAAAAATTTTTGTCTGGTTAAAATGATTTTTACCAAAGAAGATTATTTATTTTATAAAAAAATAAAATCACTATATCCTGAATTTATCATTAAAGAAAAAATTCATTTTAATAATGTAGAAAATTTTGATTATTCTTCATCGCTGATGGATTCTAAGGGTTATTATTATATTAAAATAAAATTAAATGAAGATATAAATGTATTTTTACTAAACAAAATTTAATATTTTATTTATAATTAATATTTTTGCATTATTAATATCAAAATCATCTTTTAAAACAATATGACTTTTTTTGGGTAGTTCTAAAATTTGATCAATACCTGCCATGTTTTCTATCTTATTTTTAAAAAATTTTTTACTATCTCTTTTTTTTCTTATTTCAAAAGAAATATCTAAAAAAATTTCCAAATAATTTTGAAAACTATTTCTATTAAATTCCCTTATCGAATCAAACATAGAAATTGTGGATAAAATCACTATAAAACCTTGATTATATAACATTTTGGCAATTTTTACATAAAACATTGCCATTTCCATGCGATTCTTAATATCATAATTGGCATTATTTATACAAGCCCTCAATTCATCGCCATCTAGCAATATGGGATAAATATTTTGCAGTATTAATTCTTTTTGTAATTCTTTTGCCAAAGTTGTTTTACCACTTCCACTTAATCCCGTAATATAAACTAAAACTCCCGACAAAAAATCTCCTTTAAATGTAATAAATTTTTAGGACGACCTAAGTTATCACGCGTCTGACGTTTAACTTTTATTTCTAAAAATATCAAACCTTTTTGCTTTTTAATATTCTTGAGTATTCTTTTAAGTTGTGTAATTGTGGCGACAGAATAACTATAATCATACCCGCAAATTTTTAACATTTTTTTTAAATTTGTATTCGATATATGAGTTCTTTGCCCTCCAACACTATCATGCATTTCATTATTAAAAACAATATGCAAAAAACTAGCACCTTTAAAATTTAAAATTCCGCCCATATGCATAATTAATGCTCCATCTCCATCCAAACAAACAATACGTTTTTTACTATATCTAGATAAAATAAAAGCTAAAGAATTAGCATGTCCCATAGAACCTACTACCAAAAAATCATTTTCATGTGTTTGGTTTTTATTTTTTCTTAGTTCATAACATTCTCTCGAAATCATGCCTGTCGTAGTAACAAATTTTGAATCTTGAAAAATATCCTGAATTAAAGCAATAGCCTCCTCTCTAAGAATGGCAAAATTGTTATTTTTTATATCATTGTTAGAGTATTTGCTAAAAGTATTTTTTTTGATCAAAAAAGCAATAATTTTTTTATCGTTAAAACTTTGTTCAATTGCCTTATTTATTTGTTTTTTTGCGACAGCAATATTCTGAGATAAATACAAAGTTTTTATACCGCAAATCTTTAAAATTTTTTTACTTATCTCCCCGTGTTTTAAATGCTGAGGCTCATCGTCTACTCCTCCTCTTAATCCTATAAATAAAATTAAAGGAATTTGATACACCGTCTTATCTGCAAGAGATAAAAGTGGATTTAAAGCATGACCTATACCTGAATTTTGCATATATATCAAAGGTATTTTCGATGTAGCTAAATTATATGCAATTCCAAACGCTACAGCTTGTCCTTCATTAGCGCAAATATGAAAATTTTCTCTAAATTTTTTTTCCAACGCTTGATTTATGTATTTTAAAAGACTATCTGGAACACCAGCTATAAAAGAAAAACGATCCTGTAAAAATGAAGCAAATTTTTCAGAATCAATCATTCATTGCCTTTAATTAAATTAATTAAATCCAAAGCAGAAATATAATCTTTATCCGCTTCAGCCGAACTTTTATTTTTAAGAATAGACAAAGCAGTATTTTGCATTGCTGTATATGCGGATCTTAATAATTGATTAGCATATACTACAATATTAACTCCAGCTTCTTGCAACTTCTTTTCGCCAAGTGATGGATAATTTGTAGGAACAACCATTAATGGTTTTCTATCTTTAAAAGTATTATATTTTTTGCAAAATTCTATAATTTCGCATCCATCTTTTTTTCGAGAATGAATCATAATACCATCAGCTCCAGCATCAATATAAGCTCTAGCTCTTGAAATTGCATCATTCATACCTTGATTTAAAATAAGACTTTCAATTCTTGCAATAATCATAAATTCTTCACTAAGTTGTGCTTTTTTTCCAGCTTGAATTTTTAAACAAAAATTTTCAATAGAATCTTGAGTATGTTTTATATCATTACCTTCGCAAAGAGAGTTTTTCTTTAAGCCAATTTTATCCTCAATAACCACTGCACTCACGCCAAGTCTTTCTAATCGTTTTACCATAAATGTAAAATGTGGAATTTGTGATCCTGTATCGCCATCATAAATTATTGGTTTTGTTGATACCTCTAAAATATCATTGACTGTAGCTATTCTTGAAGTTAAATCTACAAATTCTATATCAGGTTTTCCTTTAGAGCTCGAATCAGTTAACGAACTAAGCCATAAAAAATCAAACTCTTGATTAATCCCATTTTCATCTTTGTAAAATGTATTTTCAATAGCTAATGCACTAATTCCACTATGTGATTCTATACCCCTTATAAGACTTTTAGCATTCATACATTTTCTTAAAGAACCTAATCTATTTTGAGGCAAAATTCCAAATTGCTTTAAATCTTTATTAAGTTTTGTAGAAGAAATATTTGGAGTATATTGCGGTTCTATAACCTTTCCTCCCCAAGTTTTCATTAAATCAATAGCTTTTTTTCTTGAAGAATTTAATGGACCTTCATTCCAATCACTACCATGAACCATAAAATCAGGTTTATATTTTAATAAATTATTGTCATAATCTTTTTCATTTTGAACAACAACTTCATCAACACCTTTTATAGATTCTATAAGTTGTTTGCGCTGTTCAAAATTCATAAAAGGCACTCTTTTATAACTTGCAATAGCTTGATCTGAAAATAAACCTATCATAACATAACCAAGCTTTTGAGCCTCTTTAATTATATTTAAATGACCTGGATGAATAATATCTGCAGCCATAGGTACATAAACTAACTTTTTGTTCATTTTGATTATCCTTTAAATAAACATGTATCACATAATTTTGTTTTACTTAAATCACCATTTCTATGTGCCTCTCTCAAATCTTCCATAGCTTGAGAATGCCATATATTATAAATATTATCTGTATTAATATTACCTACAGCAATATGTTTAGCACGATGACTTGCGCAAGGAACTACAAGCCCATCTCCATGAATAAATAGAGATTCAAAAGGATAAGAACAGCACTGTTTACCTGCTATAGGGGCATCTGAAATAGCGATACTTCTTTCATCATCAAATGGAGAAATTGGAACATAACGCTGAATGGAAACATAATCAACTTTATCTACCCAATAATTTTTAAAGTCTTCAAGTTCATGTTTATTTTTTTCTTGTAAAAGAAAACTTACCCTTACAATAGGCAACTCTTGACCCATTTTAGCCTTAAGATTTAAAAAATTCTCTATATTTCTAACAACATTTTTAAAGTTTAATCCTAACCTAATTTTTTTATAAGTTTCCTCCGTAAAAGCATCAATACTAAAATTCATTCTTGTAATCTTAGTATCAAGCAGTTTTTTACTCATTTCTTCATCTAGAAGTGAAGCGTTGGTATTAAAATGAATATCCATTATGCTGTCTTTTTTACTAACATAGCAAATTCTTTCTATAATATCAGGATCTAAAAGTGGTTCATTAGTCTGAGACATACCGACAGAAGGACATTTATATGCATCACATTCATCAACAAGTCTTTTAAAAGTTTCGATTGGCAAGTATCCATTATAATAATAATCATTCCTTAAGTCTGCATGACCATGAACACACATAATACATCTGGCATTACATTTAAATTGATTTTCAAAACGAACAAATAAAGGAAAATCATTCAAAATCTGTTTAGACGCATCTGACCATTTTTTTCTATAATCTAACCATTTTTGTCCATAATACTTTACAAAAATTGTATCAATATCTTTTTTTGAATTATTTACAACTCTTCCTGCTGAAGTAGATTCTGCTTTAATTTCTCCCATTGCATTTCTCCTTAAAATCTAAATTTTGATTCCTTTTTAATTCTATAAAACGATATATAACATCCAACAAATATAAAAACGATACAATATAAAATAACAAAAATACTTCATCAATAATTAAAAATAAGCTAACCAAGGTCAACATTAAAGAACAATCTATACCTAAAATAAAATTTCTATCAAGAAACCATTTTTTAATTCCAAATCTTCTAATTTTCTTTAAAGACCTAAGCTTTTTTGAAAAATAAAACATTCCAAATGCATTATGAATATTCATACAAATTATAGTCATAAAAGCTAGATATAAAGGTAAATTAGCACCTAATGCTATAAAAATAAAAATTGCATTAAAAAATACATTATCATTAAAACGATCAAGTCTTGAACCTATATAAGTTTGCTTATTTGTATATCGTGCAAGCATACCATCCGTATGATCAATTAAAGCATATATTTGAATTAAAATTGCACTCACTAAAAAATACTCAAAATATAAAAAATATAAAGTAATAGGGAAAATAATAGTATTTAATGCAGTAATAGCAATAGGATGTATATTTATCTTGGCCAAAAATGGCAAATATCTACGTGCAAGAATAATTCTATAAAAATACTCTATTATATACATACTTTTTACTTCATTTCTTTGTCTTTTTTTTAATCTCTCATCTAAATTCATCAAAATAAACCTTATTTTTTCAAGATTATCAAAAAGCTTTCATCTGCAAAACTATCATTTGCATAACTTGTTTTTAAACGATTAATCTCTATATTTTTAAAATCTTTAAAAATCCTTTGCACTTCATCTTTATCAAAAAAATACATTTGAATGCCATCTTCACAGCTTGCAGATCTATTCTTATCACTTTCTTGAATAATAACTTCATATTTTGACTTTTTCTCATTATTTTTATAACGATAATCATCCATATTTCTTACAGCAACATAGGCCATAGAACCTTTTTTAAGGACTCTATAAATTTCTTTGGCTGCTTTTTCTATCACCTCTTTAGAATTGTAATAAAGCACCCCATAACAAAGCAAACCATCAAAACTTTCATCTTCATAAGGAATATCATCTACACTTGAAACTTTTAAATCTGCTTGAAGATTGTATGTTTTTAAAAGCTCTTGAGCGGCTTTAATTCCATTTTCTGAGTAATCTACCCCAAAAGCTTTAAAGCCATTTTCTGCTAAAAATTTAACATGCCTTCCTGCACCACACCCTAAATCTAAAATTTTATCTCCTGATTTAAAATTTCTAAAAATAAAACTTACTAAATCATTACTAGGGTAACGCGGTTGATGCCTTTTATCTGTATGCAATTCGTGCCATTTTTGTTGAATCATATTTTACCTTTTTTACAAATTTTGCATAATTATATCGACATTTTTAAAAATTTCTTTCTTGCTTATTTTTTCATCAAGCCATAAATTGATCAATTGATGAGATAAAATTTCAGCATTTTTTAAAATCTTACTTTGAAAAATCCGATGAGAAGGAATATACCAAGAAGAACAATCAATTCTCAATAAACGCAATCTTTCAAGCAGTTTTTCCCTATCTCCTAAATATCTAAAAGTATAACGCCAAGAAATACAGTTATGGCTTAATTTAGGATGAATAATGTCTCGATGCACTAAATTTTCTTGATAAATTTGCATTTTTTCTCTACGATTTTTACAAATCATTTCTAGATTATTAAGTTTAGTTTTTAAATTTCCATAATTTTGTGCTTTAAAAATCAAAGTATAATCCAAAAGCAAAGATTTTAGCTTAGAAAAATAATACAAATCTTTAGAATCCAAAGCATAGTATTTTTGCCTATATTCTTCAAAAAATATTTTAAAATCCTTAAATTCTAAGTGCTCATTCATTATATATAAATCCTGTAAAATTTCTTTAGAGTAAACAAAAATTACCCCCCCCCATGAATTATTTTCCAAAAATTTAGTATGACCAAAACTTAAAATACTTGCATGAGCCCTAAAATCTATCTTATAAGTTTGTGCACAATCTTCTATAATAAAAATATCATTTTCTAAGCAAAACTTCCAAATTCTCTCATCACAAAAATGTCCATAAAGATGAACCAAAACTAAAGCATCATAGGAATATTTTGTATATAAAGCAACACAACTTTCATAATCTAAAGTATAATTGCATAAAGAAACATCGATAAAAACAAGCTCGCAACCCGCCTTAAATGCTGCACAAGAGACCTGAGGACACACGAGAGAAGGAATAGCAATTTTACTTTTTCCTTGTTTTTTTAAATAAGAAAAAATCAAATACAAAGCACTCGTTCCAGATCCTGTATAGAGGAGATTTTCATGATTAAATTTAAAAGAAAGAAGTTTTTCTATTTCACACAAATCCAACCCTTAAATAAAAAATTGTATAATTTTACCGATATTTAGTTTAATTTTTATAATATTTTAGGAATTAAAACATGCAAATAGGAAATTTTAACACCGATAAAAAAGTTTTTATCATCGCTGAACTTAGTGCCAATCACGCAGGAAGTCTTGAAATGGCACTTAAAAGCATAAAAGCAGCCAAAAAAGCAGGTGCTGATGCGATAAAAATCCAAACTTACACTGCAGATAGTCTTACGCTAAATAGCGACAAAGAAGATTTTATCATCAAGGGTGGGCTTTGGGATAAAAGAAGACTTTATGAGCTTTACGAAAGTGCAAAAACTCCTTATGAGTGGCATTCTCAAATCTTTGAAACCGCGCAAAATGAAGGCATACTTTGTTTTTCAAGTCCTTTTACTAAAGAAGATTTAGAATTTCTAAAACGCTTTGATCCTATAGCTTATAAAATCGCTTCTTTTGAAGCCAATGATGAAAATTTCGTGCGTTTAATCGCCAAAGAAAAAAAACCTACCATCGTTTCAACGGGCATTGCTACAGAAGAAGAACTTTTTAAAATCTGTGAAATTTTCAAAGAAGAAAAAAATTCTGATTTAATCTTTTTAAAATGTACTTCAGCTTATCCTGCTGCCATAGAAGATATGAATTTAAAAGCTATGGTAAGTTTAAAAGAAAAATTTAATGTTGAAGTAGGACTAAGTGATCATAGTTTTGGCTCTTTAGCTCCCATTATAGCAGTAGCACTTGGAGCTAGAGTGATAGAAAAACATTTTATGTTGGATAAAAATATAGAAAGTGAAGACAGTAAATTTAGTCTTGATTTTGATGAATTTAAAGCTATGGTAGATGCGGTTAGACAGACCGAAAGTGCTTTAGGCAATGGTAAGTTGGACTTAGATGAAAAAGCTCTTAAAAACCGTGTTTTTGCAAGAAGTTTATATGCAAGCAAGGATATCAAAAAAGGTGAAATGTTCAGCGAAGAAAATGTAAAATCCGTGCGTCCTTCTTTTGGACTACATCCTAAATTTTATCAAGAAATTCTAGGAAAAAAAGCTACTAAAGATATAAAATTTGGCGATGCTTTAAAAGAAAGTGATTTTAGATGAATAAAAATCTTTTTTTAAAAAACACTCAAGCCTTATTTGAAGTTGATCAAATTTTAGCGTATAAATTACGTGCTTTAAAAAAAAACGATTTTAAAATACAGCAAAATGAAAATGGAATCAATTTTATAAAAGATGATACCGCACTTTATAAAAATCCTAATCAAGAGCTTTTAGAAAATTTAACTCTTTTTAAAAGCGAGTATGAAAAATATCCTGTATTATTTTTCTATGGTTTTGGAAATGGTATGTTTTATAAAGCTTTATGTGAGAATAAAAACCATAAACACATCATCGTTTTTGAAGATGAGCTAGAAATTTTAGCTCTTGCTTTTCATTTGTTTGATTTCAGCAAAGAGTTAAAAAATGAACATTTAATACTCTTTCATACCACAAGCATTACCACTGCACAACTTACAACACTTTTCATGTATGAATACATACAAAAAAGTGTGAAAATTTTTAATCTTTTTATACATAGCGATTTTTATCTTAAATTCTATACTCATCAAATACAAGAACTTAACAAAAAGCTTATTGAAAATATTCGCTTTATCGTTTTAGCTAAAGGAAATGATCCTTATGACTCGATCATCGGTATCAAACACATGCTTAATAATCTTCACAAACTTTTAAACCATGGAATTTTTCAAAATTTTTTAAAAGAAAGAAAACAAAAAGTTAAAAACGCCATCATTGTTTCAACAGGACCTTCTCTTATCAAACAATTGCCTTTACTAAAAAAGTATGCAAATAAAGCCACTATATTTTGTGCTGATAGCGCTTATCCTATTTTAGCAAAACATGATATAAAACCTGATTATGTTTGCATGTTAGAAAGAGATGATATAGTTTCTAAATGTTTTGATAATGATTTTAAAGAATTTGATAAAGGAATTTTATTTATCCTAGCTTCAGTGGTTCATAAAGAAGTTATTGAATTTCTTGAAAGAAATAATAGAGAATATATGCTAGCGCACCGTCCTTTGCACTTTGCTGTATCTTTAAATCTTAAAGAATTTGGTTATATTGGAGTTGGAGCAAGTGTTGCTAATATGGCTTATGAACTAGCCGCAAGTCTAAGGCATGAAAATATCATTTTCATAGGACAAGACTTAGCTTACGCAGAAGATGGAAGCTCTCATCCAAGAGAGCATATCTATGGAAATGAAGGAGAGAAAATACGCGGTGAAGTTTATACGCTTGCTTATGGAGGAGAAAAACAAGTAAGAACTCAACTCACTTGGAACTTGTTCCGACAAGCCTTTGAAAAAGATATTTTCTGGGCAAAAGAAAAATTAAAAATCAACACCTATAATTGTACCGAAGGGGGTGCTAGGATAGAAGGAACCATAGAAAAACCCTTTAAAGAAGTATGCGAGACCTTACTTAAAGAAGATCTTAAAAAACCTTTTGATCTGCCTAAAATTTTAGAAAAAAATGAAATTAAAAATAAATTTTTACAAACTCAAAAACTTCTAATTAAAAATGTCGAACAAAGTGAAAAATTTATAAAAAAATGTCAAAATGAACTAAAAAAACTTGACTTTGAACTTAGTAAATCTCAACTTAATTTACAAACTCTAATAAAAATTAAGCAAAACCTTTTAATTTTTTTTAAGAATTTTAAAAGATTAAAACTTTTTAATGAGCTCACTCAAGCTATATATTACCATAATGAATGTGAAATTATGTATTACGAAGTTTTAAATGATTTAGAACAAAATGAAAAAATTAAAGACTTTTTAACCAGTCAAGAAAAATGGTGGCTACAAAGCTTTGAGTATTTAAATACTCAAAACCAAATCATAAAAGAAGCTTTAAAAAAATACAAAAATGACGATATTTTAGTAAAATAAAAAAAGGAGGCTTATGAAATTCAATAAAAATCAAACCATACTTTTTAATAAAAATCTAGATTCACTAAATAATCCCACCTTAAAAGAAAAATTAAAAGAATTATCAATCACTCATTATGAGCTTATCTTAGGCAAAGATAACTTAGATATCAACCTAAAAGATACTAAAAATCATACTTTTCTTTATAAAGATACGATAAAAGAACTTGATATTATGTTAAAAACCTATAATGAAAAATATCTTTTATATCCTGTGCTTTATTTTTATGGTTTTGGAAATGGGGTTTTATTTAAAGCACTTTTAAAAAATAAACATCATAAACATATAGTTGTTTTTGAAAAAGAATTAGAAATTCTTAAGATCATACTTCATCTTATAGATTTTTCACAAGAATTAAAAGAAAGCAAGCTTTTAATTTTTGATGTTAATTCTTTAGAATTTCAAGATTATTATGATTTATGTTCAACTAATCCTTTTTTTAGTTTTTCTAGAACTTATTTTTTAGAGCTTAGTAGCGACTATTATGAAAAAGATCAAGAAGAAATATTAAATTTAAATAACAATCTTATGAAAAATTTCAAAAATGTTATATTAAGACACGGTAATCTTCCAAAAGATGTTGTACAAGGGATTGAACAATGTATTAACAATCTTCCAACCATGTTAACTCATCCTCCTTATCAAAATTTACTCAAACAAAGAGCAAATCTTAGCGATACTGCTATTATCGTTTCAACAGGACCTAGTCTTTCTAAACAATTAAACACTCTTAAACTATATGCTAATAAAGCGACCATTATAGCAGCTGATGCCTCATATCCTATTTTAGCAAAACATGGTATAAAGCCTGATTATGTTTTATCTTTAGAAAGAATTTTATCAACCTCTAAATTTTTTGATAATAATTTTGGTGATTTTGATAAAGATATTTTATTTATCACAACTCACTTAACCCATCCTCAAACTATAAAAAATTTAGAAAATAACAATAGAAATTTTATGTTATCTTATCGTGAAACATATTTTATGAAATATTTACAGCTTAATTCATTTGGCAATTTAGTTGAAGGACATAGCGTAGCTCATATAGCTTATGGGCTAGCCGTGTTTTTAAAACATAAAAATATTATCTTCATAGGACAAGATCTTGCTTATGCAGAAGATGGAAGCTCTCATCCAAGTGAACATATTTATGGAAATTATGATGCTGTAGATAAAAATAAAATCACTTACCATTTAAAAACTCTAGCCTATGGTGGTAAAAAAATGGTTTATACTAAAGAAGGGTGGAATATATTTCGTCATACCTTAGAAAAACATATATTTCAAACAAAACAATTAAAACTCTGCACTACTTACAACTGTACTGAAGGTGGGGCTAGGATAGAAGGAACTATAGAAAAACCTTTTAAAGAAATTTGTGAAACTTTACTTAAAGAAGATCTTAAAAAGCCTTTTCCCAAAGTAGAAGCTTTAAACAAAGATAAACAAGATGAATTATTATTAAAAAGCTATTATAAAATTTATAAAAGCATAAAACATTGTAAAGATTTTTCAGATGAACTTTTAAAATCTTATAATCACATCTTAGAAAGTTTTTCAAATCTTAATTTAATCTCAAATTTAAATGAAGGTAAAAAAATACTTGATTATCTCATACAAGAAATCGATAAAATCAAAACTAAACTTGAAGATGAAAAAAATATGCTAGATCTTTATGAAATTTTAGGTCCTCTTTTAACTCAATTTGAACTTAATTTGGCAAGAATTTATGTCTTAAATCCAAAAACCCCAGAAGATTCTTATAACAAATCTTTACTATGGGTAAAAGAACATATAGAATTTTTTGATATGGTTTATGAGCATATCAAAGCTCAAGAAAAAGCTTTGATAGAAAATATCACTCCTTTAAAAAATGAATTAACTCAAAGAAATTTAGAAAAATACAAAAGGAAAATAAAAAATGCAAAATGAAATTTTTGATAAAAACATAAAAGCTATGGGTGGTAAAGAATATGATGAACTTAAAGAAAAATTAGTCAAAATAAAAGAACTTAGAGAATTTTCTTATACTTTTGGTAAAGATAATTTAGATATCAATATCATTCAAAAAAGAAATTTAAAAACAATTTATAAAAACCCTTTAAAAGAATTAGAAGAAAAAATTGAATTTTTCAAAGATTATAAAAGATATCCAGCTTTGTTTTTTTACGGCTTAGGAAATGGAATTTTATACAAAGCCTTGCTTCAAAATGAAAATCACAAAAGAATTGTTGTTTTTGAAAAAGAAATTGAAATTATTTTTATAGTTTTAAATTTACTAGATTTTAGTGAAGATTTAAGAAAAGGAAGATTGATTTTAATCTACACATCTTACATGAACTATACTAAAGCAGATAGTATATTTTCTTTAAAGGAAATTAATCGTTTTTTTAAAACTTACAATTTGCACTTACATTCTAATTTTTATAAAAAAAACTACAAAGAAGATATATTAAAGATCAATACTTTAAATTTAAAAGCTATTAAAAACATAAGCTTAAGACATGGAACTGACCCAAAAGATGCTATGCAAGGCATAGAACAATTTGTCCAAAATATCCCAAAAATGATCTCTCATCCAAGCTATCAAACCTTACTTCAAAAAAGAAAAAATACCAAAAATGAAAATGTAGCCATCATAGTTTCTACAGGACCTAGTCTTGAAAAACAACTTCCTTTACTTAAAAAATACGCTAGTAAAGCAACTATTTTTTGTGCTGATAGTGCTTATGCTATACTAGCAAAACATAATATAAAACCTGATTATGTCTGCATGATGGAGCGTGATGAAATAGTAGCTGAGTGTTTTAATAATGATTTTGGTAATTTTGATAAAGATATTATTTTTATAGTAGCTTCTTTGGTGCATAAAAAAACCCTTTCTTATCTTGACAAAAATAAAAGAACTTATATCTTAGTAACAAGATTTTTACCTTTTGCTAACTCAATAGACCTTAAAGAATTTGGATATATAGGCGGTGGACTAAGTGTAGCCCACATGAACTATGAACTAGCTATCAATTTAAACTATAAAAATATCATTTTAATAGGACAAGATCTAGCTTATGCAAAAGATGGGGGCTCTCATTCAAAAGGCTTTATCCATGAAAAACTCCACGATGGACATTACCAAAGGGATTTTGATAAATATATTACCACAGCTTATGGAGGAGAAGGAGCAGTTCAAAGCTCTGAAATTTGGACTATATTTAGAGAAATTTTTGAAAATAGTATAAAGAAAAATAAAAAAACAATAAAAACTTATAATTGCACCGAAGGAGGAGCTAGGATAGAAGGAACTATAGAAAAACCTTTTAAAGAGCTTTGTGAAACTTTACTTAAAAAAGATCTAAAAAAGCCTTTTACTAAAATTCCTAAACTTTCAAAAAATCAAAGAGATAAGTTAATGTTAGATGCTTATAAAAATATCAAAAAACAAATGAGCTTAACTCAAACTTTTTTAAAAGAATGCAAAAAAGTTAAAAATCAATTAGCATCATTAAAAAAAGGAAAAACCAAACTTACTCTAGAGCAAATCAATCAAAATTTAGACAAATTTAAAACTCGTTTAGATTTAAAACGCTATAATTTTTTATATGAAATTTTAGGACCTACTTTATATCACGAAGAAAGTTTACTAACTCCTCTATACGCTCAAAATTTTACAAATGAAGGCGAAAAACAAAACAAGCTTTTTGCTTGGCTTTATGCTCACGAATCTTTAATCGAAAGTATTTTTGATCTTACCAATACTCAAAATACCATCTTAAAAAAAGCTATCATTCCTTTACAAGATGAACTTGAAAAAAGAAATTTGATCTAAAGAGCAAATTTTTGCTCTTTAGAAAGATTATTGTAAAAGTTTTAAAACATTTTGTTGTACAGCATTAGCCTGACTCATAGCATAAGAGCCTGATTGTGCAAGTATGTTGTATTTAGAAAAATTTGCACTCTCGCTTGCAAAGTCTACATCTCTTATAGTTGATTCGGCTGCTTTGACATTCACTTGAGTTACAGTAATGTTGTTTATAGTAACTTGGAGTTGATTTTGCACTGAACCTATATCAGCTCTAATTTGATCAAGGTTAGTTATAGCAGTTTCAGCTATATCCATCACAGCCATAGCACCTTTAAGAGTGGTTACACCCGCAGTTTCATCAGTAGCACCTACAGTTGATGTTCTTAAGGCAGCAAATTGAGAATTTCCTGAACCTGATGAAAAACCTGAACCTGCTGAAACTATATAAGTACTGCTTATAGAAGCTGCATCTGAAACAATTTGCACTGATCCAGATAAAGCTGTAGAATATCCTTTTCCACTACCCACTGAAAAACCTGAACCTGCTGAAAAACCTGAACCTGCTTGAGACATAAACGCTGAAATACTAGAAGCTTGGATAATTTGCTTATCTCCGCCACCATTGTAAGAATTAAAACCCATAGCATCAGCATTAGCTGCTGAAATTTGACCTTTTGATTCTCTTAAAGATACTGAAGCTTGAGAAATCATATCTGCAGCACCCATACCTATAGCACTAAGATTAGTTCCACTTATATTGATATCTCTACCATCATTTTTAACCAAAGATAATCTTCCATAATTTTCAGTTTTTAAAACACCAGCACCAGCACCTATACTACCTGTAATTTTAATGCCTCTACCATCAGCTGAAGTAAGAACAAGTTTACCATTCTCATCTTTAGAAGCTTGAACTCCTGTTGTGTCTTTAACAGAATTTATAGCTGAGATTAATTGGCCATTATTATCTCCATCTTTATAATTAATCTGACCAATTATAACCCCATTGATAGCAAAGTCTTGAGAAGTACTTCCTTCTTTTATAGCATAAGCTCCTACAGTTTTTACATCATAAGTTGCTCTAACTCCTGTTTTATCAGAGCTTTTATTAATCTCTTCGGCTAAAGCTCCAAGTCCTGTTCCAACTGAAGTTGAAATCACAACATTATCAAATTTAAAATCTTCTATACCATTATAGTTTTTGATAGTAAGTCCTACTACACCTGAACTCACACTTTGTGAACCTGTTTCAAATCTTGTAACACCGATTTTTGAAGACTGGGTTG
>NZ_MJWS01000065.1:0-353694 GCF_001762365.1 Campylobacter sp. BCW_6873
TGTGTTTCTAAAAAATCATTTGCAAATTCGCCTTCTCGTAAATATTCTTCTGTGATAGCTATAATTTGATGTTTACCATGAGAGCTTATAGTTTCTACACTAAATTGTCTACCTTTTAAAACTTCTTCGGCTAAAACGATTTTATTATAAGAGAAATCTTTAGCTTTGTAAAAATATTTTTTTAAATTTTCTTTATCAAATACTTTTACAACTCCTCTTCCAGCACTTCTATCGCTTGGTTTTACAACAACAGGGAAATTAGCAATTTGTTCTAAATCTTTTTCATCTTTGAGTATAAAGTATTTAGCATGATTGATATTGTTTCTTTCAAATACTTTTTTCATTAAGCTTTTATCTGTAGTATTTTTAGCACATTCATAAGAATTAGTTCCAAGATTAAGCTTTTCTCCAATGTAGCATACTGTTAAATTTCCAAGTTCTGTAGCAGCAGTAGCAATACCTACTATATTAAATTTGATAGCTAATTCCAGAATTTTTTCTTTATCAGCAATAGAAATAGGATGAAAATAATCTGCTAAATCTTTGCAAAAACAATTTTCATTGTAGTCAAAAACATGAGTGATAAAATCTTTTTTTGCATGTAACACTAAATCTGCTTGTAAATCACCACCGCCAATAATAAAAAAATGTTTGTTTTTCATGAAAACTTTCTATATTTTTGTTATTTTATTTTTATTATAACAAAATATTTATAATATAATTATACAAAGTATAGATAATATTACTTGGTATATTTTAATATTTGAGGGAAAAATGAAATTCTGTAAAAAATGTGTAATGCCAGATACCAAGCCTGATTTGCATTTTGACGAAGAAGGGGTTTGCGATGCTTGTCGTTCTCAAGAATCTAAAAATAAAAAAATCAATTGGCAAGAAAGGGAAAAAGAATTTTTTGAGCTTGTAAAAAAGTATAAAAAACATCCCGCTTATGATTGTGTTATCGGAGTAAGTGGTGGAAAAGATTCTACTTTTCAAGTGGTTAAAATGCTTGAACTTGGACTTAATCCTTTGTGTGTGTGTTTTGAGCCTAGTGTGCCTACGAAAATAGGGCGCAAAAATTTAGACAATTTAAATCATCTTGGCGTGGATTTGATCCATATCAAGCGTGATCCAAAAGTTTATCAAAAACTTGCTCGTGAAGCTTTTATAAGAACAGGGGATAATGAATGGCAAAACCATTTGGGAATTTTTACTTCTGTTCCACGCATAGCGGTAAATTTTGGAGTGCCTTTGATCATCTGGGGGGAAAGTCCGCAGATAGAGTATGGTGGTCCTGCGAGTAGTAAAAATAAAAATATTTTAGGCAGAGAGTGGCTTGAAGAATTTGGTGGACTTTTAGGAAATCGTATTAGTGATATGATAGGTGTTGAGGGTATCACTCAAAAAGATGTGTATTTTTATACTTATCCAAGTGATGAAGAACTTCAAAGAGTAGGGGTTACTGGGCTATTTTTAGGGTATTATTTTAAATGGGATTATAAGGTAAATCTTAAAGTATCTAAAGAACATGGTTTTTCAACAACAGATCGCCCTGTCGAAACTACTTATGAAAATTTTGAAAATTTAGATTGTTATTCTAATCATGTGCATGATTATTTAAAATACTGCAAATATGGCTTTGGTAGAGCAACAGATAATGCTTGTTTGGATATTCGTTTAGGTTATATCAGCCGTGAAGAAGGGGTGCGTTTGGTGCAAAAATACGATGGTAAACCCCCTAAAAAAGCTATTAAAAAATACCTTGAATTCAGTGGTTTTAGCGAGGAAGAATTTCAAAAAATAGTAGATTCTTTTACCAATAAAAAAATCTTTAAACGTGATGAAAATGGCAAATTTATAAGAGATTATGATGGCTCTTTGGTAAGAAAAGACGAGTGTGTTTTAAAATGATAGCACTCATTGATTACAAGGCAGGAAATTTAAACTCCGTTGCTAAGGCTTTTGAAAAAATAGGAGTTACAAATTTCATAGCTAAAAATCCAAAAGATTTGCAAAAAGCCGATAAATTGCTTTTACCTGGAGTGGGATCTTTTAAAGAAGCGATGAAAAATTTAAAAGAGCTTGGTTTTATAGAAGCTTTAAAAGAGCAAGTTTTAGTACAAGAAAAACCTATTTTAGGCATTTGTTTAGGAATGCAACTTTTTTTAGAAAGGGGTTATGAAGGTGGGGTTTGTGAAGGACTTGGTTTTATAGAAGGCGAAGTAGTCAAATTTGAAGAGGATTTAAATTTAAAAATCCCACACATGGGTTGGAATGAACTTGAAATTTTAAAACAAGAGCCTTTATATCAAGGTATAGAAGATAAGAGTGATTTTTATTTTGTGCATTCTTTTTATGTGAAATGTAAAGATGAGTTTGTGAGTGCTAAAGCACAATACGGGCATAAATTTGCCGCATCTTTGCAAAAAGATCATATTTTTGCGACGCAGTTTCATCCTGAAAAAAGTCAAAATTTAGGCTTAAAACTTTTGGAAAATTTTATAAGGCTTTAAATGTTAAAAACTAGAATTATCCCTTGTGTGTTATTAAAAAATTCTCAACTTGTTAAAAGTATAGAATTTAAAGATTTTCGTACCATCGGGCATTTAACTTCAACGATGAGAATTTATAATGCACGTAATGTTGATGAGCTTATTATCTTAGATATAGATGCTTCAAAAAGTGGTGAGATAGACTTTGATAGTATAGAAGATCTTGCTAAAGAATGCTTTATGCCCTTAACCATAGGTGGTGGTATAAAAACTCTTGAAGATATACAAAAGATTTTAAATTTAGGTGCGGATAAAATTTCTATAAATTCTAAAGCCTTAGAAGATATGGATTTTATAAGTAAAGCGGCAAATCGTTTTGGTTCTCAATGTATAGTTTGTTCTATAGATGTTAAAAGAAAAGGAGAGCAATTTTGTGTTTATGATAGGGGAAAATTACTCGAAAAAAGTCCTTTAGAACTTGCTTTAGAATATGAAAAAAAAGGAGCTGGAGAGCTTCTTTTAACTTCTGTGGATTTTGAGGGAAAAGCAAAGGGTTATGATTTAGAACTTTTAAATATCTTTCAAAATAAACTTAAAATTCCTCTTATTATCAATGGAGGACTTAGCAATCCAAGTGATGGAGTTAAGGCTTTAAATTTGGGTGCAGATGCTTTAGCGGGGGCTTATATTTTTCATTTTTCTAAGTATACCCCTAAAGATGTAAAAGAAGAATTAGCTAAGCAAGGTTTTGCAGTGAGATTGCTTTAGGCAAACATAGTAAAAATCTTTATCTTCATCATAAATAGTAAAATGATTTTGTTGATATAATTTTAAAGCTTTGTGATTATTTTTAAAAACATAAGCTTTAAGAGTATCTACTTTTAAAATTTCAAAAGCGTATTTTATAATTTCATTCATTAAAATTTGTCCTACGCCTTTTAAATCAGGTTTTGCATAAAGTCCAAATTCGCAAGATTTAGTTGTGATATTGACAAAATCAATCACACCAATAATCTGCTCATCTTGAAAAACTAAAAAATATTTTTTATTAGAATCTTGATGTAAGTTTCTTATAAATCTTAAATGTTCTTCAAAATCAATTTGTTTTGTTTTCATAAATTGACTAATATAAATATCATTACGCCATTTAAAAATCAGATCTATTTCTTGAGAATTAAGTTCTGTGAAATTTTTAAGTTTTATCAATACCTATACTCCACTTCATAGCCTTTTTTAGCAAGCCAAGATGCTGTAGGTTCTTGATTTTTTATATAGCAAATAGCTTTAAAATTTGCCTTTAAAAGCAAGGCTTCATTGACTAAAGAACTTGCACTGATGATGAGTTTATTGCTTTCATTCATCAATTTTGCAATATTTTCATGATCGATAAATAATCTAATATTGTCATGTAATTTTGCAAATTTTTGTAATTTTTTAAGATTGGGATTAGAAGAGCTGGTTGCAATGCCTATGATTTTTGTTTTAGGTAATTCGCTAGCGATTTGCAAAGAAAGATTTTTTATATCAGTTCCACCCATGCAAATGAAAAAATCATATTTTTTTTCTCTATTTTCTTTGGTTTCTTGATAAAATTCTTCTCTGATTAAAGCATAAGAAAAACCACATCTTACTTCGCATTTAAAAGGCACTAAACCTTCATAATCACTTGCTTTTGAGTAAGCATTGACATTGAGTAAAATGTCACAATGATGAGGCTTTACTTCATCATCAAAGCTTAGAATTTTTACCCCTGTTTCAAGCTTGATCAGTTTTTCATCATCTAAGCTGATGCCATAGTGATCAATGATAAGAAGTTCAAATTTTTCTTCTTTGATGAGATTGATAAGCTCGTAGATACTTTCGCTACTAAGCTCATAAACAGGATAAGGAATTTCATCGATCAAAGAGCCTTCTAAAGGCAAACAAGCAAAACTTACATCATCATATTGTTTAGCTAAGACTAGATCGCGTTTAATGTGTCCAAAGCCTATATGAATGGAGCTATCACTTCTAATAAGAACTTTCATGATTTACCTTATAAAGTATTTTTGCAAATTCTAAATCTTGCATGGTGTCTATATCGCAAACTAAATTTCTTGGTAATACAAACGCACTAGAATGAGGTTTAAACATAAAATCTTCTTCAAGCCAAGCTTTACTTATACCAAAATAAAAAGCCCCTGCATCATGATAAGCTTTTATTAAGTCTTGTGAGCGGCTTTTATAGTGTTTTTCATCAAACATATAAACTTGATTGTTCTCATTTAGATAAAAAGCCCTTTGTATAGGATACTCAAACTCAGTAGCAGCAAATAAAAACTTGCTGTGATTTTGGATAAATTTTTCATAGGCTTGTTTTAAAATGTCTTTGTTTAACAAAGGAGCAGTAGCATAAAGGCAGCAGACATGATCATAAATTTTATTTTGGCTTTGTAAAATTTCTATGGCATTTTGCACTACAGCAGTGCTTGAAGTATAATCATCGCTTAATTTTTTATCACGTATAAAAGGAGCTTTTGCACCGTATTTTAAGGCTACTTCTATGATTTCTTCATCATCACTTGAAAGCACCACTTCATTAAAAATGCCTGAATTTAAAGCATTTTCTATGCTATAAGTGATTAAAGGTTTACCTAGAAAATCAATGATATTTTTTCTAGGAATTCTTTTTGATCCACCACGAGCAGGTATGATACAAAGATTTTTCATAGTTAAGCCTTGTTTTTTTGTGTTTTATTTTACTAAAATTTAAGTATAATTGTCTTTAAAATACAATAAAATAATGCAAATAGGGTGGAATAATGCTCATAAACCAAACCTTTGAAATCGATTCTTGTGATGATGTAGAACTAGGTATTAAAAGAACTAGCAAGCTTGAATACCGCATAAGTTATGATGATGAAAAAGATATTAAAGCTATAGTTTTTGTAATAGGTGGCTTTGGAGCCAATGCAAATATTTCTTTTTTAGACTTTGATAGAGAATATATTGCTAAAAATTTTGATGTTGTAGTGGTTCATGTTTTTTATCATTGTTTTTGTACAAGAAAAAGTATTGATCAAAAGTATAATCCAAAGCTTATTCCTAATCAAGATGATTTAGAGCGTATCAATGGTATTTTAAAAAATATTAATTTGGGACATTTATCGGTTAATAAAGATAATTTTGAACAAATTATTCCTTTTATAGAGCAAAGAGCTGGAGAGATTAAACAAGCAGGTTTGGTTGATGAAAGTCAAAAGATAGAACTTTTTTGCGATTTTGTTCCGCCTAATGGAGACTATCAAAACTATGGCATTATGGCAGCTATTGATCATATCAATGCTTTAAAAGATTTAGTAAAACGCTTTCCAAAATTTGCAAATTTACCAAAAATTTATGGGGGGGGGTCATACGGAGGATACCTATCTTTACTCATAGCAAAAATAGCTCCTTGGTATGTGGATGGTGTGATTGATAATTCAGGTTCAGCTTTGCCTCTTCTAAATTGCATAATAGGAAGAGAATTAAATAAACCCGAATTTATTTACAATGATCCTAATGCGCTAATAGAAATATTTGTTAAAGCTTATTGGATTAGAGAAGATGAAAATTCACCTTATTTTTTTGCTAATGAAAATTATATGATTCGTTCTTTGTTAAATTCTTCTCATTTAACCATACAGGCTAATATTAACAAAAATATCATTTTTACATCTTATCATAGTTTAAAAGATGAGTTTAATACAGCCAAAGATAAACAAACTCTTTTTTTAGCATACAAAGAATTAGGCTATGATGTTACTTTGCATTTAATAAAAGATGAAAGTGAAATAGATGGTAGATTTATAAAAGATTTAAAACATGGACTTAGAATGACTGATAAGGCTCTGCTTAGAAAAGAACTTCCTTTAATACTTGAAAAATTGCAAAAAAGAAAATCTTTTATGCAGGAAAATTCCATCTCTTATCCTTGCGGCGATAAAATTTTTACCTTTAAAGATAAGGGAGATAAATTTGTTTTATGTATCAAATAAAAGCTTGTTCTATCATGTTTTTAATGGCTTGAAAGCTTTCAAAATTTTCAGGTGTGATAAATTCTGCTTTTAAGGGTTTTTTGTAAAATTTTTCTATTTCAGCAACCAAAGCCATGATATCAATACTATCGATAAAATCTTCACTTACTAGATTTTCCATACTCTCATTGATATCTGTTCTTTCTATATTGATAAAAAATTGTTTGATTTCTTGCATTTTTATTCCTTTGTGATTTTAAAAAGGGTATTATCGCTTAAATTTAAAATTAAATCAAGTTCATTAATCTCATAAAACAAAATTTCCTTTTCTTCTCCTAGGATTTTTAATCTAGCCTTGGGCGCTTCGCTTAAAGCGCCACAGTCCATAGCCCTTAAAAAACGAGAAATCTTTTCTTTATCCCAAGTAAGATCTAAATAACCCTCATTTGGTAAAGCCAATTTTTTATGATACCCTTTTTTTGAAATTTGAGCTTTAAGTGCTTTATTTTCTAAATTTTCTATAGCTTCTTTAAATGAAGCTATAGCAAGATTGTGCTGAGTGTTTAAAAGACTTAGAGCGGTAAAATTATCATCAAGTTTTATTTCTTTTTGGATTAAAATCTCACCTGTATCTATATTTTCTTCAACCATATGCCAAGTAATACCTGCTTTTTTATCATTTTCCCATATACTCCAAATATGAGCATTACATCCTCTGTGAAAAGGCAATAAAGCATTATGGTAGTTAATAATAGTGTTATTTTGAATACATTCTTTTTTGAAAATATAAAAATTATTAGCACTAATAATAAAGCAATTTTTAAGATTTTTAAAGAAATCATCCAAATTTTCTATATTCTTTATAGAAATTACTTCTTGCTTAAAAAAACCACTAGCTATTTTTTGGCATTCTTTAGCGACTTTTCCTGTGCCTATAATGTAAATATTTTTAAATTTTTTCATTTAAAACTTTCCTATCAATCTTACCATTTTGATTGAGTTTAAAACTATCTATTTTTTTAAAATGTTTAGGTATCATATAAAGAGGTAATTTATCTTTTAAAAACATTCTAAAATCAATTTCCTCTTTACTCTCATAAAAACAAATAATATCTTCTTTAAAAATACAAGCACTGTTTTTTATATCTGAATGAGAATTTATCACGCTTTCTATTTCTCCAAGTTCTATTCTATGTCCCATATATTTGATTTGATTATCCGCTCTTCCATAGCATAAAAGTTCGCCAAATTCATTATAAGAAACGATATCTCTTGTTTTATAGAGTAAATCTAAATAATTATGATGCAAAGGATTTTGTATAAAAGCTTGTTTGCTTTTTTCTTTGTCATTATAATACCCTAAAGACAAAGAAGTTCCACGCACGAAAAGTTCCCCTTTAACACCTATTTGTTTAGGACTTATGAAATTCATATCTTCATCAAAGACTAGAAGTTCTGTATTTTTACAAGCTTTACCTATAGGTAAGAGTTCATCATCTTTAAAAGGGCGGTTGATGATATAAAAAGAACATACATCGGTGATTTCTGTTGGGCCATAAAGGTTGGCAAATAAAGCATTAGGTAAGTGTTTGCGCCAAATATTTAGCTGCTTATTAGGCATGATTTCACCACAAAAGAGAATTTTATGTAAATTTGATAAATTAAAGTTATCTAGGGCTTCAGTATTTGCAAAATAAATCAGCACCGAAGGTACCCAAAATATAGTGCTTACTTTTTCTTTTTCAAGGCATTCTAAAATTTTATTTGGAAAGGCAAAAAGATGATTAGGTAAAAGGTGTAAAGTCGCTCCTGATTTTACACTTGAAAAAATATCTAAAACACTATTGTCAAAATAAAATGGTGCTTGATTGGCTAAAATTTCATTCTCATCAAATTTAAAAGTCTCACATACCCAAAAAGTATAATCAATCACACTCTTATGTGCTATGCTTACTCCTTTAGGAATGCCTGTGCTTCCACTTGTAAAAAGAACATAGAGTAAATTAGTATCTATATGTTTTTCTTTTGCATTTTTTATTAAATTCTCATCTATATCAAAACTTTCAAAGTCTTGTGTATAAAGCGTAGGTAAATTTAAGTTAAAATTTAAATCCTTTGAAGTAATAAAAAGCTTAGGTTTTAAAACCTCTATAACTTTTTCTACTCTTTCTTTAGGACTTTTTTCATCTAAAAGGGTATAAAAATTCCCACTTAATGCCACTCCAAAAAATGAAATCAAACAATCAATCCCTTTAGGTAAGATGATTAAAATAGGAGCTTGTATAGGATTATCATTTCCTAGGTTTCTTAAAATTTCACTGGCTAGTTTTTTAGAAAAAAGATCAAAGTTTTTATAAGTGATTTCTTTTCTTTCTTTAGCAAAAGGTTCTATAAAAGCGGTTTTTTCGCTAAATTTGATTAAACTTTTTTCTAAAAAATCGTAGATATGGGTTGTCATGATTTGCCTTTTTAGTTTTTTGTAATATAATATCGATAAATTAATAAAAAAGGCCTTTATATGCTTATAAACCAAACCTTTGAAATCGATTCTTGTGATGATGTAGAATTAGGCATTAAAAGAACCAGTAAGCTTGAATATCGCATCAGTTATGATGATGAAAAAGATATCAAAGCTATAGTTTTTATCATAGGAGGTTATGGAGCTAATGCAAATATATATTTTTTAGATTCTTATAGAAATTATATTGCTAAAAATTTTGATGTAGTGACAATAAATGTTTTTTATCATTGTTTTTGCCAAAGGCGTTCAGATGTTGAGAAATATAGTGCTTTTACAATATTTACAATAGAAGATTTGTCAAATTTATCTCAGGCTTTATTGGAAATAGGTGTTAATATCAATGTCAATCTTGAGAATGCACAACAATGTTATGAATTACTTAATCAGAATATTACTACTTTAAAATTACAAGGAAAACTAGTACAAAATTATCAAGCGAAATTTACTTCAACTTTTATCCCACCTAATGGAGATTATCAAAATTTTGGCATTATGGCAGCTATTGATCATATTAATGCCTTAAAAGATTTAGCTAAACGCTTTCCAAAATTTGCAGATTTACCAAAAATTTATGGGGGGGGGGTCTTATGGAGGATACTTATCTTTACTCATAGCAAAAATAGCTCCTTGGTATGTGGATGGCGTGATTGATAATTCAGGTTCGGCTTTGCCACCTTTGATTTATATTTTAGGAAGAGAAATGGATAGTGGTTGTGATTATGTATTTGATGATCCAAATACTCTAATAGAATGTTTTCTAAAAACCCATTGGACACGTAAAGAAAATTCACCTTATTTTTTTAATAATGAAAATTATTTTATTAGAACATTGTTAAATAAAGATCATTTGATTTTACAAAGTCAAAAAAATAAAAATATTATTTATGTGAGTTATCATAGTAAAGAAGATCCTTTAACTCCAGCAAATTTTAAAGAACAAACCATGCAAATATTAAAAATTTTAGGATATGATGTAAGCTTAAATTTGATAGATGAAAATAAAATTGATGGAAAATTTATTAAAAATTTAGACCATGGTTGTGGTATACCTGATAAAGCCTTATTTAGAAAAGAACTTCCTTTAATGCTTGAAAAATTACAAGGAAGAAAATCTTTCATGCAAGAAAATTCCATCTCTTATCCTTGTGGGAATAAAGTGTTTATATTTAAAGATGTGGGAGATAAATTTGAATTAGAGATAAAAGATTAAAACCTTAAAGGTTTTAATCAAGCTTTGCTAAATCGATTAAATCACTCACTTTTTGGCAATTTTTCAAGTCCTCGGCTGTGATTTTTAAAGTAAAAAGATTTTTATAAAGCACCATCACAGATACAAAAGCCAAACTATCCCACTCATCTATATCATCAAGTAGCATATCTTCATTTAAGTCTTCATCTCTATGCATAGCTTCTTTAAGCTCTTCTAAAAATTCAGTTTTTGTCATTATTTCTCCTTTGTGTAAATTAAAATATCTTTTGTGTATAAATCCTTGAAATTTAGCACCGCACTTCCCCAACTAAGCCCTGCGCCAAAAGCACTTAAGCTCGCTTTAAATTCTTTTGGAGTATCTAACTCGCAAAGTAGGGCAGGTAGTGAACAAGCGCTTAGATTAGCGTATTTTTCCATGATGAAATTAGGAACTTTATCATCATTAAGTTTTAATTCTTCTTTAATACAATCAACCAAATACGCATTAGATTGATGAAAAAGATGAAAAGCAATGTCTTTTTCTTCTACCTTGGAAAATTCTAAAATTTCTTTAAAGCTTTTAGGTTCGCATTCTAAAGCCATATTAAAAATATTTACTCCGTCCATGTAAAGATTTTCTAATTGTCTAAACTCCTCAGTTTGCATGAGCGAATCATTGTTAAAAATATCTGCTTTAGGTATTCTCATCGCACCTTTTGGAATGATGAGTTTATCAAAATGTCTTCCATCACTTCCAAGTTCAAAAAAGGCTTCATTAAAATCCGTTTTTTCAATCAAAGTTGCGCTTACTCCATCGCCAAAAATAGGGGCTAAATTCATATTTTTAGGATGGATGAATTTGCTTAAAGTATCCCCACAAATGAGTAAAATTTTACCTAAGCCACTTTGTATTAAAGAATGAGCGACAAATAAGCCGTATAAATACCCTGCACAAGCTTGTCCTAAATCAAAAGCTATGGTTTTAGAGCTTAAATTTAAAAGCTGATGCAAATAACAAGCCGTAGAAGGCATGAAAAAATCAGGACTTTGAGTTACTACGATGAGTGCATCAAGGCTATTTTTATCTATATTTAAACCTTGTAAAAGTGTATTGGCTGCGTGTTTTCCAAGATCGCTTACACAAGTGTTTTCATCGCAAATATAACGCGTGTTTAAACCTATGACTTTTTTCATTCTTTTAAGGGTTTTGATATCGTTTGAAAAAACGCTTTCTAACTCATCATCAATGCAAATTTTATGTTCAGGTATGCTTACGCAAATGCCTGAAATTTTGGCTTTATCAAATCTAGTTTTCATGGATTATAAGTCCTTTAAAATTTAAATTTTGAAATGAAACAAGGGCTGAGTTTTTTTCAATTTCTTTAGAAATTTGTTCTAAAAAGCTTAAAAATGGCATATTTCTTTCGCCTTTTTGATAATAAAGCCTTGCATTATTGTTTTTAAGATCAAAGAAATTTAAAGCTAGTTCAAAGGCTTTAAAAAACATTCGAGTTTCAAGTTTTCTACCTAAAGCTCTGCAAGAAATGCAAAGATCATTGATAAATAATTTTCCTTCTTTGCAAGAAAAAACAAAAATAGCGATAATCCCACTATCGCTTAATTTATCACTCATGCTCACACTTACAATGAGCTCTTTTTGCATGTGTTGTGCGACTTTTTCTTGATTTAAGCGTGTGTAATTAGCGATAAATTGATTAGTTTTGCCTAAAAGTTCGCTAATGCGAGGGATATTTTGCAGATCATTTTTGCTAAAATCTAAGCTGATTTCAAGATTTTGAAAATATTCTTCATCGCTTAAACTTTTAAGCTCGTCTCTTAAAGCATTGGCTGCTATATCTTTGGCACGAATTTGATCTTCTTTGGTATTTGAAAGTTTTAAAAGATTAGGAAAAAGCTTGATTTTATAAAGTATATTTTCATCGCATAAAAGTGTTTTAACACCTGTAAATTTGGTATTTTCAAGCTCGGCGATATTATCATCTATAAAAAGCATAGCATTAGTATTTATATTAAATTTTTTAGCAATTTTTAAGATATTTTCACTCTTTGGCTCCCAATTGATCATTCTAGCATCAAAATCATCCCATTGTAAGATGAAATCTTTCCTTGTTTCAAAAAGTTTTTTTGCGTCTTTTTCTTCATTTTTTGAAGCTAGGGCGAGCAAAAAGCCTTGTTTTTTAAAAGTTTTAATTTTTTCTTGTAAGGTTTTGTGCAAAGGACTTAAATTAAGATTATCTATACCCTCTTCACCTAAAATTCCTTGATACAAGGTATTATCAAGATCAAGTACAAGAGCTTTAAGAGCAGGTTTTATGAGTGCAGGGATGAGGCTAAGTCCTAAAATTTGTGCTAAAAAAATCAAGGCTTTATTATTAAGTTTAGAGCCTGTAAGTTCTTCTTTAGCTAAGTCTAAAATATCTTCTTCATCAAAATACTCTTTTATGAGTTTTTCCACATTAAAAATTTCGCAATTTAAAATTTTTTTATCTGTTTTAAATTCTCCTAAACTAAGGACTAAAATAGGGCTTTGTGAAATTTTTCTTAATGCTAAAAGCCTTTCTTCTAGAAAATTTTGCACATTATTTTTATAGTGGGTCAAATCTAGCCATAAAAGTTCTAAACTAGCTTCTTTAAAGTTATCAAAACTCAAGCTATCATCATAAGAGCTGAAATTAAAATCAGCTTTTAAATTGGCAAAATGTAAAAAAGGAGCAATGATGCTTTGCACTCCTTCAAAAGCATGATTTCTATGGATATTGATAAGAAGATCTTGACTTTTACTAAAGTCTAATTCTTTGGCAAATTTTATAAGTTCATTGCGTTTTAAATGAGGTGAAAAAAGATTCATTATTTTTCCAAGACCACTGCCATAACAATGGCATTTTTTGTTTTTAATGCTTTTTCTAAAGAATAATTATTTGCCATAAAATATTCGCATTCTTTGATTTTTAAACCTACATTTTTAAGCAAATCTTTAACTTCATCAGGATTGGAAAATAAATAAATATGATCAATAGCAGGAGCGTTGATAGGGATGGTTGCAAAAATTTCTCCACCATCATTAAGTAAAGTTTTCACATCTCTCATAAACTGTAAAGGTTGTTCCACGTGCTCCAAGACTTCTCCCATTACAACTAAATCTGCTTTATTGCTGAAATTGCATTTAGTGAAATCTTTACATATAAAATCACATTTAAAATTATTTTGATTAATTGCTCCAAATTGATTTTCTACCATATCTTTGCTCATTTGACAACTTATAGGAGAAATGTCTATACCATAATATTCTATAAATTTTTGACTTCTTAGTGCTTTAACAAAAAATTCTCCATGACCAGGACCGATTTCAAGATAAGTGCTTTTTCGATCTTGTTTTTTATCTATATATTTAGCAAAATATCTTCTAACTTCAATATGAGCATTCCAAATAAAAGAAGATATAGCAAGTCCCACCATGTATTGCTTCATATAATTTTTATTGAAATATACCATATTTTCTACTTCTGCTAAAGTGCTATATCTATATTTTCCAAATTCTATAAAATATTTAGTTTCTTCTAGGGTATCATTGAGTACAACTATATAACTTTTAGCCTGTTCTTCTAGATTGATGTTTAATGTATCTTTATAATAGATGATAAGTTTTTCTAAATCATTATATTCTTCATCTGAAAGTTGCAATCCATCTAAACATTTTTTATGCAAGGCATTTTTTTCTTCTATGAGTTTAAATAGTTTTTTAGTATTTTTTAACATAATTTCTCCTTAATAGTCTTTAAAAGTTCATTTTGAGATTTTAATAGGCTTAAATCTTCTTTGTTAAATTTGATTTCAAATTCTTCTTCTAAACTCATGATGATATCAATATGGGCTAAAGAAGTCCAGTTCTTGCAGTTTTCCATACTTAAATTTGTATTTTCATCTACTTTGATTTCAAGGATATTTTCTAAAATTTCATAAAATTGTTTTTCCATTGTATAGCACTTTCTTAAGAATGTTGAAAATTAATATATTGTATCATAAAATTTTTCATTAATTATAAAATATTTTATTTAGGTTTTAACATGGAAAAGATAATACGATTTATAAATTTCTTAGAGTTAAATAAAGATGATTTTATTTTATTTACAGGGAATTTAATGCAATTTTTGCAAAATATAGATGGAGATAATAGAAAAAAATTAAATTTTTTATTAGATTGTATGAAAGATAATGTAGATACATTAGCTATTCATACTTTTAATTGGGATTTTTGTAAAGGTTTGGCATATGATATTTTAAATTCTAAATCACAAACTGGAGTTTTAGGTAATATAGCTCTTAAAAGAGATGATTTTAGAAGAACAAAACACCCTATTTATTCTTTTGCGGTTACTGGAAAATTTCAAAAAGAACTTGTTGCACTTGAGAATAAAGGAGCTTTTGATAATAATTCTCCCTTTGCTTTTATGTATAAAAATAATACAAAAATGATTATTGTAAATTTGCCTTTGCAAGATTCTTTTACCTTTGTGCATTATGTGGAAGAATGTTTAAAAGTGGATTATCGCTTTAACAAAAGTTTTGAGGCTTTATATACAGATGAAAAGGGATTTACGCAATTAAAAACTTATGATATGTTTGTTCGCAAAGATGGAGTTTTAACGGATGTTAATGGTTTGGAAGATCTTTTTATAAAAGAAAATGTGATGGAACTTAAAAAATTTGAAAATCTTTGCATTAAGAAAATTGATTTATCTAGGGCATATGACATAATTGTTAAGGATATTAAAGATAATTATGCTAAAAATTTAATGAATTATGCTTAAAAGTTTATATTCTAAGATTTTTTCCAAAAGCTCTTTAAATTCATAAGCTTGCATATTTAAGATATTGGCTATATCGATGATATCATTCTCTCCATCGCAGTAAGCTAGAAAATTACAAGCTAAAGGAATGTCATTGGCAGTGCTAAGGGTATGATATAGTCCTCTTTTGCCAAGATTAGGTTCACATACTATAGTGTTTTCATATACAGTGTTGATTTCTAGATTTAAAATCATTTCTTGCATACTTTGAAGTCCACCCATTAAACCTTTTTCAGAGATAAAATTGAGATCATCTTTACTAGTGTGGTATTGTTCGTATTCTAGGTATCTTGTGCGACATACTCCTACAATGCCAAGATTTACAAGCGGAGCATTGTATTGTCTTTCATCGCTTCCACGATCTAAAAAACTAAAAGCTTTGAAATTTTTTTTATTTTTAAGCGTATGCAAGGCAACTTTATCACTTAGAGTGTTTTTTTTGGGTGTGTGTATGAGTGAGTAAGCATGATCATCACCTAAGCAAGAAAGCACAAAGCCTGCTTTAACATGTTTTTTTAAATGCTCTAAATGTTTGCTAAGATAGACTATAGAGCCTATGGTTTCAGGAATGATGACAAAGCGGTAATTATACTTTCTTTCTTTTAAACTCAAAAGCCATTTTGCTAGGAAAATAGCCACCACAGGACCACTAAGCTCATTATTTGCCATGGAAGGATGACAAAGATAGGTTGAAATTAAAATTTCATCTTTTGAATTTTGCGTACTAGGTAGGATAAAATCAGCATAATCCAAAACCCCATTTTCATCATGTTTTGCATCGATATAAACTTTGTATTTGCCTTTTTTGAGTTTTTTTCTTTCGTTGTGTGCAAGGCAAAATCCCCAACGCCTTTTATAATAACTCGTTACATAAGGAATGGCATCAGGCATTTCTTCTATGGAGTAAAGATGATCTTGAAGTTCTTCTAGTTCGATTTCTTTGTCGATAGCTTCGCTATAGTTTAGAAGGTGTAAATTATGCTTTTTAAAATCACAAATTTTTTCTCCTTCTGGAGTGATGATATAGGCTTCTTTAACATTCCATTCATCAGGGACTATCCAGTCAAAAACCTTTGTACCACTTTTTATAGAGTGAAATTTGAGTATACCCCCCCCCAGAGTTTTATTTAAAATTTCTAAGCTAGCTCTAAAACCTTGCCCTGTGATGCTTCTAAGGATAGGAAAAAGTTCACAAGCTAGTTCATACATAGCCTTTCCAGTTTGGCTAAAATCTTGACTTCTAAAGTCTAGCTTATCCACAATATCCCTTTTTAACTTTTTCAAGAATGCTAAACAAAGTATCTTTTACAAATTTTGCATCTTTTAGATTCATTTCTTGATGACAAGGTATGCTAAGCTCGGCTTTGTAAAAATTATCCGCATTTTGGAGTCTGATTTCTCCTAAGAGTTTTTTATAAAAACTAAACTCATAAGTAGGTTTATAATGTACCTGTACACCAATTCCTGCATGAAGCAAGCTCTCAAAAAGTTCTTCTTTTTGACAATAAAATTCAGGAAAAAGCAAAATAGGATATAAATGTCTCGAGCTTTTTTTATAATCTTTGATTTTTATCGTGGAGAAATAAGGATTTTTTTCAAATTCTTTATCATAAAATTTTGCGATTTCTTCTCTTTTTTCAAGATTGTGATCGAGTTTTTTAAGCTGGTTTATCCCTAAAGCACAAGCAACATCACTTAAGCGGTAATTATAGCCAAGTTCTACCATATCACTATCCCAAAGCCTTTTTTTAATTATGCCATGGCTTCTTAAAAGCTTGATTTTAGCGATAAGCTCTTTATTATCACTCACCACAGCCCCACCTTCAAAAGTGGTAATAGGCTTAACAGGGTGAAAAGAAAAGATAGAAAGATCAGCTTTTTTCCCTACTTTTTCGCTCTTATACAAAGCACCTAAAGCATGGCTTGCATCATCGATTAAAGGAATATTATATTTTTTAGCAAGGTTTGAAATTTCATCCATTTCAACGCTATTGCCCGCAAAATCCACTACGCTAATAGCTCCTATATTTTCGCTATCTTTTAAAAGTCTTGCTTCTAATTTTTTTTCATCGATATTGCCATCGTTTTTAATGTCGATAAACTCTACCTTAGCTTCCGCCATTAGGGCTGCATTAGCTGTAGCAGCGAAGGTTAAAGGGGTGGTTAAAACGATTTTTTCTTTGACGTCTAGTGCTGTATAGGCAAGATGAAGGGCTGAAGTGGCTGAGTTTAATACACAAGCGTGTTTTACACCCACATATTCGCAAAGGGCTTCTTCAAATTCATCTACCTTTTTACCCCCTGTTAAAATTTCATCTTTTAAAGCTTTTGTAAGCGTATCTATATCGCTTTGATCGATGTTTTGATGAGAATAAGTAAGCATTTTAAAAACCTTCAGTGTGATTGATGATTTCTAAAAGTTCTTTTTCGCTTGCCCATAAAGGATTATTATCCGAACTATAAGAAAAACCATCTTTTACTTTTTGCCCTTTTTCGCCTAGGGCATTAATGCTAAAGTCATTATCTTTATCCACAAGTTTAATACTCGGGCTTATAGCATAGTAGTTTTCAAATTCGTAGGTTAAATGACTATCATCGCTTGAAATCATGATTTCATGTAGTTTTTCTCCTGCTCTTATACCTATGATTTTATGGCTTAAATGAGGAGCTAAAGCATGGGCTAGATCGGTGATTTTCATAGAAGGAATTTTAGGGATGAAAATTTCTCCTCCGTGCATTCTTTCAAAATTACTCAGCACAAATTTCACTCCATCTTCAAGGCTGATCCAAAAACGAGTCATTCTTGTATCGGTGATAGGAAGTTCTTTAGCTCCTTCGCTGATGAGTTTTTTAAAGAAAGGCACTACTGAACCTCTTGAACCTACAACATTGCCATATCTTGTAACGCTAAAGCGTGTTTGTTTATTGCCTGCTATGTTGTTTGCAGCGACAAAAAGCTTGTCGCTTGCAAGTTTGGTTGCGCCGTATAAATTTACAGGATTGCAAGCCTTATCTGTACTAAGAGCGATACATTTTTTAACCCCATTTTCAAAACAAGCATCGATGACATTTTGCGCACCGTGTATGTTTGTTTTTATGCATTCCATAGGGTTATATTCAGCAATAGGCACATGCTTCATCGCAGCAGCATGTATAACAAAATCCACATCACGCATAGCAGCACTTAAACGCTCTTTATCTCTTACATCTCCTATGAAATAACGCATACAAGGAGCATTAAAAACGCTTGCCATTTCAAATTGTTTAAGCTCATCACGAGAATAAATGATAATCTTATTAGGTTTATAATTTTCTAGCAAAACCTTAGTATAGGTTTTTCCAAAAGAGCCTGTTCCGCCTGTGATTAAGATATTTTTTTTGTTAAACATTTTGCCTTCCTTTGCTTAAGTTTTTTTAAAATTAAAGCAACAAGTGTTCCTATTTTAAAATTCTTGGCAAGGTTATGCCAGTTTGGGCTTGATACTTGCCTTTTTTGTCTTTATAAGTGGTATCACATTTTTCATCGCCTTGTAAAAACAACACTTGTGCTATGCCTTCATTGGCATAAATTTTTGCAGGTAAAGGCGTAGTGTTTGAAATCTCTATAGTGATATGTCCTTCAAAACCTGGTTCAAAAGGAGTAACATTGACGATGATACCACATCTTGCATAAGTGCTTTTGCCAAGACAAATAGCTAAAACATCATCAGGCATTTTAAAATACTCTATAGTTCTAGCTAGGGCAAAAGAATTTGCAGGAACTATACATACATCACCTTCAAAATCTACTACATTTTCTTCTACGAAATTTTTTGGATCTACTACGGTTGAATTAACATTGGTAAAAATTTTAAACTCACGCCCTACGCGTATATCGTAGCCATAACTTGAAAGTCCATAGCTTATTACACCTTTTCCTATATTTGCTTCGCAAAATGGCTCGATCATCTTGTATTCTAATGCCATTTTTCTTATCCAGTTATCTGCTTTTAAGCCCATTTTTAACCTTTTAATATTTGTAATTTTTTATAAGGATTATAACCTAAAAAATCTATATTTTTTATGATTTTTTTCTTTTTTAAAGTTAAATTTTAAGTTTTTTTATATAATACAAGATTAAGTTCTTAAATTTTAGGAGAATTTTATGACAAAAGAAGAAATTAAAGAGTTAGTAAACCTTTTTGCTGAAGCAAATATTAGTAAAATTAAGATCAAAGAACAAGATGGTTTTGAAATAGAACTTGAAAGAGATATGTGTTGCGATGTTCCAGCTCCTGTTTGTCCTCCAGTTCCAGCTCCACAACCTATCAATGTAAGTGTTGTAAATGAAGCTCAACCTAGTCAAAATGCAAAATCAAACAAGCCAAGTATAAACAGCCCTATGGTGGGAACTTTCTATCAAGCTCCAAGCCCAGGTGCAGCACCTTTTGTAAAAGTAGGTAGCACGGTTAAAAAAGGCGATACTATAGCTATTATCGAAGCGATGAAAATCATGAATGAAATTGAAGCGGAATTTGATTGCAGGATCGCTGAAATTTTAGTTGCTGATGGTCAGCCTGTAGAATTTGGAATGCCTTTATTTGCGGTGGAGAAATTATAAAATGGAAATTAAAAGCATATTAATTGCTAATCGTGGAGAAATAGCATTACGCGCTTTAAGAACGATTAAAGAAATGGGTAAAAAAGCAATTTGTGTGTATTCTGAAGCAGATAAAGATGCTTTATATTTAAAATACGCTGATGCAAGCATTTGTATAGGAAAAGCAAGAAGTTCTGAAAGTTATTTAAATATCCCAGCTATTATCACAGCAGCTGAAATTGCTGAAGCAGATGCGATTTTTCCAGGATATGGATTTTTAAGTGAAAATCAAAATTTTGTTGAAATTTGTGCTAAACATAACATCAAATTTATAGGTCCTTCTGTAGAAGCTATGAATTTAATGAGTGATAAATCAAAAGCTAAACAAGTAATGCAAAGAGCAGGCGTGCCTGTAATCCCAGGAAGCGATGGGGCTTTAGCAGGAGCTGAAGCAGCTAAAAAACTTGCTAAAGAAATAGGCTATCCTGTGATTTTAAAAGCAGCTGCTGGCGGTGGCGGCCGTGGCATGCGTGTGGTGGAAAATGAAAAAGATCTTGAAAAAGCGTATTGGTCAGCTGAAAGCGAGGCTATGACAGCTTTTGGTGATGGAACTATGTATATGGAAAAATACATTCAAAATCCACGCCATATAGAAGTGCAGGTTATAGGAGATAGTTTTGGTAATGTGATTCATGTGGGTGAAAGAGATTGTTCTATGCAAAGACGCCATCAAAAACTTATCGAAGAATCTCCCGCGATTTTGCTTGATGAAAAAACACGCACTAGGCTTCATGAAACTGCTATTAAGGCAGCCAAAGCTATAGGATATGAAGGTGCGGGAACTTTTGAGTTTTTAGTTGATAAAAATTTAGACTTTTATTTTATAGAAATGAATACACGTTTGCAAGTTGAACACTGTGTAAGTGAAATGGTAAGTGGGATTGATATCATAGAACAAATGATTAAGGTAGCAGAAGGTTATGCCTTACCATCTCAAGAAAGTATTAAATTAAATGGGCATTCTATAGAGTGTAGAATCACGGCAGAAGATTCTAAAACTTTCTTGCCAAGTCCAGGCAAGATTGCTAAATACATTCCACCCGCAGGACGCAATGTCAGAATGGAAAGTCATTGTTATCAAGACTATAGCGTGCCTCCTTATTATGATTCTATGATAGGTAAGCTTGTAGTTTGGGCAGAAGATCGCAATAAAGCTATTGCAAAAATGAAAGTAGCTTTAGATGAGTTACTTATAAGTGGGATAAAAACAACCAAAGAATTTCATCTTTCTATGATGGAAAATCCTGATTTTATTAATAATAATTACGATACAAATTATCTTGCAAGACATTAAAATTTCCCTATTAAAGGGAAATTTTAATTGTAATTTTTATCTTAAATATTCTATATTGATTTTAGAGCGGAGTTTATCAAAATAATCCTGTATGAAATTTTGTCTTTGTTCGCTTACATAAGCGTTTAAAACTTCATTTTTAACTTGTTCGTATTCAGGAGTTTGTGCTCCATCTTTGCTTTTAACTTCATAAAGTTCATAGCCATTTTTTCCATTTAAAACAGGGGAAAAGCCTCCAACAGGAATTTGCGATAAAAGCCCTAAAAGTCTTGGATCGGCATTGCTTGTGTTTAAAGATGCATTTTGTGGTTTAAGGATTGTTTTTTTTGTATTTTTGATATTTTCTAAAGTTTGAGGATTGTTTGATAAATAAATATTTGCATTAATTTGTGTATAAAAAGTGAATTTATCTTTATTTTGTTCGAAAAATTTTTTTGCTCCATCATCACTAAAATCAGTTTTTGCCATACTTGCGATTTTTTCATAAAGCTTTCTTTTTTCTAAATCTTTTTTTAAATTTGCACGAAATTGTTCATAGCTTTGATTTTTGGATTTTAAATTTGCTTTGAAAGCATTTAAAGTAGTTTTGTTTTGAGCAAGCATTTTATTTATAGCATCATCAAGCTCTAGATCATTGACTACAATACCCAGTTGTTTCATTTGTGAAATTTCCATTTTTTCATTGATGAGTACGCCTAAAGCTTGATTTCTATCAATTTTAAGTACTTTCATAGTTTGATCTATATCATAAGTTGTAATAGGCTCTTTGTCTACAACTACAGCTATAGCATTAATGGTATTTGCACTAGCTAAACTTGCAAAAAATGCAAAACTTAATAAAATTTTTTTCATTTCAAACCTTTATTTAAGTATAAATATCGCATTATATCAATAAAAATTTAAGAAAAGGCAAAAAATGCACGAAAAACTTACAACGCGTTTTGCTCCAAGCCCAACAGGGTATTTGCACATAGGTGGACTTAGAACAGCTCTTTATAATTATTTATACGCTAGAAAAAATGGTGGAAATTTTTTACTTCGTATTGAAGATACGGATTTAAAAAGAAATTCCAAAGAAGCTACAAAAGCAATTATCGAAGCTTTTAAATGGTGCGGTTTAGAACATGATGGAGAAGTAACTTATCAATCAGAGCGTTTTGATCTTTATAAAGAATATGTCAAAAAGCTTTTAGATGAAGACAAGGCGTATTATTGTTATATGAGTAAAGAAGAATTAGAAGAATTACGCGCCAAGCAAGAAGCCGCCAAAGAGCGCCCAAGATATGATGGAAGATATAGAGAATTTAAAGGCACGCCACCTCAGGGTATAGAACCTGTTGTGCGTATTAAAGCACCTCAAAGCGGCGAGATTATTTTTGAAGATGGGATTAAAGGCGAGGTAAAATTTAAAGCAGAGGATATAATGGATGATTTTATCATTGCAAGAAGTGATGGAACTCCAACTTATAATTTTACTGTTGTTATTGATGATGCTTTAATGGGAGTAAGTGATGTGATTCGTGGGGATGATCATCTTTCAAATACTCCTAAACAAATTGTACTTTATGAAGCATTGGGTTTTAAAATTCCTAAATTTTTTCATGTGGCTATGATACATGGAGAAGATGGTAAAAAGCTTTCAAAAAGACATGGGGCAACTGATGTTATGGAATACAAAGAAATGGGAATTTTACCTCAAGCTTTGCTTAATTTTCTTGTGCGTTTAGGTTGGAGTCATGGTGATGATGAGGTATTTTCGCTAGAAGATTTGAAAAAACTTTTTGATCCTTATCATATTAATAAAAGCGCATCTTGTTATAATGCTAAAAAGCTTGAATGGCTTAATACTCATTATATTAAAACTTTACCTTTTGAAGAGATTAACCGTCAGCTTAAAGATCTTGGTTTTGATTTATCTGTTTATGAAAAGGCAGGATTTTTACTTGATTTATTAAGAGAGCGTGCAAAAACCTTGCATGATATTATCAATGGTGCAAAAAGCATAGTTAATACGCCGCAAAATTATGATGAAAATGCAGTGCAAAAATTTGTTAACGAAAATAATTTAGAATTGCTCCAAGCATTTGCTAATACACTTAAAGATCAAAAAACAGGTAAAGATTTTGAAGATTTTACAAATGATTTTTTAGAAAAAAAAGAAGCAAAGTTAAAAGATTTGGCTCAGCCTATACGCATAGCTTTAACAGGGAGTGCGGTAAGTCCTAGTATTTTTGAAGTATTAGAATTTTTAGGGGTTGATGAGTGTAAAAAAAGAATAGAAAATTTTTTAAAAGTTAGAGGAAAATAAAATGAATTTAAAAGAAGAAGCTTTAAAATACCATTTAGGTGGGAAAATTGATATTGTCCCAAGTAAGCCAATGGCTACAAGTCATGATCTATCTTTGGCGTATAGCCCAGGAGTTGCAGAACCTTGCCTTGAAATCGCTAAAGATAATGAGCTTGCTTATACTTATACAAATAAGGCTAATTTGGTAGCTATAGTTAGCGATGGTTCTGCTGTTTTAGGACTTGGAAACATAGGAGCACAGGCTTCAAAACCTGTTATGGAAGGTAAGGCTTGTTTGTTTAAAAAATTTGCAAATGTTAATGCTTATGATATAGAAATTGATGTTCATAGTGTGGAAGAGATTGTAAATTTTTGCAAAGCTTTGGCTCCGACTGTGGGTGGGATAAATTTAGAAGATATAGCTGCTCCAAAATGTTTTGAAATTGAAGCGGCTTTGCAAGATTTAGGAATTCCTGTAATGCATGATGATCAGCATGGAACGGCTATTATTTCAACTGCGGGACTTATGAATGCTATGGAGATAAGCGGTAAAAAATTTAAAGACATTAAGGTGGTTGTAAGTGGCGCAGGTGCCGCAGGTATAGCAAGTGCTAAGATGTATAGAAATTTAGGGGTCGAAAATATTATTTTAGTAGATAGCAAAGGTGTTGTTTCTAAGGATAGAAATGACTTAACTCCTCAAAAGCTTGAATTTGCTGTTGATTCTAAGGAAAAGACTTTAAAAGAAGTTTTAAAAGGAGCTGATGTTTTCCTAGGACTTAGTGCGCCAAAAATTCTTGATGATGAAATGGTTTTAAGTATGGCAAAAGATCCTGTAATTTTTGCTTTGGCAAATCCTATCCCTGAAGTGATGCCTGAAGATGTGGCTAGACTTAGAAAAGATGCGATTGTAGGAACAGGAAGAAGTGATTATCCAAATCAAATCAATAATGTTTTAGGTTTTCCTTTTATTTTCCGTGGGGCTTTAGATGTGCGTGCAAGTAAAATCACTGAAAATATGAAAGTAGCTGCTGCTAAAGCATTAGCAGATCTTGCAAAACTTCCTGTAAGTGATGCAGTTAAAAAGGCTTATAATTTAAGCGCTTTAGAATTTGGAAGAGAATATGTTATACCAAAACCTTTTGATGAAAGAGTAAAAGCTGCAGTAAGTACAGCTGTAGCAGCAGCTGCGGTAAAAGATGGTGTGGCTAAGGTGAAAAATTTTAACGAGAAAGCTTATTTTGAAAGCTTAAAATGAAAAATATTCATTGTATCAATCATCCATTGATCGAACATAAATTAGGAATTTTAAGGGCTAAAGAGACAAAGCCCTTTCAATTTCGCATGTTAATCGATGAAATTTCATCTTTTTTGCTTTTTGAAGCGAGTAAAGATTTTTCTTTAAAAGAAATTGAAATTTCAACACCTATACAAAAAACTACAGTAAAAAAACTTGATGAAAAAATTATGATTTGCCCTATTTTAAGAGCTGCATTAGGAATGCTTGAAAGTGTTTTTAAGATGATTCCTGATGCAAGTGTTGGATTTTTGGGATTTATAAGAAATGAAGAAACTTTAAAGGCGGATTTTTATTTTCAAAAACTTCCCAAAGATGCAAAACAACGCACCGCTATTGTCATAGATCCTATGTTTGCTACAGGTGGAACTGCTATAGAGGCTTGTAATTTTTTAAAAAGCCAAGGAGTTAAAAAAATAAAATTTATATCCATACTTGCTACTCCACAAGGTTTGCAAAAATTTAGCCAAATGCATGATGATGTAGAAGTTTTTGTGGCTTGTATTGATGAAGGTTTAAATGAAAAAGGTTATATTATACCAGGACTTGGAGATGCAGGAGATAGAGTGTTTAACACTCTTTAAAAGAGATGATTTTTGGAAAAATTGATTATATTAATCTTTTGCCTTTACATATATATCTTAAGAAATATCCCTTACCTAATGGTTATAAAGCAAGCATGGAGTATAAAAAAGGAGTTCCAAGTAAGCTAAATAAAGATTTATTTTATAGAAGAATTGATGCAGCTATCATTTCAAGCATAGAAAGTGCTAGAAAAAAATATAAAAATTTAGATTTGGGTATCTGTGCTAATAAAAGAGTTTTAAGTGTTTTAGTAGAAAAAAATACATCAAATGCTAAAGATCCAAGTTCAGCAACTTCAAATGCTTTAGCTAAAGTATTAAAACAAGATGGAAAAGTAATTATAGGTGATAAGGCTTTAAAGCTTTATCTAAAAGATTCTTCTAAATATATCGATTTATGTGCAAAATGGCACGAAAAAACAGGGTTGCCTTTTGTTTTTGCTAGATTCTCTTGTGTGCAAAAAAAAGCTTTATATAAACAAATTTTGAAAAAATTTCCAAAAACAAAGATTAAAATTCCTTATTATATACTGCAAAATTATGCCAAAACAAGGGATTTGGATATAAAAGATGTTAGATATTATTTAGATGAAGTTATATATCATAAAATTTCTACTAAAGAAAAAACAGCCTTAAAGCGTTTTGTAAAGGCTTGCAAGGCTTTAAATCTTGATTAGTATTCGAATTCTCTAAGTTCTTTAACTGTTCCAAGAAGTATTACAACATCTCCACTATAAACTGTTGTGGTTTCTAAATCAGGCAATATTTCCCAGTCGCTATTTAATTTTTTATAAGAAATCACTTTCATATTTTGTGCTACATGTTTTAAAGAATTTCCTGCTAATTTTTCATCTATATTGATCTTAATAGCTCGTATAGTATTTGCTGAAAGATCAAAAACTTCATAATCGGCATCTTTGGTTAAAAATTCTTTTACTAGTCTTTTAGCGCTTTCTTTTTCAGGATAAATAACCTTTGTTGCACCTAACTTAGAAAGAATTTGACCATGGATATTAGAGGTTGCTTTAGCAATGATGTTTTTAACACCTATATCTTTAAGCGCCATAAGAGTAAGGATTGATTTTTCAACATTTTCTCCTATGCTAACAATAACAACTTCAACATCATGAAAGCCTGCTTCTTTTAGAGCTGAAATATTTGTAGAATCTAAAATATAAGCATAGCTTGGAGGATTTTGTATACTTTTTAAAGTTTCCTCATCTTTATCCGCAACGATAACAGTATGACCTCCAGCAATGAGTTCATCTGCTACAACTGAGCCAAATTTTCCAAGTCCTATAATTCCATAATTAAGATTTTTCACGATTTTACCTTTATAAATTAACCTTTCCTTCAGGGAATTTTAAATGAATAGCTTTGTCTTGTTTGAATACCGAGAGTAAAAAAGCAAAAACACCTATCCTGCCACTTAGCATCATAATGATGATAATCACCTTGCTAGGATCACTAAACAAAGCACATAAAGATAAAGTTCCACCATTTCCTACTGAAATTCCTACGGTTGCAAAAGCTGAAGAAGTTTCAAAAAGTAAGGCTATAAAATCAAAATTTGACTCTAGCAAGGAAAGCAAAATAACAGCTATTACTATATAAACAGCTGAACCTACAGCTATAATAAAAGCTTTAGATATGGTTTCTCTTGGAATTTCATGTCCAAAAATTCTAACTCTTCCATCTCGGATACTCCAATAAGCATAGAGTAATAAAACCATTACAGTTGTTACTTTCATACCCCCAGCTGTCCCTCCTGGTGCACCACCAATAACCATAAACAATGATCCAAAAAATAAGCTCGCATCATGCAAATGTCCCATATCTAAGGTGTTAAATCCTGCTGTGCGGTAATTAATAGCGATAAAATATGAACTTAAAATTTTATCAAAAAATGAAAAATGTCCTATAGTTTGAGGATTTGAGTATTCAAAAGCAAAAATAATAAGCGTTGAAGAGAAAATAAGAAAAATACTTGCAACAACAACAATTTTTGTATGTAGGCTTAAATTTTGCAATTTTTTTCTTTGAAAAAAGTATAATTCAACCAAAACAAAATATCCAAGCCCTCCAATAATAATCAAAGAAGTGATAATAAGATTAATTGCTATATCATGTTTGTAAGCTATAAGTCCATGTTCAAATATGGTAAATCCAGAATTATTAAAAGCACTAATAGAATGAAAAATTCCAAACCATAAAGCTTTCTTAAAATTCATTTCAAGGGCAAAACGCATGGTAAGAAGTATAGCACCTACCAATTCTATAGTAAAAATGAACAGTAAAACCTTTTTAAAAAATTTAAATAAACCATCCATTGATGGATAAAATAAAGACTCTTTTAGTAAATTTCTTGCACTAAAACCAACTTTTTTGCGTATGAGTATATAAACAAATAAACCTATACCCATATATCCCAAGCCTCCAATTTGCACCAAAGCTAAGATAATAATTTGTCCTGCTAAGGTAAAATCAACCGCAGTGTTCTTAACTGCTAATCCTGTCATACTAACAGCAGATGTGCTTGTAAAAAAGGCATCTAAAAAATCAACAGGAGTTGTATGTGCCCAGCTTGAATGTAGCAATAAAGCCCCAAACAATGCAATAATAATATAACCAGCTAGTAAAATTTTAAAAGTTCGTCTATCTAATCCAAATTGTTTCAAAAAATTTCCATTTGATAATGATCTAAAGCGGGTATTCTATCTTATTAAAACTTTAAGGGAAATAAAATTTTATTTTTGTATTTAAACTTAAATTAAAGAAAAAAAGATACAATTACATTTTTACTTTATCAAACTAAGTGGTTGGATAGCTCAGTCGGTAGAGCAGCAGACTGAAAATCTGCGTGTCGGCAGTTCGATTCTGCCTCTAACCACCACTTTATCTTTCAAAAAATCACATCACATATTTTTTTACACAAGACCGAAATATTTAAAGGACTAAAAATTATTATTTTAAAGAGAGAGTCTATAACTTATAATAGAATGGTGGATTTAGCAGGACTCGAACCTGCGACCAACCGGTTATGAGCCGGTTGCTCTAACCAACTGAGCTATAAATCCGCCTAAGTTGAATTAAAAGATAAAATTATATCTTATTAATGCTTAAAAATATTTTATTTAGCCTTTATATCCATCCAAAAATATCTAAAAGTGATTAAATGCTGTAAAATTCCAAAAAAAATCATAAAAATAGTAAAAGAACTTCCACCATAACTAAAAAAAGGCAAAGGGATCCCAACTACTGGTGCAAAACCTATAGTCATTGAGATATTTACTGCCGCATAAATAAAAATAAATAATGCAACACAATTAATAGCAACTCTAGTAAAATAATCATCTTTAAGTTTATAATTTAAACTAAGTAGATGAAAAATAAGTAAAATATAAAATATAATTAATGTCAATCCCCCAATAAATCCAAATCTTTCTATCATATAAGCGAAAATAAAATCACTAGTTGAAATAGGTAAAAATTTAAAATGAGTTTGCGTAGCTTCATCTTGAGATTTTCCAGTTAAACCACCATTTCCAATAGCTATCATTGATTGGGCTACTTGATAGCTTGGTTTTTCTGAAATAAAATCATGAATTCTTTGCTTTTGGTAGGGCTTTAAAAGATGTGTATAAATAATAGGAGAACTAACACTTATAGCTATAACAATACTTAACCAAATTTTATAATGAACTCCCATGATAAAAAGCACTCCAAAACCAACAAGTAGTAAAACCATAGCACTTCCTAAATCAGGTTCTTTTGCAATTAGCAAAAAAGGTAAGATGATGTAAAAGCTAAGTTTGATGAATTGTTTAAGTTTGTATCCATTTTTTGGAGGAGGATTTTGATAAATAAGATAAGCAAGCATTAAAATAAAACTAGGTTTAAAAATTTCAGAAGGTTGTATAGTAAAGTGAGTAAAAGGAATTTCAAGCCATCTTTTAGCACCTAATTTTTCAACCCCAAAAATATCTACGCTTAGCAATAAAAAAATATTAATCCAATAAGCAACAGGAATAATCCAAATAAATTTCCTTATGGGAAAGAAGAAAAAAACCATAAAAGCAAACAATCCCACACAGGCATAAACAAACTGTTTTTCTGCTAAAAAAGGATTAGCTTCAAAGATCAAGAAAAATGAAATAAGAATTATGGGTAAAAATAAAATGGGTTGCATATAGTCAAAATGAGTTAAAATTCTTCTATCTAATCTAAACAAAATTTGCCTTCAGTTAGTAATATAAAGCTATAATTATAAACTAAAATTTTAAATTTATCAAAACCTCCAAGGAAAAAATGCAAACTTTTTTAGTAGATGAAAATTCAAGGCTTGATGTGTTTTTGGCTAAAAAATTAAACCAAAGTCGCAATCAAGTTGCTTTACTTATAGAAAAAGATTGCGTACAGGTTAATGATAAAATTCAAGATAAAAATTCATTTAAGCTTAAAAATGGTGATATTATTTCTATTGTAAGTTTAAAGCTTTACGATGAGATAAAACCTCAGTTTGAAGTGGATTTTGATATTGATGTGTTATACGAAGATGAAGATTTGCTTGTTTTAAATAAACCTTCAAATTTAGTCGTTCATGGAGCAAGTAGTGTTAAAAATGCCACTTTGGTGGATTGGTTGATAGAAAAAAAATATACTTTATCAAATTTAGGAGGAGAGATAAGAGCTGGTCTTGTTCATAGATTAGATAAAGATACAAGTGGGGCTATACTAATAGCGAAAAATAATTTCACCCACCAAAGATTAAGCGAACAGCTTGCAGATAAAAGCATGGGAAGAATTTATCTTGCGTTAATTGATTTGCCACTAAAAGAAGATAAAATTATAGTAGAAAAATTTTTAATGCGTTCGCCTTCTAATGCTATTAAAAAAATAGCCATAGATAAGGAAAATAAATTCAGTAAAAATGCAAAATCAGCTTTTATAAATGTAGTAAAAACTGAAAATTTAACTCTGATGGCTGCTAAGCTTTTTACAGGAAGAACTCATCAAATTAGAGCGCATTTGGCTAGTTTAAATCGCCATATTTTGGGCGATAGTTTGTATGGTTATAAGGGTAAGTATGATTGTAGGATAATGTTGCATGCCTATTTTTTGTATTTTATCCATCCAAAAACTAAAGAGCAAATTTTTGTTAAAGCACCTTTGATGGAAGATTTTAAAAACATTATGTTTGAACAAATTAATTTAGGAGAGAATGATGAAAAGATTTCGCTTGAGTTTTTACTTGAGTTTTTTAACTCTTTTGCTTAGCGCTTGTAGTGTTTCGCAAATGAATTCGCTAGCTTCAAGTAAAGAGCCTGCCGTAAATGAAAGCTTACCAAAGGTTGAAAGTTTAAAAAGTCTTAGTGATATGAGTAATATTGCTTTTGAATGGGAGCCTTTATATAATGAAAATATCAAAGGATTTTATTTGTATCGTTCTAGTGATGAAAATCCTGATTTTAAACTTGTAGGCACTATTAAAGATAAGTTTCAAACTCATTATGTAGATACTAAATTAGAGCCTGGTACTAAGTATCGTTATATGATGAAAAGCTTTAATGAGCAAGGACAAATTTCAGAAGATGGCAAGGTTATAGAAGTGAGCACAGCTCCAAGACTTGAAGCTGTTCCTTTTATTCAAGCTGTGACCAATTTGCCTAATCGTATTAAACTTATTTGGCGTCCGCATCCTGATTTTAGGGTTGATTCTTATATTATTGAAAGAACTAAAGGTGATGATAAAGAATTTAAAAAAATTGCAGAAGTAAAAAATCGCTTAAACGCTGAATACATCGATAGTGATTTAAAACCTAATGAAAATTCAAGTTATAGAATTATTGCTGTGAGTTTTAATGGGATAAAGAGTGAGCCAAGTCAAGTTGTAAGTTCTACAAGCAAGGCTTTACCCCCTCAAGTTGAGCATTTAAGTGCTAGTACAGATGGTTCTAATAAAATCATTTTAACTTGGGATGCTCCTACGTATGAAGATTTTTCTTATTATAAAGTTTATTCTACGAGCTCAAGCTTCCTTCCTTTTAGTGTTTTGGCAAAGACTGATAAAAATTCTTATGAGGATATAGTAGAAGGAGCAGGTAAAAGCAAGTATTATAAAGTAACAATAGTGGATAAAGATGGTCTTGAAAGTCCTATGCCAAAAGATGGTGTAGAGGGTAGAACTTTAGATAATCCTTTGGCTCCTAGTATTATTTTGGCTCAAAGCACAAGCGAAGGGATAAATTTAGAATGGAGTGATAATGATGCTAGAGCTGTTGAATATGAAGTAAGACGCTATGGTGGAGAGCAAAATGCAGTTTTTAAAGGCATTAAAGAAAAGCGATTAAAAGATGTAAAAGCTTTACCAGGGGTGGAATATAGTTATGAAGTTATTGCTATTGATTCGGCTGGGCTTCGTTCAGAACCTTCAAGCAAAGTTAAGGCGGCTCAGTAGTGCCAAATTTTAGAAGCAAAAAGATCAAAGAAATGAATCTGCCTTATAGCAAGGATGATGTTGAATTTCTTTGGCTTGCTAAGAATGATAATGTTGGTCTTATTTATACAAAGGTTCAAGAAGAGAGTTTTTTTCTGCAGATTAAAAAAGCACAAAATGGTTTTGTGATTAAAGGCGATAAACATACAAAACCTTCTAAAATAGGTTATCTACAAAAGGCTTTAAAAATCTTTAAAGAAGGTTTTTGTGAGGATATTATCAATGAAGCTTTTGGACTTAAAAACAATGCTTTAATTGAAAAAACACCATTTATCGTTGATAACTTTGATGAACTTTTATCTAGACTTCAAGGTAAAATTTATATAGAAATAGGCTTTGGATCAGGAAGACATTTGCTTTATCAAGCAAAAGAAAATCCAAATGTTTTAATTTTAGGGGTGGAAATTTACAATCCAGCTTTAACTCAAGTAGCTAAACTTGCTAAGGCACAAAATGTAAATAATATTTTGCTAATCCAAAGTGATGCGAGATTGTTATTGAGTGTATTAAAATCAAAATCAGTTGAAAAGATTTTTTTACATTTTCCTGTTCCTTGGGATAAAAAGCCTTATAGGCGAGTTATTGGGAAGGATTTTTGCAAAGAATGTGCTAGGGTTTTAGTTCAAAATGGTCGTTTTGAGCTTAGAACAGATAGTTTTGAGTATTTTAATTTTGCTTTAGAGCAATTTTTGACTTTTCCTGCGCCAAAATTTAGTCTTAGAAAAAATGAAAATTTAGAAATTTCAAGCAAATATGAAGATAGATGGAAAAAGCAAGAAAAAAATATATATGATCTTTGGGTGTGGAATTTTAACCAAGACTGTAAAAATTATGAGTTAAATGAATTTAATCTCTCATCGGTTGAATTTTCTAGAGAGGATTTAAAAAAAATAGAGCAGAACTTTAAAAATATTACTATAAAAAAAGATGATTTTTTCTTGCATTTTGAAAGCATCTATAAACAAGATGAGAATTTGCTTTTAAAGGTTGCTTTTGGAGCTTTTAATAAGCCTGAACATTGTTATTTGCATCTTGATAAAACGATTGATTTTGCTTTTAAAGAGCCATTTAAAATTCAAGAAAATATTAAAGCGATAAATGAATTAAAAGAAATTTTAAAAGTTCAGTTTAAAATATAATTTTTCTTGAAAATTAAGCAAAAATAAAGCATAATTTAAAAATTTAAAAAGGGAAATTAAGGAAAAAGGATGCCTAATTTAATCCAAGCAAATAAACTTACTTTAGGTTATGATGAACTAGTTATTAAAGAAGCGAGTTTTGCTTTTAAGGATGATGATTTTGTTTTTATTACGGGTAAAAGTGGGAGTGGTAAGAGTACGCTTTTAAAGTCTTTTTATGGGGATTTAGAACCTATTTCTGGCAAGCTTGAAGTATGTGGATCTTTGATGAATAAAATTGGAAATTTAGAACTTTTAAAATTGCGTCAAAGAATAGGGATTATTTTTCAAGATTATAAACTTGTACAAGAATATAGTGTTGAAAAAAATGTTATGTTGCCTTTAATGATTAAAGGTTATAGTAAAAAAGTATGCCATGATCAAGCTGCTAAGCTTTTAAAGCATGTAAATTTAACTTTTAAAGCAGATAAATTGCCTAATCAACTTAGTGGTGGTGAGCAACAACGCGTCGCTATGGCTAGGGCTTTAGCTCATAATCCAAAGCTTTTGCTTTGCGATGAGCCAACGGGAAATTTGGACGAGTATTCTTCTGATATTATATGGACTCTTTTAAAGTCTGCTAGAGAACTTTTAGGAACTTGTGTTATAGTGGTAACACATAGAATTCCTAGCAATTTAAGAGTGGATTATCGTCGTTTTAATATAGAAAATGGAAAAATGAATGAAATTTTTTAAAACACATTTATCTTTAATTTTACCTTTACTTTTTATGATGTTTGCTTTTGAATTTATTTTGATTACAAATGCAACTTTAAAGCATTATGAAGAACTTGTTAATAAAGATTATAATATTATAGTTGTCAGCAAAACTGAACTTGATCAGAATGTAGTAAAAACAAAAGTACCATTTTTTGCTGGGCTTGAATCTTTAGATCCTAAGGATTTAATCGATCGTTTGAAAAATGATGTTTCTGAAAAGAATTTGAAAGTTTTAAAAGATTCTCTGCCGAAATTTTATACTTTAAAATTAAATTCTTTGCCCGATCAAAATGAACTAAATTCGATTAAAAATCAACTTTTAAATATTGTAGGTGTTAGTAAGGTTGAAACTTTTTCTAAAACCCATGATAAGATATACTCTTTGCTTATTTTGATGAAATTTGTTTTTTGGTTGTTTTTATTTATCATTATTTTGCTTGCCTTTGTTTTGTTTTTAAAACAGATGAGAATTTGGCTTTATGAACATACCGATCGTATTGAAATTATGTGTTTATTTGGAGCTCCGTTTTGGTTTAGATCTTTTATGCTTTATAAGGTGGTTGTGGTTGATTGTTTTATTGCTTTTGTTATTTTACTTGCCTTTTTTACGCAAATTTTTGATCTTTCTATTATCCAAGAAAGTTTAAAGGCTGTAGATATTATTTTTCCACCTATTAATTTTATTTTACATTTGACTTTAATTTTTTTAGCTACTTTGTTTATTTGCTTGTTGTGTGTAAATACGGTTATGTTTAAGGTTAAAAGATGAGAAAAAATATTCTTATCTTTTTTTGTTTTTTTTTGTTTGTTGATATAAGTTTAGCAAACGCTATAAATGAAAAAACAAAAAGTTTAGAAGAAAATAAACGCATACAAGAACAGTTAAATAAAAAACTTGAAGATTTGGCTAGCGATATTTTAAATGGTGAAAAAAGTTTGAAAGATCTAAGTTTTCAAATTGAAAGCTTAAATTCACAAACTTCTAAGCTTGAAGCAAGTGCTAAGGCTCAAAATCAAGAGTTAAACACCCTTACAAGCCAAAATGAAGATTTGCTTAAAAGTAAATCAAATATGGAAGGTAAGCTTATATCTTTAATGGCTAAAGATTTTGCTTATGATTTACCTATCCCTCAAGGCTATATTGAAAGTGAAGAAAGTTTTATGGCTTTTGAAATTTTAGGAAGTTTAAACAAAGTTTTAAATGAAGAAATTTTAAAAATTTCTAAAGATTATGAGGGAGTAAATAGGCTTATTGATGATAAACAAGCTCAGATTAAGAAAATCAATGATAGTCTTAAGGATTACAACGCTCAATTAGCTAAACTTCAAAGTTTAAAACAAAAACAAATTAGCGAAATTAATAAACAAAAAACAGATCGAACCATATATGCAAAAAAACTTGATGACTTACAAGCTCAGCAAGAAGAGCTTAGAAAAACATTAAATCAATTAAAAATTATTAATGATAAAGAAAATGTAAATTCAAGCAAAAATGATACTAAAATAGTAAAAAATAATCAACAAATAAGGCAATTAGGTTCAAGCTATCAAGGAGGTTCAGTCAAGCGTTACACAGGAAAAAAAACCATAGCTCCATTAGATTCTTTTACTGTGAAGCAAAAATTTGGAAATTATGTTGATCCTGTTTATAATCTTAAAATTTTTAACGAGAATGTAGTTTTAAGAAGTAATAAAAGTGATGCAGTTGTTAAAAATGTGTTAGATGGAAAAATAGTTTTTGCCAAAGATACTAGCATGCTAGCTCGAGTTGTTATTGTTGAACATGATAATGGCATACATACAATATATGCACATTTAGATAAGATTGCTCCTAATATTAAAGTTGGTAAGAATATTAAAAAAGGTGCCGTAGTGGGTAGAATAAAAAATGATCTTACTTTTGAAGTAACTCAAAAAAATTTTCATATCAATCCTTTGGAACTCATTAGCTTAAATTAGCTAAATTTAATGGAATTTAAAATATAATTTCAAGTTAAATAAGGAGAAATAATGCAAGAGAGAAAAAGAGTTTTAGTAAAATTTTCAGGAGAGGCTTTAGCAGGTGAAAATGGCTTTGGTATAGAAAATTCTATTTTAAAATTCATAGCTTCAGAGATTAAAGAACTTATAAAAAATCAAATAGAAGTAGGCATAGTTATAGGCGGTGGTAATATTATTCGCGGAGTAAGTGCTGCTAAGGGCGGATTGATTAAAAGGACAAGTGGAGATCATATGGGAATGCTTGCTACAGTTATCAATGCTATTGCTATACAAGAAGCTTTGGAAAGCTCTGGACTTGAAGTTAGGGTTCAAAGCGCCATTCAGATGGAAGCATTTTGTGAAACTTATATTATGAGAAGAGCGCAAAGACACTTAGAAAAGGGTCGTGTTGTGGTTTTTGCTGCAGGCACTGGAAATCCTTATTTTACTACAGATACAACAGCTATTTTAAGAGCTGTAGAAATTGATGCAGATATGGTAATAAAAGCTACAAAAGTTAATGGAGTTTATGATAAAGATCCAAAAAAATTTGATGATGCAGTATTTTTAAATACTTTAAGTTATGATGAGGCTATGCAAGATAATATTAAAGTGATGGATGATACAGCTATAGCTTTAGCTAAAGATAACAAACTTCCTATTGTGGTTTGTAATATGTTTGAAGAGGGTAATTTACTTAAAATCATACAAGGTGATACTAGCCTTTGTTCAATCGTTAAAAATAATTAAGGAGAAAATTATGGATAAAAGAATAGAAGAAGTAGCGGCAAAAGCTTTGGAAAAAATGGGTAATGATAGATATCGCCTTTCTTTAGTGGTAGCAAAAAGAGCGGAACAATTGGCCAATGGAGCAACCCCTTTGGTAGACTTTGATAAAAATAAAAATAAATTTGCAGATATAGCTTTATATGAAATTGCAGAAAATAAAATCACTTTAGAGGGTTTAGTTGAAACCAATCGATGAAGAATTATTGCTTGAACAATTAATCGATAATGTAAAAAATTGTAAAGATTTAGAAGCTGCTAAGGCTTTGCTTTTTGAAATTTGTGGCCATGATGCCATTCTTGAAAAAGCGGTAGATTACTGTATATTTTGCCATGAAGGGCAGTTTAGAAAAAGTGGAGAGCCTTATGCGGTACATCCTATTTTAGTAGCAACACTGGTTGGATTTTTAAGTGAAAATAAAAGCAATATTTTAGCTGCTTTATTGCATGATGTGATCGAAGATACAAACTGCACCGAAGAAGAACTTAGAGAGCAGTTTGGTTCTGAGGTTTTAAAACTTGTTTTAGGACTTACTAAAATTGTAGAAATTAGAGAAGATAATCTCATTTCATCAAAATCTAAAAAAAGTTTAACTAAATCAGCCTTGACTTTCAGAAATATGCTTTTAGCAAGCATTGAAGATGTTGGGGTTTTGATTGTGAAGTTATGTGATAGGCTGCATAATATGCTTACTCTTGATATTCTAAGAGAAGATAAGCAAAAAAGAATCAGCGAAGAAACTTTAGTTGTATATGCTCCAATAGCTCATAGACTTGGCATTTCAAGCATAAAAAATTATTTAGAAGATCTTAGCTTTAAATATCTTATGCCAGATGAGTATAAGCTTATTGACAATTATATCAATTCCAATAATCAAGAAATGCAATTAGGTTTAAATGAATTTATTTCCAAAATCGAACTTTTATTTTTGAGCAATGGCTTTAGACAAGGTAGTTTTGAAATTCAAAAACGCATTAAGCATAGTTATTCTATTTATCTTAAAATGCAAAGAAAAGGCATTGGTATTGAAGAAGTTCTTGATTTACTTGGGGTAAGAATTTTGGTTGAAAAAGTAAGTGATTGTTACTTGGCTTTGGGAATTTTACATACGCATTTTAATCCCTTGGTTTCGCGTTTTAAGGATTATATAGCCTTGCCTAAACAAAATGGTTATCAAACCATACATACCACACTTTTTGATACTAAAAGTATTATAGAAGCGCAAATTCGAACTTTTGATATGCATAAAATTGCGGAATTTGGTATAGCAGCGCATTGGAAATATAAAGAAGATGGCAGCGTGGTTGCACCTCGTCTTGATTGGCTTACAGATATTTCAATGCAAAGTATAAACAATCTTGAAAATGCAGAAGATTACAATGCTATTGAACTTTATGAATATGCTAAAGATAGTCTTTATGTTGAAGATGTTGCAGTTTATTCTCCTAAGGGAGAAATTTTCACTTTACCTCGTGGTGCAACGGTTCTTGATTTTGCTTATGAAGTGCATACCAAAGTAGGGCTTCATGCAAAAAGCGCTTATGTAAATCGTATTAAAGTGCCTTTGTTAACTGAGCTTAAAAATGGCGATATTGTGCGAGTGGTTACTAGCAATGATAAATTTTATCGCTGTTCTTGGATAGATAGTGTTAAAACAGGAAAAGCAAAAGCAAGTATAAGGGAATTTTGTAAGCAAAAAATCAGAGAGATTAATCTAGCAAGTTCTATTAATATATTAAGTTTTATTTTTGGAGTTGATAAAAACAGAATTGAAACTTGGATAGAAAAAGAAAATTTAATCAGACGCATTAGACAAGTAGCAACAGATAGTGCTTATTTGAAAGATATAGTCAATGGTCTTAAAAAATACGCCAAGAAGTCATATTGGTTTGATAAATATGAGATTAAAGAACAAAAAATAGGAAATTTTACTCTATATTGTAACCATAAAATTGCTAATGTGGATTTTGATTTTTGTTGCCATCCAAAAAGAGGTGATGCTGTTTTAGCTTTTGTTAAAGGTGGTAACGCTATTGTCCATCATAAGCTTTGCGATAGAGCCGATAAAATGATAGATAATAATCAAGATATGGTATTTATAAAATGGGATTCTAATATCCCTAAATCTTATAAATTGATTTTTTCTTTGGAAAATAAAAAAGGTGTTTTAGCGGAATTTTTGGCATTTTTAGCTAAAATGCAGATAAATTTATTAACAATTAATTTATCAAGTGATTTAAATTCGGCGGTAGATTATTTTGAGATTACAATGGAAATTCCTGATAATATCAACCCAGATAGTGTCAAGGATAGGTTAAAATCTCGTTGTAAAATTTTAGATTTTACATCTTTAAATGATGCTTATAAAGAAGGTTAAAAAGGTTTATTATGGATATAAAAAAAATATTAGCAGAAGTTAAGCGTGGCTGTGCAGAGCTTATTGATGAAGAAAGAATAGAAAATTTAATTAAAAATTATTATGAAAAGGGTGAAAATTTCTTTATAAAGGCAGGGTTTGATCCTACAGCGCCTGATTTACATTTAGGCCATAGTGTGGTTTTAACAAAAATGGCTTTTTTGCAAAAACATGGAGCTATTGTGCAGTTTTTGATTGGAGATTTTACGGGACAAATTGGCGATCCAAGTGGAAAAAGTGCAACGCGTAAAAAGCTGGATAAAGAGCAAGTTTTAATCAATGCTAAAACTTATGAAACGCAGGTTTTTAAGGTTTTGGATAAAGAAAAAACACAGATTAAGTTTAATTCTACTTGGCTTAATGAACTTGGAGCTGCGGGTATAGTAGAGCTTACTTCAACTTTTAGTGTAGCTAGAATGCTTGAGCGTGACGATTTTACCAAGAGATTTAAAGAGCAAAGCCCTATTTCGATTTGCGAGTTTTTGTATCCTTTACTTCAAGGATATGATAGCGTGGCTTTAAAAAGCGATATTGAAATGGGCGGAACGGATCAAAAATTTAATCTTTTAATGGGAAGACAGCTTCAAAGGGTTTATAACATAGGAAAAGAACAAGCTGTGATTATGATGCCTTTACTCGAAGGTTTAGATGGTGTAAACAAAATGAGTAAGAGTTTAAATAATTACATTGGTGTTACAGAAAAAGCTAATGATATGTATGCTAAAATTTTAAGTATTAGTGATGAATTGATGTTTAGATATTATGAACTTTTAAGTCAAAAAAGTCTAGAAGAAATCGCGCAAATAAAAAAAGATATAGAACAAGGCAATTTACATCCTAAAAAAGCTAAAGAAAATTTAGCTTTAGAGATTACGGAGCGTTTTCACTCCAAAGAAGAGGCTAATAATGCTAAGTCTGAATTTGATAGGATTCATTCTCAAAATGCTTTACCAAGTGATATGGCTGAGTTTGAAATACAAGGAAAAATTTGGCTTGCTAAGGCTTTGGTTGAATGTGGTTTGGAAAGTTCTACTTCTGCGGCAAGAAGAAGCATCAGTGCTAATGCAGTAAGTGTAAATTCTCAAAAAGTTAGCGACGAGCAAATGCATTTAGAACAAGGAGAATACATCTTACAAATAGGTAAAAGAAAATTTGCAAAATTAAAGGTAAAAGAATGAATTTACAACCCTTACAAATAGGAAAACATACTATAAAATATCCCATTTTTCAAGGGGGAATGGGACTAGGCATAAGCTGGGATAGATTAGCTTCTGCAGTTTCTTTAAATGGTGGACTTGGGATCATTTCTTCTGTGGGAACAGGATATTATGAAGAAAGAAAGTATGCGAGTAAAGAATTAAACGCTAAGCCTTATGGAAGTGAAAATTTTTACTCACGCAAGGGTTTGCAAGCTTTAATTAATAATGCAAGAAAAGTTTGTGGCGATGCACCTTTGGGGTGTAATATCTTATGTGCAAGTAATGATTATGCAAGAATAGCACGCGATGCTTGTGAGGTTGGTTTTAATGTGATTGTTTCAGGCGCTGGACTTCCTACAAATTTACCTGAATTTACTGTAGATTTTCCTGATGTGGCTTTAGTGCCTATTATTTCATCTGCAAAGGCTTTAAAAATTATTTGCAAAAGATGGCAAAGCCGTTACAACCGCCTACCTGATGCAGTGGTTTTAGAAGGGCCAAAAAGTGGAGGTCATCAAGGTTTTACTTATGAGCAGTGCTTAGATCCAAATTATCAACTAGAAAAATTAATCACTCCTGTGGTAGAAGAGGCTAAAAATTGGGGATCTTTTCCTGTGATTGCTGCAGGTGGAATTTGGGATAAAAAAGATATAGAAAACGCTATTTCTTTAGGAGCTAGTGGTGTTCAAATGGGAACGCGTTTCATAGGAACTTTTGAATGTGATGCAAGTGAAGAGTTTAAAAGCGTTTTGCTAGCTTCTAAAGAAGAAGATATAGAGCTTATTAAATCTCCTGTGGGCTATCCTGCTCGTGGAGTTAGAACCAATCTTTTAAATTTGGTAGATAAAAGAATGGGCCCAAAGATCAATTGTATAAGCAATTGTGTAGCACCTTGTGGACGCGGAAAAGAGGCGACTAAAGTAGGGTATTGTATAGCAGATAGGCTTTTTGATGCATGGTCAGGTAAAAAAGAAACAGGACTTTTCTTTACAGGTGCAAATGGATATCGTTTAGATAAACTTATCAGCGTTAAAGAACTTATGGAAAAATTGGTTAATGGTGAATAATGGCTAAAATTTTTGTATTTTTAGTATTTGTTTTTACAACTCTTTTTGGAGCTTATGAAAATGAACTTGCAAATTTCGATAAAAATTTTATCGGTTCTAAAAGCGAAGTGCAAGTAAAATTTCATCATCAGCTCAAAAGCCTTTATATACAAAGTGTTATCAATGAAGATGAAAAAACTAAAATTGAAATCTTAAAAAGATTGATCATCAGTTCAAATACTTTAAATTTAGACGACAAGTCATATGCTAATGAGTTAAAAGAAAGTGGTATAAGTGAAGCAAGTATCAATGCTTTAAGAAAGGCTGTTATTAAAGATATTAAGGTTCAAAATATTTCTCAAGATACTGAAAAATCAACTTTTAAACCTGTAAAAACAGTTCAAAAAAGTGAAAAAAAATCACCTAATGAACAAATAAAAAATATAGAAAAAATAGATTCTAAAACTTCACAAGAGCCAAAGAGTAGTATCGTTTCTAAAACAAAAAGTGATGATAAAATTTATGTTTTAAAGTCAAGTAAAACAAGCCAAGGTGTAGAGCTTGAATTAAATACAAATTTAGATAAGAATCAATTAAAAAGTTTTGCTTTAGATGAAAAAGGAAACTATCGTTTTATTAGTGATTTTGATGGGGTTTTAGAAGGAGGTAAAAAAGAGTTTAAATTTGATGACTATCGTTTAGTGATTTCACAATTTAATCCCAAAACCATACGCATAGTGGTTTATGCTAAAGAAAAAATTCCTATTGATATATCTTTTAAAGAAGAAAAAATAATTTTTTCAAAAGAAATTACTAGCCAAAAAAAGACCGAGCAAGTTAGTAAAATTTCAGAGAAAAAGCAAGATCAAAAAATAGAAATTAAAGCCAAAGTTTTAGAAACAAAAAAACAAGATAAAAAAACCAATAACGAAAAAGAAGATCAAGGACCTTTATATGTTTTAGATGTGGATAAAATTTCTAACGCTGTGGTGTTAAATTTGAGCGATGATTTGGATGAAAAAGAAATAGCAATATTTGAAACCAAAGATCAAAAATTCCGATATGTTGTAAGTTTTAAAGGTGTGTTAGAAGGTAATAGAAAAAGCTTTACCTTTGGACAAAATACAATTGTCGTTACGCAATATAATCCAAAAATTGTTCGTGTGGTTTTGAGTGCTCCTAAAGAATTTAAACTTTTAAAAAAGTTGGATAATAGAAATCTCACTTTAGGTTTTCATGCGCAAACTTCAAGTCAAAATGTAGATAAAAAAGCAACTCAAAGTTTTAATAAAACCTTAAGTACGAGATACAAATCAGGAAAACTTATAGTTATCGATGCGGGGCATGGTGGAAAAGATAGCGGTGCTCTAAGTGATAAAAAAGGAAGTTTAAAAGAAAAAGATATAGTTTTAAGCGCGGCTTTAAAACTTGGAAATGAACTTAAAAAACGTGGTTATAAAGTGCTTTACACTAGAAGTTCGGATAAATTTATCAATCTTCGCGATAGAACTAAATATGCTAATGATAAAAGAGCGGATTTGTTTATCTCTATACATGCTAATGCAGCACCCAATGCTGCCAAGGCTAAAAGTAGCGAAGGCGTGGAAACTTTCTTTTTAAGTCCTGCAAGAAGCGAAAGAAGTAAAAAAGCAGCAGAAAAAGAAAATCAAGGAGATTTTGAAGAGATTAATTATTTCTCAAAACAAAGTATTTTAAATTTCTTAAATCGTGAAAAAATCGTTGCTTCAAATAAACTAGCCATTGATGTACAAAAAAATATACTCATTCAAACACGCAAAAAGTATAAAATTGTAGACGGCGGTGTAAGAGAAGCACCTTTTTGGGTTTTAGTGGGTGCGCAAATGCCTGCAATTTTGATTGAAATTGGCTATATTACACATCCAAATGAAGGTAAAAGAATCGCCAATAAAGCTTTTCAAGATTTATTGGTTAAGGGTATTGCTGATGGAGTTGAGAGTTATTTTTATAACAACCGATGAAAAAAGCTAAACTAATTTTTAAGGATAATACTCCTTTTTCTTTGGATTTTGATGATTTTTATTTTAATTCCAAAGATGGCTTAAATGAAAGCAAATTTGTTTACACTCATTCTTTTGAATGGAAAAATCAAGAAAATTTCATTATCGCAGAGAGTGGTTTTGGTATAGGTTTAAATTTTTTTCTTACTTTGAAACGCTTTTTAGAAACCACTCCTTCTAAGCGTCCCAAAAAACTTTTTTATATCAGTATAGAAGCTTTTTATATCGAAAAAGAACAATTAAGAGAAATTTATCAAAAACTAGGATTTTATGAAGAGTTTAAAGAGTTTTTAGAGCAATTTTTAAAATTTTATCCTAAAGCTAAAGAAGGAATTTATCGTTTTTATTTTGAAGATTGTTTTTTAGATCTTGTTTTTGAAGATATTGCTATTTTAAAAGAATTAGATTTTAAAGCTGATGTTTGGTATTTAGATGGATTTTCTCCAAATAAAAACTCGCAAATGTTTGATGAAAATTTAATTTTTGAAGTGGCAAGACTTTCTAAAAAAAATACACAAATTTGCACCTTTTCTTCGGCAAGTTTTTTACAAAAAAATTTAAAAAAATATGGCTTTAGAGTAGAAAAAACCAAAGGTTTTAGAAAAAGAGAAATGATTAAAGCTTATTTGGAAAATGAGCTTGAGTTTAAAGATAAAGAAGCGTATTTTTCAAGAACATTTTCATTTTTAAAAAATAAAAAAGTAGCTATTATTGGTGCGGGTATATCAAGTGCTGTTCTAGCTTATGAGCTTAGTTTAAGGGGTTTTGAAATAGATGTTTTTGAAAAACATTTAGAACTAGGCAAGGGTGCAAGTGGAAATGAAAGTGGAATTTTAAGCTCTTTAATCTTAAAGCCTAAGGTAAATTTAGGGGAATTTTCAGAGCTTTCTTTTATAGAAGCAAGCCGTTTTTATAGACAAATTTTAGATTTAGAATTTAAGGGTGTGGTGGAGTTTGCACATAATGATTTGATGCAAGAAAGATTTGACACACAAAGAGAAAATGTTTTGTTTAAAATTTCAAAAAATCAAGCTTTTTTAGAAGAGGGTGGAGTGATTTTTCCAAAAAATTTGGTTAAAAATCTTTTTGAAAAAAGTAAAGCTTGTATATATTTTAATCATGAGTTTCAAGCTTATAAATTTGAAAATGAATGTTTTACTTTAAAATTTAAAAATGATATTGTTAAAAGTGATTATGCGGTTTTGATTTATGCTATGGGTGCAGATACAAAAGATTTTGTTTTTTATGATGAGATGAAATTAAGTAAAGTAAGAGGTCAAGTTACACATCTAAAACCTTTTTTAGACTCTCCATTTCCTTTATCTTCTAAGGCTTATATTTGCCCTATAAAAGATGATTTGCAAGTGATTGGAGCAAGTTATGATAGGCTTGATACAAGTTTAGAATCAAAAGAAGAAGATGATAAACAAAATATAGAAAATATAGCCGAATTTATAGATAAAAATACAAAATTAGAAATCATAGGTTCTAAGGTAGGTTTTAGATCTTATTCGAGTGATCGCTTTATGATAGTTGGAAATGCTTATGATGAAGTGTTTTATAAAGAAGAATATAAAGCTTTATTATGGACAAAAAACAAGGAGCAAAAACCAGCTAAAATGTCTTGTAATTTGTATTTTAATTTTGCTCATGGATCAAGGGGTTTTAGCACAAGTGTTTTAGCGGCAAGGTATTTGTGTGCATTGATAAATAATGAACCCTCGTGTTTAGAAAAAAAATACATCCACGCTATTCACCCTGCAAGATTTTTGATTCGCAAACTCAAAAAAGGTTTATGATTAAACTTTAATTAAGATTGATACTAATATTTGCTTATGAGAGTAAGTTTTTAATTTTATTTTAACTTCCTTTATTTTATTATTATAGAGAATAAATTTCATGTTATAAAGGAAATATAATGATTGATTATCATCAAATAGAGTCGCGTTTATCGGCTCTTGAAAAGCTTCCTTCTTTGAAAGACAATGATAGTATTACAAAAGCATTAGAAAAGTCAGGTTTTTCTAGAAGGGATTTTATGAAATGGGCAGGTGCTATGACGGCATTTTTGGCTTTACCAGCGAGTTTTACTCCTATGGTAGCAAAAGCTGCTGAACTTGCTGATAGACTTCCTGTTGTGTGGCTTCATATGGCTGAGTGTACAGGCTGTAGTGAGAGTTTGTTAAGAAGTGATACTCCAACGATTGATAGTTTGATTTTTGATTATATTTCTTTAGAATATCACGAAACAGTGATGGCTGCAGCAGGTTGGCAAGCTGAAGAAAATTTAGAAAGTGCCATTCAAAAGCATAAAAATAAATACATTTTAATGGTTGAAGGTGGTATCCCTATGGGTGATACAGAGCATTTTTTAACCATAGGTGCACATGGAAAAACAGGCTATGAGCTTTCAAAAATGGCAAGTGAAAATGCTTTGGCTATTTTTGCTATAGGAACCTGTTCTAGCTTTGGAGGAATCCAAGCAGCAAGACCAAATCCTAGTAATGCGCAGCCTTTAAGCAAAGTAACAAGCAAAACTGTGATCAATGTTCCCGGCTGTCCTCCAAGTGAAAAAAATATAGTGGGTAATGTGCTTCATTATTTATTATTTGGTGAGTTACCAGCACTTGATGTATATAATAGGCCAAAATGGGCTTATGGCTTAAGAATTCATGATCTTTGTGAAAGACGCGGACATTTTGATGCGGGTGAATTTGTGCATGCCTTTGGAGACGAAGGAGCAAAGCAAGGTTTTTGTCTTTATAAAGTAGGTTGTAAAGGGCCTTATACTTTCAATAACTGTTCAAGAGAGAGATTTAACCAGCGCACTTCTTGGCCTATTCAAGCAGGGCATGGTTGTATAGGTTGTTCTGAGCCCGATTTTTGGGATACTATGGGACCTTTTGAAGAGCCTATGGCTAGTCGTAAATTTGATACTGTTTTTGGTTTGGGCGCGGATAGTGTTTCAGATAAAATCGGCATAGGCGTTCTTACGCTCACAGGTGTTGCTATAGCAGCGCACGCAGTTATATCTTCCATGCAAAAAGATAAGGAATAAAAATGAGTCAAAAAATAATCGTAGATCCTATTACAAGAATTGAAGGGCATTTAAGAGTTGAAGTTGTTGTTGATGATAACAATGTGGTAAAAGAAGCTTATGCTGGCTCTACTTTGTGGCGTGGTATTGAAACCATAGTAAAAGGGCGTGATCCAAGAGATGCGGGTTTTATGACACAAAGAATTTGTGGAGTTTGTACTTTTTCACATTATAAAGCAGGTATAGTTGCTGTTGAAAATGCTTTAGGTATTACTCCGCCTTTAAATGCCCTTTTAACAAGAACTTTAATGAATGCGGCTTTATTCTTACACGATCATATTGTACATTTTTATCAACTTCATGGGCTTGATTGGGCTGATGTGGTAAGTGCTTTAAGTGCTGATGTTAAAAAAGCAAGCGATGAAGCTTTTAAATACACTCCAAATCCTTATGCAACAGGTGCGGATAAACTTCTTGAAGTGCAACAAAGACTTAAAACTTTTGTAGATAAAGGAAATTTAGGACCTTTTGCTAATGCGTACTATGGTCACCCAACTTATCGTTTAAGTCCTGAGCAAAATTTAATCGTTCTTTCTCACTATTTAGAATGTTTAAGAATCCAAAGAATCATTGCTCAATGTATGGCGATTTTTGGAGCTAAAAATCCACATCCACAAAGCTTAACTGTTGGTGGTGTAACTTGCGTTATGGATTTACTTGATCCTGCAAGAATGGGTGAATATATGGTTAAATTCCAAGAAGTACAAGACTTTGTTAATCGTGCGTATTATCCTGATCTTGTGATGGCAGGAAAAGCTTATGCGCATGAAGCAAGTGTTTTAAACGATATAGGGGTAAATAATCTTTACACCTTTAAAGAATTCCAACTCGGAAGAGATGAATGGCTTTTTGAAAGTGGTATTATCAAAAATGGAGATTTAAGCAAGGTTTATGAAGTAGAAGAAGATAAGATTACTGAAGAGGCAACTCATTCTTGGTATGCAGACAATGAACCTTTACATCCTTATGATGGCAAAACAAATCCAAATTATACAGGACTTGTAGATGGAGAAAGCGTAGATCATCATGGAAATAATGTTCATTCTAAAGTGTTTGATACTAAGGGTAAATATAGTTGGATTAAAGCTCCACGCTATGAAGGAAACCCTATGCAAGTAGGACCTTTAGCAAATATCGTTGTAAATTATGCCAAAGGTAATCAAAATGTTGTTCCTGTGGTAGATGAGTTCTTAAAAGAAACAGGACTTCCTTTAAATGCTGTATTTAGTACACTTGGAAGAACAGCTGCTCGTTGTATTGAAGCAAAAATCGTTGCAAATAATGCTTTAAAAGCGTTTAATAATTTAGTTGAAAATTTAAAAGTAGATCAGAGTACTTGCGCGCCTTATGTGATCGATAATTCTAAAGAATACAAAGGACGCTATATGGGGCATGTGCCACGCGGAACATTAAGTCATTGGTGTAGAATTAAAAATGGCGTCATTGAAAACTGGCAAGCTGTGGTGCCTTCTACTTGGAATGCAAGTCCAAAAGACGCAAATGGCGTAGGTGGAAGTTATGAGCAATGTTTGATAGGACTTAAAATCGCTGATGTAAAACAACCGCTTGAAATTATTAGAAAAATTCACTCTTATGATCCTTGTATTGCTTGTGCGGTGCATGTAATGGATACTAAGGGCAATAATCTAAGCGAATATAAAGTGAATGTCAATTTATAAGGAGGCTTTCATGCAAAACAAAGAAGAAAAATTGCAAAGAAAAGCTGAATATGAATTTAGCATAGGTTTGCGTTTAACGCACTGGGTAAGAGCTATTGCTATAGTGGTTCTTATTGGCACAGGGTATTATCTTTCTTATGTGTTTCAAAGTCCTATTAGTAACGGCGAACCCGTAAATTTTATGCAAGCAAAATACCGTTTAGTACATCAAGCGGTGGGTTTTGTTTTAATCGCTTGTATTATTTTTAAAGTATATTTGTTTTTCTGCGATAAGGTAAGTGCAAAAGAACGCAGAAGTGTATGGGATATTTTTAATATCAAATTATGGATAGAACAAGTAAAATTTTACATTTTCTTAGGAAAACATCCGCATTTAAAAGGGGTTTATAATCCTTTGCAATTTGTAACTTATTTTTTCTTTTATCTTGTGATGTTGGGTATCATTCTTACAGGGCTTATTCTTTATACTCATACTTATCATGAGGGCTTAGGTGGGCTTTTATATCATATTTTAAGACCACTTGAAGCTGCAATGGGCGGTTTGGCTGATGTAAGAACTTATCATAGAATTTTGATGTGGGTGATTATGATTTTTGTACCAGTACATATTTACATGGCGATTTTTAACGCAGTAAAAGGTAAAGATGGTGCTATGGATGCTATTATTAGCGGATATAAATTTGTAAAAGAAGAAAAGCATTGAAATTCTTAGTCCTTGGAATAGGCAATATCATGTTTGCAGATGAAGGCTTAGGCGTTCATCTTTGCAAACAACTTGAAAAAAACTACAAATTTACTCATCCTGAATTTACTTTAGATTTTATTGATGGTGGAACTTTAGCTTTGCAACTTAGCTATATCATCGCTAGGTACGATAGACTTATCGTTTTAGACTGCATAGAAGCGCAAGATGCGAGTATAGGAGATGTATTTTTCTTTCCTTATGATGCTATGCCTAATAAAATTAGCTGGAGTGGAAGTGCTCATGAAATAGAAATGCTTCAAACCTTACAATATATGGAACTTGCAGGAGATTTGCCTAAAACACACATCTTAGCTTGTGTGCCAAAGCGTATTGAAGCGATGAGTTTTAAGCTCTCAGATGAGCTTATACAAGGGGCTAAAATCATGGAAAAAACTTTACTTGATTTTTTAAGCAAGGAAGGTTTTATTTATGAAAAGATTGCGGATTTTTCTTTGCAAGAATTAGCCGATATTTCTTATAAAAATTTCTAAATTTTTGTTCTAAAATTCATAGCTTTATTTAAAGAGATTAAATCCACATTTTCTAAATTTACACCACTTGGAATTCCTTGAGCGATTTTACTAAAAGTTAGGTTTAAATCTTTAAATTTATCTTCTATAAAAAAGATAGTTGCATCAGAATTAATGCTATGTGTCAATGCAAAAATGAGCTCAGAGATATTTAGCTTAAGTATGATTTGCTTTAGTTTTTCAAGTTTTTCTTCATTTAACTCATCTAAAACAAAATATAGCCCATTGTAACTTTGACTCTCTTCGAGCGTTAGTATATCTTTTGGACTTTCAACTATACATAAAATGTTTTTATTTCTTTCTTCATCACTGCAAATTTCGCAAAGCTCATTTTCGCTTAAAGCACCGCATTGCTCACAAGGTTTTATAAAGCGGATAGCATTTTCTATATTGTGTGCGAGTTTCATACCATCGATTTGATTATTTATGCAAAGGTGATAAGCAAGCCTTATGGCAGTTTTTTTCCCTATGGTAGGTAAATTTGCAAAACTTTCAACAAGTTCGTTGAATTTTTCTAGGCCTTTTGCCATTATTTTTCTTTATCTCCAAAGAAAATTTTAAAGCAATGCTTTCCATCATCATAAAAATAAATCAAATCAAAATTATGCAGTTTACATACCTCTGAAACTATATAAAGTCCTAGTCCCATACCTTTGACCTGATTGTGTTTTTCTCTTGCGAAAGCTTCAAGATAATGTTCTATAGGCTCTGCTAAAGGCTTGCCTGGATTTTTAATGGTAAAACATTCTTTACAACAAAAAAGCTCACAAGTGCCATTGTTTGAGTATTTTAAGGCATTATCGATAAGATTTTTTAAAATTACAGAGAAAATTTCCATATCAACATTGATTAAAGCATCATCTCTGATATCGACTTTTACAACTTTATTAAAATCATCTCTCATAAGGTGTTCTTTAGCTTCCTCAAGTATAGTGCTAAAACGACTAGGTTTAAAGTGTAAGTTGTAGTTTTTTGAAAATAAATTTTCGATTTTGGCAAATTCATTGATCAAAGAATCCATACGTAAAAATATAGCGATAAGTCTTTCTTTTTGTCTGTCTTCTTTGATCATTTCAGAAATAATTCTCCCTTTTCCTATAGGGGTTTTTAACTCATGCATAATTGTTCTTAGGAAAAGTTGTCTTGATTGGATTAATTCTTGATTTTTTTTAAAAGCTTTTTGAAATTCAAAGGCGATTTTTCCTACTTCATCTTCTTGATAATCTAAAAAATCAGGTTGCTCCCCATTTGCAACTTTAGCAACTTGCCTTCTTAATTTTTTTAAAGGTTCTAAAGATTTTAATACCGAAAAATACATAAAAACAACCAACAAAGAAAAAGAAAAAAATCCTATTAATAAAAGATTATAAACTCTATCGCTAGTATTTTCTTCATATAAGCCATCAAAATCTTTACATTGAACATCAAAATAAAGATTGCTATGATATTTTAAAGAAGAAAGGGTGCAAAATTCTCCATTTGCTTTAAAAAGTGATTGTCCATTATTTCTTATGCTTTTTACAAGATAGGGATTTTGTATAGTATTAAAACCGCTATTTTCAAGATAGGATCCTATTTTAGCACCTGAAGTGTTTTCATAGGAGATGAGTAAATTTTTTATAAGATTTTCTTGTTTTAAACTTTCTTCTTCGTTGTAAGCACTTCCTTCTATTTTCAAAAGAACGATAAAAAGCACACAAACTAAGAAAAAAGTAACAACAAATAAAATAATTAGCTTGGTATAAATAGAATAATTTTTTGTCATCCTATTAGTTTATATCCTATACCTCTAACAGAAAAAATATGTTTTGGAGATTTTGAACTATCTCCTATTTTTACTCTTAATCGACCAATGATAACATCAAGACTTTTAGAATCTTTATCTTTTAGATTTTTACAGCGACTTACAAGCTGTTCTCTTGAAACGCTATATCCGTGCTGCTGGATAAGGTATTCTAAAATTTCAAACTCAGCAGGAGTAAGTGTTAAAACCTTATCTTCATAGGTGATCTCATGCCTTCTCTCATCGATTTTGAAAGCAGAATTAATATTTTCATTATTTGCGTGTTCAACTCTTTTTGTGCGACGAATAAGACTCATAATCCTTGCATACATTTCTTTTGGATCGTAAGGCTTTGGTAGGTAATCATCAGCACCAATTTGAAGCCCTACAACCTTATCGCTTAAGTCGCCTCTAGCTGATGAGATAATAATGGGAATATTGCTTTTTTGTCTGATTTCTCTACAAACTTCAAGACCATCAATTCCTGGTAAAGTTAAATCCAAGATTAGGCAATCATAGCCTTGAACGCCTACATTTAAGGCGCTTTTAGGATTTTCAAAATTTGTGATTTTAATATTAAACTGCGCTAAATACTCAGATAATAATTGCGCAAAATCAGGATCATCTTCTATCATCAACACATTAATCATTTTAGTATCCTTTAAATTTTATCTAAGATTTATAATATTTGCATAATTTTATTTAAAATTTGATAAATTATTGATTTTATTTTTGCTAAAATTAGATTTTTGAATTTTTAAGATTAAAATTCTAGCAAAATTTTAAATTTTTTAAAGGAATAATGTGGAAATAAGTTATTATGAAATTCTTGAAATCACGCAAAGTGCTGATAAAGAAACCATAAAAAAAGCCTATAGAAAAATGGCTTTAAAATACCATCCCGATAGAAACCAAGGCGATAAAGAAGCAGAAGAGAAATTTAAGCTTGTTAATGAAGCCTATGAGGTTTTAAGTAATGATGAAAAGCGAGCTATTTATGATAGATATGGAAAAGATGCTTTAAAAGGCGGTGGATTTGGTTCTAATAGCTCAGGTTTTGGTGGTTTTGAGGATTTAGGAGATATATTTTCTAGTTTTTTTGGAGAAGGCTTTGGCTCATCATCGCGTCGTAGAAAGAGTTCAAATGATGAGAAAATCCCTTCCGATTTTATCGTTAATTTAAAATTAAGTTTTAAAGAAGCGGTTTTTGGTTGCAAGAAAAATATAGACTTTACTTATAAATGTTCTTGCAAAACTTGCAATGGAACAGGGGCTAAAGATGGAAAACTTCAAACTTGTCCAAAGTGTCAAGGTAGAGGACAAGTTGGAATTTCTCAAGGTTTTATCACTTTTGCACAAACTTGTCCTGATTGTCAAGGAAGTGGAGAAAAAGCTAGTGAAAAATGTAGCGATTGTAAAGGTTTAGGTTATAATGAAAGCAAAGATAGTGTCGAGCTTAATATCCCAGAAGGTGTAGATACAGGTATGAAACTTCGTGTCAATGCTAAAGGCAATATCTTAAAAAATGGCACTAGAGGGGATATGTATGTTAAGATCATCGCTGCTGAAGATGATACTTTTATAAGAGATGATGATGATATATATATAGAATTTCCAGTGTTTTTTACTCAAGCTATCTTAGGAGAGAGTATAAAAGTACCTACCATACGCGGTGAAGCAAGTTTAAATTTACCAAAGGGTGCTAAAGATGGGCAAAGATTTGTTCTTGAAAAAGAAGGAGTAAAAGATGTTCATAGTTCTCGCATAGGAAATCAAATCGTTCAAATTTCTATCAAATTCCCAACTTCTTTAAACGATGAACAAAAAGAACTTTTAGAAAAACTAAGTGAAAGTTTTGGTATCAAAGATGGTATGCATCAAGAGCAAAAAGGGCTTTTTGAAAAAATCGCTAATTGGTTTAAGTCCTAATTTTCCTAAAGCTTTTTAGCTTGGGAAAATCTTTTTTTTATATAAATTTAAGTTTTAAAAATCAGGCATAAAAAAAAGGCGGGGTAAAATCCCGCCTTAAAGTTAAACTTGAAAACCCCTTAGAATTTGTAAAGAGCTTGAAGTCTTACAGCATCGTGATGAGTGCTTTCAGGATCTGTATTAACATTTACATAAGAGTAGAATGCTGAGAAGTTAAGTTTTGGAGAGTATTTGTAATCTACTCTTGCAACAGCTTCAAGTTTCTTACCACCATTGCCAATTTCTCCTGTTTTTGTTCCACCGTATACAAAGTCAGCACCAACGCGAACTGTTTCATTAAAAGTATATCCAGCAGTTACATAACCAAAGATATTTCTACCAATATCGCCATTTAAATTAGAACCATTAGTATAGAAAATTTCTTCACCTGCAAGCAAAGAGCCAAGATTACCTTGATCTTCAATTGTGGTTAAAGTAACTTTATCTTTTTTACCATAGTATAAACCACCAAGGCTAGCATCCCAACCATTTAATTCAACACTACCTCTTAAAGCGAAGAAATTACCGTTAGCTGCTTGATTTGAAAGTGCATTTTTAAGTTTGCTATCCAAGGAATTTCCTAGGTAAGCTCCTTCAAGAGTCCAGTTGATTCCATCAAAGATAGTTGTGCTATAAGCTGCATCTACAGCATATAAGAATGCATTATCACTCATATAAGCTAACCATAATTGAGGATTAAATTGTCCACCTAAGAATTCATAAGAACCTATGGCAGCAGCACCATAAAGATTTTTATCCCAGTTTAAAGCACCGCTTGTATCGCTATCACCTTGAGGATTTCCACGGTTAAATTGAACTCCTGTAATTTTGTTGCTACCATTTTGAGTGATTATTACAGTAGAGTCTGAAGCTTCGTTGAAACTATCTACTGCAAAAGCAGCTAGAGTTAAACCATCGATGCTGTTGTTTACTACTTTAATACCTGTTCCCACTAAACCATCAACTCCATTGTCAGTCCAGATAGTGTTTAGTTGTTGTTTACCAGCGATCACGCTTGTAGCAACATCTTCATTTGTATAAGTTAAATATAATTGGCGAACACTTAAGGTATCACTTGTGTTGCTGATGCTATTTTCACCATAACCACCATCTTTCGAATTATAGTCAAATTGAACAAAAGCTTTGAAGTTATCAGCTATAGCGGCATTAAAGTTAACTTGTGCTCTGTATTTATGATCTTGTTTACCAGAAATACCAGAACCAAAATTATCATTGCTCCATGGATTGCTACTTTCATATCTGTATCTTAATACTCCAGATACATCAACATCTTTGATCGCTTCTTCAAGTGGAGTAGCGTTAGCTGCTGAAAAAGCACCTGCAGCAAGAGCTGCAACTAAACTAAGTTTAACTAGTTTCATGAGAATTCTCCTTGTCAAAAATTAATAAAACGATGTAATTGTAGCACATAAATTTGGAGTTTTTTCTTAAGAAGCACTTAAAATAGTAAAAATTTTAAATCCGAAGGATAAAAACATCTAAAGAAAAGCCTAGCTAAAGGGATTTAAGCTAGGCGTGTAATTTTAAGGAGTTTTTCTTATGAATGTTTTTCGGTTCGTTTAGAAGTATAAGTCTAAAAAGTAAACGAGAAGTAATATATAGTTGTTTTAAATTATTTTGATAAAAAAACAAGTAAATTTTTACAAGCTAGGGATAAAATTTTATAAGTTTCATCAAAATTCCCACTATACCAAGGATCAGGGACTTCATCGTAGTTTAGACTAGGACTAAAATCGGTGATTTTTAAAACTTTGTTTTGGGTGTTGGTGAAGTTTTTTAAAACATTTTTGAAGTTAGAATTGTCCATGGTGATTAAAAAATCGCTTTCATCGCAAAGCTTTTGAGTGAGTTTTTTGCTTATGAAATTTTTGTGTTCTATGTTAAGTTGAGCAAGTTTGTTTTTGGTACCATAGTGCATACCTTCTCCATCGTGTTCTCCTGAAGTTCCAGCACTGCTTATAAAAAATTCTTTTTCTAAATTTGCTTTTTTGACAAGATCTTTCATGATAAATTCTGCCATAGGCGAACGGCATATATTGCCTAAGCATATAAAGAGTATTTTTTTCATTTTTATCCTTGAGTTTTAATTAAAAATTATAAAAAATATCATACAATAAATCCATGGAAAATTTCAATAGAACTTTGCTTGTGTGTTGGTTTGGTGTTTTTACCACAAGCATGGGGCTTAGTCAAATCGCTCCGATTTTGCCTTTTTATATCAAAGAACTAGGACATGTTAATACGAGTGAAATAGCGTTTTACTCAGGACTTGCTTTTGGGATCACTCCGCTTTTTATGGCTGTTTTTTCACCTTTATGGGCTTTTTTGGGTGCAAAGTATGGTTATAAAAATATGCTTCTTCGTGCAAGTTTTGGAATGTCGGTTTTAACCTTATGGCTTAGCTTTGCTCATAGTGCTTTAGAAGTGGTTTTTGTGCGGGGTTTAACAGGGATAATTTCAGGTTTTACTTCTGCTGCTGTTGTGTTTATCGCTGTGATAGCACCTAAAGAAAAAGTGGCTTATGCTTTAGGAACTCTTTCTACGGCTTCTATAAGTGGAAGTTTGCTTGGGCCTTTGTTTGGTGGCTTTGTGGCTGAATTTTTTAGCATTAGTGCGGTTTTTGATGTGGTGGCTTTTTTGATTGCTTGTTCTTTTGTGACGATTTATTTTTTTATCCATGAGAGAAAAATTCAAAAAGAGGCGAAGAAAAATACTCAAAAAGTAAAAGAAAACAAAACCCTTATCATCGTTCTTTTTATCACTACTTTTGTGATACAATTTGGTACTTTTGGAGTGATGCCGATTTTAAGTATTTATGTTGAGCAAATTCATCAAGGTGGAAATTTGGCTCTTTGGGCGGGTATAGTGGTGGCTGCAAGTGGGATTAGTAATCTTTTTTTTGCACCAAAACTTGGAAAAATCGCTGATAAGATAGGGCCTAGTAAGATTATTTTTGGAGCTTTGATATTTTGTGGAATTTGCTTTTACTTGCAGGCTGTAGCAAGTAATGTTTATATGCTTATTTTTGTGCGTTTGCTTATAGGTATAGGGCTTGGAGGGCTTTTGCCTTGTGTAAATGCCTTGCTTAAAAAAAGTGTGAGTGCTAAAAATTTAAGTGTGATTTTTGGTTTTAATCAAACTTGTCAATTTTTGGGAAATTTTTGTGGAGCTTTTGGCGGAGGGATTATGGCTTCACATTTTAGTGTGGAATTTGTTTTTACTTTTGTGTGTTTGATTTTTATCATTAATGCTTTTATTTTCTTAGCGTTTGAGAAAAAATATATCTTTTCAAATCAAGGTTTATAAATTTAGAAAGGTTTAAAATGGAAATGATTTTATTTGTTTTAGTGATGATTTTACTTGTGCTTTTGTTTGTAGTGCTTTTTAGACAGTATAAAAGCCCTAAAATAGAAGAAAAAAGCACGCAAAGTTTTAGCGATATCATGCAGCTTAAATCCATAGGAGAATTAAGTGTTTTTCAAGTTTTTAGTAAAGAGATTGTCACTAAAAAAGATAGCGCTTTTAATGGAATTTGGAAAAATCTTTTAGGATGGTCTTTGAGTGAAAGACAGATTGCTTTGATTTTTGAATTTGAGATCACTTTCTTGTATGATTTAAGGGATAAAAACTTTGATATTTTGCCTTTAGGGGACGATGCTTATAAGATCATCATGCCAGAGTGTAGATACAAACACAGCATCATAGATATGAAATTTTATGATGAAAAAAATGCTAAATTTTTACCTTTTTTGCTGCCTGATTCTATCAATAGTACGGGGATTAGTTTTAGCGAAAGTGATAAAAACAAACTCATAAAAGAAGCCAAAGATGAGGTTAAAGACTTGTCTTTAAATCTTATCCAAAATTTAGAAAGCAAAATTCATAAAAGCGCTAAGGATACTTTAGAAGCTATTGCTAAAGGTTTTGGAGCTAAGAGAGTGGAATTTGAATTTAAGGATAACACACAAAAGCTAGATGTAAACTAGCTTTTTTCTTTTCTTGCTTGGGCGATGCTTAGTTTGCTATTTTGTAAATTTTTTGATTATTTCATAGTTTTGTAAAAGCTGTTCAAAAGAAAAATTTAAATTTGCAGGAGAAGTTGAGGGTAGGGCTATGGCTTTTAAATGAGAGTGAAATTTAGTAAAAAATTTATAAGCACTTTGTCCGGTGGTAAAAATGGCTTGGATTTTGGCTTGAGAAAGGATCAGGTTTAAATCATTGGCTTTTGCATAGCTTATGGTTTTATCATCTGAATTTTTTATCTTGCAACTTTGAAGTACATCCCAAAGAGCGATATGTTTTTTTCTTAAAAAGGCTTGTTGTTCTGTGATATTTTCTAATTTTACATCAAAAAGTGTTTCTAGTATAGGCCAAAAACGATTTCTTGGGTGTTGATAATAAAAGCCGTCTTGTCTTGATTTGATAGAAGGAAAAGAGCCCAAAATTAAGATTTTAGAATCCTTGTCAAAAAAAGGCTCAAAAGGGTGAGTTAGAAATTCACTCACTCGCACAAATCCACAGAAATTTTTCCGTTTTTAATTTCGCTGATTTTAACTTTTAAGCTTTGGTTTTCGCTTAAATTAAGATGCTTGCTTTTTGAACTATGCAATAAACCATCAACACCATTTTTAAGTTCCACAAAGGCTCCAAAAGGAGCGATTTTTTTAACAATACCTTGAAATTCTTGCCCAAGTTCAAAGTCTGATATATCTTTGTCTTTAGAGCCTTTTTTAGTTCCTTTTTGAGAGCTTGTGATATTTATGATGTAGTCTTTTGCGGCTTTGATTTGCTCGTTTTGATTACCTGCTATTTTTACTTCACCTTTTTCGCGATCTAAGTCTATAGAAACGCCAAATTTTTCTATGATTTCTTTGATGGTTTTTCCAGCTTGCCCTATGATATCAACGATTTTTGAAGGATCAACGCTAAAAAGCTCAAGTTTAGGTAAAACTTCTTCATTGACTACGATTTCTTTGGCGGCTTCTTCCATGATATTTAGGATGTGAATTCTTCCTTCTTTGGCTTGGTATAAAGCTTGTTTTAGTGTTTCTTGATCGATTCCGCCTAGTTTTATATCCATTTGAAGAGCAGTAACGCCGTCTTTGCTTCCTGCTACTTTAAAGTCCATATCCCCATCATGATCTTCAAGTCCCATGATATCTGTTAAAACAGCAAATTTGCTATCTTCAAAGATAAGCCCCATGGCTACTCCTGCAACAAGTTTTAAGCTTGGCACTCCTGCTGCTTTTAGGGCTAAAGATCCGCCACAAACCGTTGCCATAGAACTTGAGCCATTGCTTTCTAAAATTTCACTGACTAAGCGGATTACATAAGGATAGTTTTCATCTATGCTTGGATAAAGTGCTCTTTTGGCTAAATTTCCATGTCCTAGCTCTCTTCTTCCTGGAGCTTTGATAGGACTTGCTTCGCCTACTGAAAAACCTGGAAAATTATAATTTACCATAAAGCGTTCGCTTATAGGATTTTTTTCTGTAAGCAAGTCTATCATTTGAGCATCGTTTTCTCCGCCTAAGGTTGCAACCACTAGAGCTTGAGTTTGTCCACGAGTGAAAAGACAAGAGCCATGAGCGTTTGGCAAGAGATTGGTTTCTATACTGATAGGACGCACCTCGTTTAAACTTCTACCATCAGCTCTTTTGCCTTCATTTAAAATTTGCTCACGAATAAGTTTGCGTTTGACTTTAGCTAAGGTATTTAAGATACTTTCTTCGCTCCAGTCTTTAGCGATTTCAAGATTTAAAATTTCTTTAGCGATTTTATTTAGTTCGCTTGCTCTTTCACTTTTTGCCATTTGGTTGATGGCTTCTTTGATTTGTTTTTGGAAATTATTTTCTATAAAAGCTAAAATTTCAGGATGTTCAATCTCATTTTTTAGTTCGATTTGAGAATTTTTTTTGTGTTTGCTAAAGGCTTCTTCGTAAGCATTTGAACCATTTAATATAGCTTTTTGAGCTAAATTTAGAGCTTCTAAAATTTCATCTTCGCTAAGTTCATTCATGTTTTGTGAAGTGGTTTGAGTTAAAACATCAGCATAAGGAGCTTCGATAAAAATTTCATTTTCTTTTTGATCAGGTAAGGCTCTCATTTCTATCATCAAAAGCTCATCTTTTACACCTGCTACATAGAGATCTAGAGTGCTATTTTGAAGCTCTTCATTGTTTGGATTGAGTATGAAATTTCCATCTATCTTTCCTATGCGAACACCACATACTGGAGCTTTCATAGGTATATCGCTAAGATAAAGTGCCACGCTTGCGGCATTTAAGCTCATTACTTGCAAATCTACTTTAGGATCAGCTGAGAGGACCATCACAACGATTTGAGTTGGATAAGCATAGCCTTTTGGAAAAAGAGGGCGTAAGCTTCTATCGATAATACGTGCTGTTAAGGTTTCTGCATCGCTTGGCTTGGTTTCTCTTTTGACATAACCACCAGGGATTTTTCCCGCGGCATAAGCTTTTTCGATGTATTGGACGGTTAGAGGTAAAAAATCTTCTTCAACTTGTTTTTCTTCTCTTGCAACTGTAGCTAGAACAACGCTTTTGCCTTGTCTCATTAAAACAGCACCAGCAGCTTGTTTGGCGACTTTATCTATATCAAATATTTCTGTATTTTTGTTAATTTCTATGCTGTATTGCATTATTTTTCCTTTTTTGCCAGATAATAAATTCGTAAAATTTTTTAAAATATTTAGCAAATTTCATCCTTTTTAAATTTTGTTTTCACTTTCTGCTAAAGAGAAATCGTATTTTACTCCTCCTAAAGGATAGAAGTTGAAAATAAAATAAACTCCGCTTTGATTTTTAGCTGTGATACCACCACTTGTGAGTTGTGGATCGATTCTTTCTCTATACATTAAAGAATAGTTCCAACATTTTCTTTGATAGGTATAGCCAAGTTCCCACATGTTTGCATGAGCTCTTTGAGTATCAAACCAAATTCCACCAAATAAATTGTAATTAGGTGTGGCAATATAATTTGCTCTTGTGCCAATAAAGCTATATTTTCCATACTCATCGTTTTGATAAGCATGAGAAAACATCCAATTAAATTTTGAATTTGTATTGACTTCTATTTGGCTGATGACATTGGTAAAGCGACTTTGCTCATAAGAGTAAAGCACTTCGCTGTTGAGATTGATGTTTTCATTAAAATAATAAGTTAAAAGATTTTCAAATTCATAGAATTTATTTTGTTTATTGAGATAGTCAAGTGAAAATCTGTGTTTGAGTTTTTTTTGTCCTTCGTTGTTATAGAAATATTGCACAGCATAAAGACTTGTATGTTCGTTTTCTTTGTCGTATTCTTCAAGATAATCTTGCGTGATTTTACCTGATTTTGCTCCTGGTAAAATGTAATTCACTCCTAAATTTAAAGTATGAAAGAAATTTTCATAAGCTTTTGAAAGATCGGTGTAGAGATTAAAATCATGAGTGTTTCTAAAATAATGCTCATGGTTTCTTTCGGGATCGTTGCTATAATTTACAAAAGAAGCATAAAATCTTTCTGTAAAAGTAAAGTGTAAAAAGTCTCCAAAAAAAGCGTTGTGATATGAGATAGGCAAGTCTAAATTTAGCTCATTTGCATAAGAACCAGCAGGTCGGTAAAAATTATGAAATGAAGCATCAAATGAATAACGCAAGCGTTCATCAAAAAGGTTATTTAAAAATCTATGATATTGAAAGCTTGGATATTCTTGTAAGGTTGTATTGTTGCTAAGTTTAGATGTGTCGATATAATATCTTGCATAAGCTCCGTAAAAATTGTTTTCATCAGCTAAAAAATAATTGATTTTGGAGGTTACAAGCGAGTTAAGATCTCGATAATCTCTACTTCCTAAATTTAAATAATCCACATCGTTGAGATAGGTTGCATCTATCCATAGGCCTTCTTGAAAATTATCACTGAGTAAAGATTTGATTAAATCATCTCTTGAGTATTTTAGTTCTATTCCATAGTGGGTTTTGTTTTTCAAATTTTCATCGTGAAAATAGGAGCTATTTTCCCTAAAAGCACCAAAATTTAATTCTCCTGTTGAATATGGAGAATCAAGAAATCTTAAAGTAGAATAAAGTCCAAAACCACGGTTTGTTCGAATTTGTGGATCAAGTTCTAAATCCCAATTTTCTTGAGTGGCAATATAAATAGGTTGTTCATAGTATAAGCCTTCGCTACTTTTTAAAACGATTTTTGGGATTAAAAGCCCGCTTTGTCTATGAGTATCAGCACTAAATCCAAAATAAGGTAGATAAAAAACCGGGGTATTTTTAACATATAATCTTGCATTGTAAAGATGAACAAAATTGGTTTCCCGGTTAAGCCAGCCTTTTGAAAAACGAATTTCCCAATCAGGATCTTCAACATTGCAGCTTGAAACTGCTGAAATTTTACTTTCAAAGACTTTATCATTTAGATGGCTTGTTTTGCTTTGAAACCATACTTCAAGATTGTTATTGGAAAAGAAAAAATTACTAAAATCGGCTTGATTGGAATTTAGGTTGATTTTAGCATAATCAGAATGTGATCTTTCGTTTTGTCCTCTTAGGATGTTAACATCGCCAAAAAGCTCAACATCTCCGGTTTTTTCATTGTAAATTGCTTTATTGGCAGTGATGAAATAAAAATCAGAAAAAATAATAACATCATTGTTCGCAGTAAGAATATCACCTTCTTTTTTTGCATCAAGAGCGTAAATATCAACTTGTGCTGCACTTAAAGCTATGCTAGTTCCTAGCAATAAGGAAAATTTACGCCACATCGACTACTATTGTCCTTGCTAGATAATCCTCCCAAGCTTTGCGCAAATCATTACTTAAAGCCCAAGCAAATCCAAGCATAAATACCATAGCACTAACCTGTCTTATGGCAGATCTGATGCAACTTTGGATGAGATTGGGTTTGTCAAGAAGATTTTCATCCAAGATGATAATTTTGCATAATATTTTTCCCAAACTTGCCCCATAAAGATAAGTAAAAATCGCTTGATAACTAAAATGAAGCAAGATGAAGCCAAGATAAAAATTTCCTATAATTTGAGTTGTTTCAAATAAATCTTTTGCTTGGATTAGACGATCATAAAAAATGATAAACACAATCAAAGAAATAATCATATCATCGATTAAAAAAGCTAGAACTCTTTTTCCAAAACTTGCTATTTTTAGATTTTCACGCTCTAAGCGGTCTTGTAAATTTTCTTTCATTTAAGAACCTGATGAGCGATGTCTTTTCTGTATTGCTTTCCTTTGAAATTTACATTATCACAAAGTTTATAAGCATTTTTTTGCGCTTCTTCTATACTTTTTCCTGTGCCAACACAAACCAAAACTCTTCCACCATCAGCCATTAATTTGCCATCTTCTAGGCTTACTCCAGCATAAGAGATATGAGAGTTTTCAGGAATGTTATTTACAGTAATTTCACTTTTTGGTGAACTTTTGTAAGGATAGTTTTCACTCGCGCATACAACCCCTACTGCAAATTCTTTTTTGATTTTGATTTTTGTGTGTCTTAAGCGTCTTTGAGTAGTAGCTAAAATAAGCTCCAAAGGATTTTCGATTAAAGGCATTAAAACTTCACATTCAGGATCGCCAAAGCGAACATTAAATTCTAATACATAAGGTTTATTTCCAACGATCATAGCGCCTATAAATAAAACACCACAAAATTCCGCTCCTTCTTTTTTCATGCCTGCTAAAGTCGGTAAAATAATATCTTTTTGAACTTTTCTAAGCAAGCTTTCATTCGCTAAAGAGCTAGGAGCGTAAGCACCCATTCCGCCAGTATTTGGCCCTTGATCATTATCGAGTAATTTTTTGTGATCTTGTGCTGCAGGAAGTAAAACAAAATCATTGCCATCACATACTGCAAAAATGCTTAATTCATAACCATCTAAAAATTCTTCAATTACAACGAGTTTTCCAGCATCTCCAAAGCTTTCTCCGCTCAGCATTTTAGCTGTTTCTTCTATGGCTTCTTCATGAGTCTTAGCTATGATAACACCTTTTCCTGCACAAAGTCCATCGGCTTTTACTACTATAGGAGGGGTTAAACTATGTATAAAATTTTTTGCTTTTTCAATATCATTTGTGTTTAAAAATTTGGCTGTTTTGATACGGTATTTTTTAAGAAAGCTTTTCATAAAAGATTTTGAGGTTTCAAGCATTGCAGCAGCTTTACTTGGCCCAAAAATAGCAAGTCCTTGTTGTTTAAAAATATCTACAACACCTTCAGCTAAAAAACTTTCACTTCCTACTATACAAAGATCAAAACCTTTTTCTTTCGCATAGGTTGCTAAAACTACTGGATCTTTTAGGTTTAAATTTGTTCCAAGACTTTCGGTAGCGCCATTTCCAGGAGCAAAATAAAACTCTAAATTTTTGTCTACTCTTCTTAAGGCTAAAGCAATAGAATATTCTCTTGCACCACTACCCAAAATCATTATTTTCATTTATATCTCCTTTTAAACCCAAACAGCCGTTTAACAAAGATTGACCCCAAAAAGTCAAAGAAAACCGCTAGGTAATTTTTAAAGGCTGCAACTTCTCGCTTTTTTCAAAGCTCAAACGATGTCACAGAACACGGTAAATCACACAATCGCAGTTAATAAAAATGTGTTGGATCACTTTAAATACCACAAACTGTTTAGGCAAGGAAATTATAACTTAATTTAGCTTAAATTTCTATGTCTTAAATCAGTTTAAATTTGGTTTTTCCTGATTTGTCAAAATGCTTTCCTTGTAAAATAATATCGGCAACATTTTCCCAAACATGTTTTTCATCAATATAGACTATATCAAAGGTGTTATCACGCATTAAAGACTGATAATTCACTTTTTTAGGTGCGTATTTTACTAAATAATATGGATTTTGTGAAAAGTTTTCAATTTTTAATTTACATAATAAATCTAAATCCGATGTGACAACTAAAAATTTTTTTCTTTGTTCTTTTGTAATTTTTTGAATATACACTAAAAGTTTTTGATCAAAAGGATTTAGAGCGGATTTATTTAAGCGACTTAAGTAATGTTCTGCAAAAGAAAGAGAACAGAAAGAATTTTCTATATTGCTCATAGTAAAATAAGAATTTTTAACCCCTGATGATTTTAAAGATAAGTGCCAAATTTTAACATCCATTATGGTTGCACATAGATTTAAACCTGTGACAATTTTTTTAAAGAGCTTTTCTCGTGAAAGCTTAAAAGCATTTTCGAAAATATTGTAATTTTTCTTATAAAAATCCTCCCTTATAGCATCAAGTCTTTTTAGTGTTGTTCTGTAGTATTCTGCTTCTTTTTGTAGCTTAGCCAATCTTTCTTGTCGTGCTTTAAGTTTTTCAGGGTCTGTATTGGCCGCATTGCTTTTAAGATTTATTTCAGATTGTAAAGTTTTCATTTGTGCTTCAAGTGAGGCTAGACGATTTTTTCTTGTATCTATGGTGGCTACTAAAGCTTGGTAATGACACTGCAAAGATAAAAAAGTTTCGTTAAAAATTTTAGTGATATTTGGTTTTTGATCAGCTATCATTTGCTTATATGAATTCTCTAAATGCATCATGATGCTTTTTAACGCGCTAAATTGGGTTTGGTCTATGCTATTATCCATAAAAACTAAAGTATCATAAGCTTTAAATAAAAATCTTTTAAGTATAAGATAATCAAGTATGCAAGGAATTTCCTTTTCATCTTGTAGATTGGCTTGAAGCGTTTCTACGGATAAAATTTCATGGGCAAAATATTTTTGTATAGCTTGAGGTATAGTAAAAGAAAGAGGAATTTTTTCTATACTGTCAAAGTCTGTTGTTCTATAGAGTTCTGTTATATAAGCACTTCTTCTTGAGTTTTGCAAGTCTTCTAATTCATCATCATTATCAGTTTTCCAAAAATCATGCTCAGTGATAAAATCCCCTTCTTTAAATTCTTGAAATTTTGAAGGTTTTATACCCGTTATGGTTTTGCTTGTTTGAACGGGTTTGCCGTCTTCTGCTTTTTTTTCGCTAGAAAGAGTTCTAAATTCCACAAGCATACCAACACTTGGCATACTTTTTTTATCATTCCAAATTTGGCGATTGAAGTCAAAAAAGGTATTTGCTGAGTTTGTAACGGTTCCACGTCCTGTAGAATCCATATAAATAGCTATTTTTCCATGCATATTTCTTCCTTGAAATTTCTTAAATAAATTCTAGCCTTATTTTTATAAAAATTTTATAATAAAAATAAGAGCTAGAAAAAATGGATCATTCCCATTCTATGGTTGCAGGTGGTTTGCTTGAGATATCATAAACAACGCGGTTTATACCTTCTACTTCATTGATGATACGGCGACTTATGTTTTCTAAAACTTCGTAAGGTAAATGCGAGAAAGTAGCTGTCATACCATCACTTGCATCTACAACGCGTATACAAACTGCATTATCATAAGTGCGGTTATCCCCCATAACCCCAACGCTTTTAACATTTAAAAGTACGCAAAATGCTTGCCAAGTTTTATCATACCAACCTGTGCTTTTAAGTTCTTCAAGTAAAATTACATCAGCCTTACGCAATAGTTCTAAGCTAGGGCGATTTACTTCTCCCATAATGCGTATAGCAAGCCCTGGTCCAGGGAAAGGATGGCGATAAACTACTTCTTTGCTAAGTCCAAGCTCAAGTCCTAGGGCACGCACTTCATCTTTAAAAATTTCTTTTAAAGGCTCTATGAGTTTAAGATTCATTTTTTCAGGCAAGCCCCCTACATTATGATGGCTTTTAATGGTTTTGCTTGCACCTACAACAGAACTTTCTATGATATCAGTATAAAGTGTTCCTTGAGCGAGATATTTTACATCTTTATGTTTTTTTGCTTCTTCTTCAAAAACTTCTATAAAGGTATTTCCTATGATTTTTCTTTTTTGCTCAGGATCTCTAATATTAGCCAAGCGACTTAAGAAAATTTCACTTGCATCAATGCTGATAAGATCGATACCTAAGGTATTTTTAAACATAAATTCAACTTGTTCTTTTTCTCCGCTCCTTAAAAGTCCATTGTCTACAAAAACTACTATAACTTGCTCTTTTATAGCACTGGCTAAAAGTGCAGCAACTACACTACTATCTACTCCGCCACTTACAGCACAAAGCACTTTATCACTGCCTACTTCTTCACGGATTTTTTCTGCTTGAGTTTTTGCAAAAGAACCCATATTCCAAACACTTTCACAATTACAAGCGTATTTAGCAAAATTTTTTAAGATATTTTTGCCAAATTCACTGTGTTGCACTTCTGGGTGAAATTGTAAGGCAAAAAATTTCTTATCTTCGTTGCCAAAAACACAAAAAGGACTATTTTCACTTGTGGCTAAAACTTCAAAACCTTGAGGTAAATTTTCTACTTTATCAGAATGACTCATCCAAACGGTTTGTTTTTTTGGAAGATTTTTAAATAAAGCACTATCTTTTTTAACTTCTATATTTGCTTTACCATATTCTTTATGTCCTGCAGGTGCAACTGTAGCTTTGTAATGATGTGCCATAAGCTGCATACCATAACAAATTCCAAGAACAGGTAAACCTAAGTCAAATATGCCTTTATCGCAAAAATACGCATCAGTTGCATATACGCTTGCTGGACCTCCGCTTAAAATAATACCTTTTGGTTCTTTTGCCTTAATATCAGCTAAACTTACATTAAAAGGTAAAATTTCTGCATAAACTCCTTGTTCCCTTAGGCGTCTTGCTATAAGTTGAGTGTATTGAGAGCCAAAGTCTAAAACTAAAATATCTGCTTTTTTCATTATTTACCACCTATGTAATTGTTCGTATTTTTTAATGGTTTTTACCGAACCATTTTGTTCATAGCTTGTGTATTGAGGGTTGCCTTTATATCCGCAAGCACAGAAGAAAATTAAGAAAAGAAATGCTAAAATCATCTTATGAGAAAAAGAAATAATATTAAGATGACTAAAAACGCTAGTGCTGTTATTAATGAATTGATGGATAAACCTCATTATAAGCCTTTAAAAACCTTATTTTTTTGCAAAGATTTTTTAAGTTCTTTTCCGCTTGCTAAGCAACGTTTGATTGCTAAAATTTATGTAAAAAATCATATTTTAAATATAATAACCTTACATCCAGCAGCTTATCAAGAATTAAATCATGATGATAGCAAAATTTATATTAAATTTCTCATAAAAGCATATGGACAAAAATATCCTTTAAGCGGATTTGTTGATATAAAAGATATAAAAATTTTTTCCCAAAAATACACTTATGTAGTAAATAAAAACAAAAATGATGAAAAACTCTCTAAAAATTTTTATTTGGAGCTTTCTAAGGGTGAATTTAAAAATTGCTTTAAAGATGAAAAATTATTTAAGAAATTTGAAGATTTAAGAGAACTTATAAAAAAAGGTTCTAATCTTGACTAAAGAGAATTTAGAAAATGAGCTAAAAACTCTTCCCAATAGTGCTGGAGTTTATCAATACTTCAATCAAGAAGGAAAGCTTTTATATGTAGGTAAGGCTAAAAATCTTAAAAATCGTGTCAAATCTTATTTTGCTTTTGCTCCAAATTTACATGCAAGTCCAAGAAATTCTTTAAGAATTCAAAAAATGATTGAAGAAACAGTGCATTTGGAATTTATCTCTACTAATTCAGAGGCTGATGCTTTGATTTTAGAAAATTCTTTTATCAAACAACTGCATCCAAAATATAATATTTTACTAAGAGATGATAAAACTTATCCTTATATTTATGTGGATTTTGAAGAAGAATTCCCACGCTTTGAGATCACTAGAAAATTGGTAAAAAAAAGCAAAATCAAATATTTTGGTCCTTTTTTTAAAGGCGCTAGAGAGCTTTTAGATGCGCTTTATTTATACTATCCTTTAAAGCAAAAAGCAAGTTGTAAATCCCCTTGTATTTTTTATCAAATTTCTCGTTGTCTTGCGCCTTGTGATAAACGTATCAGCAAAGAAAAATACCTTGAAATTTTAGATGAGGCTATGCACGCACTTTTAAATCCTAGTATTTTAATAAAAAATTTAGAAAAACAAATGCTTGTTTTAGCGCAAAATGAAAATTACGAAGAAGCAGCTAAAGTAAGGGATCAGATTGCAACGATTAAAGATTTGGAAGTTAAGGTTGAAATAGATATTGCAAAATTAGAAGATTTTGAAGTATTTGCTTTAGCCTTTGAAAATTCCATGCTTTCAACCTTACGTTTTGTGGTGCAAAATGGAAAAATTATCAGTGCAAATTCTAAGATTACTCCTATAAAAAATGATATACAATGGGATAAAAATGAAATTTATAAGCAACTGATTTTAGAAAATTTTAGCATGGATATTCCTTTACTTGCAAATGTTATTTATGTTTATGAAGAATTTGAAGATAGAATACTTTTAGAAAAAATTTTAAGTCAAAGGTTTGATAAAAAAATCAGTATTAAAATCCCTAAAATAGGAGAAAAAAGAAAAATTTGTGATTTGGCTTTTCAAAATGCCCTTTTAAATATAGAAAAAGAGCAAAAAAATCATGATTTTACTATACAAAAAGAATTAAAGTCTTATTTTGAGCTTGAAAATTTACCAAATAATATAGAAATTTTTGATAATTCTCATTTGCAAGGCGTGGCAAATGTTGGAGCTATGGTAACTTATAGAATAAATTCTTGGGATAAGTCAAAATATCGAAAATTTCATTTAAAACATAAAAATGATTATGATCAAATGCGTGAAGTCTTAACGCGTAGGGCTTTGGACTTTGATAAAATACCCCCTCCTGATTTATGGCTTATAGATGGAGGAAAGGTTTTGCTTGATTTGGCTAAAGAAATTATTGTAAGTAGTGGGGCAAATGTCGATATTTTAGCTATTTCAAAAGAAAAGATCGATGCAAAAGCACATAGGGCTAAAGGAGGTGCTAAGGATAAAATTCATTCCTTAAAAGGAGAATTTAGCTTAAGTATTAACGATAAAAAACTACAATTCTTACAGAAATTAAGAGATGAAGCGCACCGTTTTGCTATCAGCTTTCATCAAAATACTAAGAAAAAACAGGACTTGAAAAGTTCTAAGCTTGCAAATTTAGGACTTAGTTCAGGGGTTATACAAAAACTTTTAGCGTATTATGGAAATTTCGAATCTATATATAAGGCTGATTTTAAAGATCTTGCAATGCTTGTAGGCAAGAAAGCGGCGCAAAAAATAAAGGAAAATTGATTTGATATTAGCAGGGATAATTTTTATTTTTAATCTAATTTTAGCGTATTTAAGTATTGATATCTCAAAGCTTGATAGTGTTGCTGAACAACTGAAAATAGGTATGTTTTCTAGCATTTTTGTTTTATCTTTAACACTTTTTATTTTTGCTTTTAGACAAAATAGAAATATAAACAAAATATATCAAAAAATTTTTTGCATGCAAAATGATTTTTTAAATTTTCAAAAAAAGATTGATGTTGATAGTGCGCTTGATTTGTTAAAGGAAAAATTTGAAACTACGGGACAAAATTTAACTAAAATATCCCATGAAAAAGACAGATATTTGCATTTATTAGAAGAAAATTTATATCAGCTTGGAAATATATCCAATGCAATGCGTTGCTTAAATGAAGGGTATAATAAAGAAATTAATTCTTTGATTTTAAATGCCTTAAATTCTCAAAAAGATCAAATTAGATTAGAATTAAATGAGGCTTTAGAGCATCATAAAAGCATTATAGGGACATCTCATGGAAAGGTTTTGCAGTTTGAAGCAAGTGTGGCTATAGTTAATAATGATGAGCTTGAAAATTTTTTACTTGCAAATTTACTTTCGTATTTTGGCATAGAAAGTACTTGTTTTAAAAATTTAAGTTTTGATGTTAATGACTTTCATTTGATTTTTATCAAGGATAAAATTTTAAATGAAAATGTAAAGAAAAACTATGATTTTATAGTGATGGGTCGGCATAAAAATACACATTATGAGTATTTTTTAACTTTACCTTTTGAAAAAAAAGATCTTGAAAATATTTTGCAAAACAAGCTTGATAAGGTTTGCACTTTAAAATTTAAAACCCCTTATCAAAATAATGTATTGCTTTTTAAACAAAATGATTTTGATGCAACCTTATTTTTCAATATAATAGAAAAACAATGCGATAAAAATATATGTATAAATTCTTTTAGTCAATTAAAACAAGAATTAAGCAAGGAGACTTATCGTTTGATTTTGCTTGATTATGAATTAATTAAATTTGATCTTGAGCAAATGAGAAATTTGCTAAGTGCTTATAAAAAACAGCATCCACAAAGCCATATCATCTTTTTTTCAAAGGAAAAAGTTAGGGATTTTGATTGTGTGAGCGAAGTTTTAAGTGATGTAAGTAGAAATGATCTTATAACTTTACTTAGAAAGTATTTGCCAAAGGCCTAAACTTTATAAAATTTAACTCCAGCTAAATCGAGAATTTTTACCTTTTTTTCTTTGATAAGTTGATTTAAGAGAGTTTTGGATTGTTCATCAAATTTCGCTTCTATGTCTATTTCGCTTTGTGAGCGTAAATGAAGCATTTTTAATAATTCTTCTTCATTGAAGCTTAGTTTTTCACCTTCATAATGCCTTTTGGCTAAGAGTACAGGAGTAGAATCTATAAGTTTGGAAAGTTCTAAAAGTTTTTTTTCGCTTACTTTTTTAACGGCATAAGCAGGAGGTCTATCTATGGTACTTAGATCAACTCTTAAAGGCATGATTTTTTTTAAAGCTTGATTGAGCGCTTTAAATTCTTCTTCGTTGTCATTAAGATCTTTAACAATTAGAATTTCCATAATCAAATCTCCATTAAACCTGGCTCTAAAATCTGCCATTTTTTCTATCATTTTTTCTAAGTCAATGTTTTTTAAAGCTCTATCAATACGATAAAAAGTTTTAGCAACTGCACTATCTAGGCTAAATTTGACCACATCTAGTTTTAGCAAAGCATTAAATTTGTCTTCATTTAATACAGCTGTACCATTGCTTAAAATAAGCAATTTTTTATCTTTAGCAATGCTGCGTAAAGATAAAATAAGCTCATTTAAATAAGGATAAAGACTAGGCTCTCCGTTGGCAGTAAGGGTAAGAAAATCAAATTCAACATTTTTTTCAAGCATGGCTTTAACTTCGGAGATAATTTTATCTATGCTGATAATTTCATCCTGTTTTTCTTGGGCTTTTTTTGGATCAAGCTCGCAATAAACACAATCAAAATTGCATTGTTTTTTGCTAGGGCTTAAATCTATACCCAAAGATCTTCCAAAACGCCTTGAGCTAACAGGACCAAAGAGTATTTTCATTTAGCTGAACTTTCTTGTACAAGCTTGATAAAATATTTTGCATTTTCAACAGGAATATCAGGCAAGATCCCATGTCCTAAGTTGAAAATATGAGCTTTATTTTGCATGGTTTTTAGTATTTTTTCTACTTCTTCTTTAATGGCATTTTTATCATAAAGTCTGCAAGGCTCCATGTTGCCTTGAAGAGTGTATTTGTGCGATAGTTTATCACGTGCTAAATCAAGCGGAGTGCTCCAATCAACTCCAAAAACATCAAAATTACCATCGATTCTATCTAAATAACCGCTAATGCCTTTAGGGAATAAAATTACAGGTATATTTGAGTATTTGCTTTTAATAAAATTTGAAATTTCAAGCATATAATTAAAAGAGAATTCAAAAAACTTATCGTATTCTAAAGCACTTGCCCAGCTATCAAAAATTTGTACAGCATTGGCACCTGCTTTAATTTGCTCTTCTAAATAAAGTTTTAAAACTTGAGTTAGTTTGTTTAGAATTTTATGTAAAAGTTCTGGGTTTTGATAAAGCATTTTTTTACACTTTGCATAATTTTTACTTCCACTTCCTTCTATCATATAGGTAGCTATAGTCCAAGGGCTTCCGCAAAATCCTATTAAAGCCTTGTTTTGGGATAATTTTTCTCTTGTAAGCTTTAAGGCATCATAGACATAATTTAATTTTTTATGCGCATTTTGATCGTCAAGTTTTTCTAAGTCTTCTAGGGTTGAAATAGGATTATCAAAAACAGGTCCTTCTCCTTTTTCAAAATGTAAATTCATGCCCATTTCGAGAGGAACAACTAAGATATCTGAAAAAATGATTGCTGCATCTACATCTAAAATATCAATAGGCTGTAAAGAAACTTCAGAAGCTTTTTTATAGTCTTTACACAAAGAGAGAAAATCGCCCGCTTGTTTTCTTACTTCCATATATTCTGGCAAATATCTTCCTGCTTGACGCATCATCCAAATAGGGGTATAGGGTGTAGGTTTTTTAAAGCAAGCATCAATAAAAATCATTATTTTCCTTTGTTTTTGGCAAAATTATAACAGAAATTGATAAATTAAATTGGTCAATTTTTCTATATTTGCTTCATATAAAGGAAATAATAAATTTTTTCATCTTATCTGGAGTTATTAGAAAATTTACGAGAATTATTGGAATTCTCGTTTATGTAATTTGAGTTTTGATTGATTTGTATATTAAGCCTTTGTATTGTTTGTGGCATTTCCTGCGTCAATTGTAGCAAAAAGCTTATTTAGCAAAGTCTCCTCATTTTTTTTGTATTGATCTTCTCTCATTTTTTGCCAAGCATAAGATCTAAAATCTTCTCTAACAACACCAAGATCAATGTCTTCATTAGTAAATTTGCTTGAGCTTGTTTTTTCTTCTTCCTTTTCTTCTTTGTTTTTTACTTCATTTAATGTGGCTTGAAATTCATCTGCTGAAGTATTTTTCTCTTTAACCTTTGTTGTGGTGCTAAAAATAGCATTTGATGTTTTTTGAGTATTATCTACTACCATTTTCTCCTCCTTTATTTAACTTTACATTAAACAAACAAGCAATTTCTATTCCAATTTATATCTTTTTTAAACTTTTTCTTTGAAATTTTTTATAATTTAATTTATCTTTGGCAAAAAGTAAGGCAAAAATCAAAGCAGGGCTTACAAAAAGTGCCGAAAATAAAGCATTAAATTCTATGCCCAATCCTGCTAAAACAATCCCACCTAAAAAACTTGCTAAAGCTATGCCTACATTAAAAGCTGCTTCATTTACACTTACTGTGCTGTCTATGACTTTATAAGTATGGCGTTTAGCTTTAGCAATGCTAAGCATTTTTAGCGCAGGTATAGTGGAAAAGGCAAAAAATCCTATCAAAGCTACGCTAAAAATGATTAAAATTTTAGAATGCATGGTGAGAAATACGCTTAAAAATACTAGAACTTGTATGCTTAAAATAAGACGCAGGGAAAAAATAGCACCTTTTTTATCTACTATTTTTCCGCCCCATAAATTCCCACAAATTGCACAAATTCCATATAAAAGTAAGATATAAGCTGTATCTTGGACTTTAAAACTGCTTATTTCTACGAGTAATTTTTGCAAATAAGTATAAAGAACAAATTGAGCCCCACAGCTACAAATGGTTATAGTATAAGTTTTTAACAAATTTTGATGCGAAAAAGCAGGGATTAGATTTTTAAGACTTGTTGGACTAGGATGTAAATTTTTGGGCATCATATGCCATACTCCAAAAAATGCTAGGCTTGTAATGATAAAAATAAGTAAAAAGATAAATTTAAAGCCAAAATAATGCCCTATGAAAGTTCCAAGTGGCACTCCAGTAACCAAGGCTACAGTAAGTCCTGTGACCATTATAGCTAGAGCGCTTGATTTTTTATCATCTGGGGTTATAGCACTTACAGCTAAGGTAGCAATGACAAAAAATACTCCATGTTGTGTTCCTGCTACAAAACGCGCAAACGCTGTAAGATAGAAATTTTGGCTAAAAAAGATAATGAAATTTGCTAAAGCAAAAATTCCAAGATTGATTAAAAGTTGTGTATGTCTGTGAAAACGACTTAAAGGTATAGTAATAAGAGGAGCACCTATAACAACACCTATGGCATATAAGGTTGTAAGATAGCCCGCAGTTTTTGCATCTACGCTAAAATACGCTTCAACATCAACCAAAACTCCTGCCATAACAAATTCGGTTACACCCATACAAAAAGCACTAAGAGCTAGTGCAAAAAGAGCTTTTTTGTAATTTTGCATTTTAATTTCCTTATAAAAATAAAAACGCATTATAATAAAATAAAAATTTTTAAATGTAAATAATGAAAAAAATTATTTTATTGCTTGGTTTAAGTTTGATGAGTTTAGGGGCTTTGAGTTTTGATGAGCTTATTTATAAAGATGAAGTAAAACCTAGTTTTGATTGCTCTAAAATCAAAGATGATGGCAAAAGTGATGATGAGCTTATGATATGAAATTGGTATATGTAATGAATTTGAGAATAACAAACTTGCTTTAGCAGATAATTCTATAGCAGTTTATATCAAAATATTTCAAAAAAGCAGATAAAAAGATGAAAAAATATTTTAAAGCCATTTCAAAAAAGATGGTCAAAGAAAGAAAAATTTGTATAAAAAATATGTAAAATACAAAAGCAGGGGAAAATCCTATTTTACCTTTACTCAATGCAAGTGATTGCATGCAAGAAGCTTATGCAAAGAGCAAATAAAGATACAAAGATCAAAGAATTTTTAAGCAAATTTTTAAAAATAAAGTTGATAAATATGAAATTTACTCGCTCAAAGTTTAAATACCAATAAAGATTTGCAAGATTTTATAGACAGCTTAGCTAAAGAAGATTTGATTGATTCTAGGGCTAAATTAAGCCTTAGGATTTAAATTAATTGCGAATTTAGCCGCTTCAAAATAACTTTTAGTGTTGATTTTAGCATTTTTATAGGCCTTATCAAAGGCCGTACCATGATCAACGCTGACGCGTATGATAGGTAAATTTAAACTCACATTGATGCTTTTATCAAAATACAAGGCCTTTAAAGGAGCAAGGGCAAGATCGTGATACATAGCCACCAAGCGATTGCAGTTTTTTAAACCAGCCTTAGTAAAAGCCGTATCAGCTACTAAAGGATAGGGTAGATAAACACCCTTGTTTTTAAAACTTAAAAGCAATTCTTTTTGTAAATTTTCATCTTTTAAAGCTTTTTTGAAAAATTTTTCATCTTTTTTAGAGCGTAAAAAGGCATTAACAAAAGTTATAGCTTTTTCCATGATTTTTTCTTCTTCTCCGCCTATGACTCCGTAATCTCCAGCGTGAGGATTAAAACCTAAAAGCCCTATTTTTTTAAAATGCGTTTCTTTGTAAAAATCTTTTAAAAAGATGCTTAAATTTTTAAAAGTGATTTTTTTACTCACCTTAGCTAAAGGTACATGTTCGCTAAAAAGTCCTACAAACAGCTCTTTACAACCTAGCATCATAATGGCATTTTTTTTAAAAAAATCCCTTAAAGCATCGGTATGTCCTTTGTATTTAAGTCCTGCGTCTTCCCAAGCTTTTTTGTGTATAGGTAGAGTAAGCAAGGCATGGGCGTGTTTTTCATAGACAAAATAACTTGCCGCCTTAAAGCTTAAAAAACCATAAAGTCCACTTTTTGCATCTATTTCTCCGGCTTTGATTTCAAAATTTTCATCCACTTTAAAGCCTAAAGGAAGGCAAAAAGAGTAAATTTCAAGAGAATTTTGCTTTTTAAGAAATTTAAACTCATAGTCTTTTTTATCTTTAAAAGCTACGATTTTTACATTAAAAGGTTTTAAATTTAAAAGTTTTAAAGCTTTATCAAGCAAGCTTTCGTGGATAAAATAAAAAGGTGTGCAGATTTTGCTTAGTTCTTCATGAGAACGCACTAAAATTTCAAGTCCTATGCCGTTTATATCGCCTATGCTAATGGCTAGTTTTTTCATCTTTTAATAAGTTCTTTCATTTCTAAAATAGCGTTTTGAAGTCCTGTAAATACAGATCTTGCTACAATGCTTTGTCCTATATTTAGCTCACAAATTTCTTTAATTTTTGTTATAGGTTTTACATTTTTGTAATTTAAACCATGTCCTGCGGCTACTTTTAAACCAAATTCTGTGCCTTTTTTAGCACAGAGTGTTAAATTTTGCAATTCTTTTTCAAATTGAGCTTGCAGGGTTTTTTTATCTTGATTGAGTTCTTTTAAGGCAAAAGCAGTATGAGAGATATTGCTAAAAAGTGCGTTGTGTAAATTCGCATAATGTCCTGTATGAAGCTCTATGAATTGGGCTTTTAAAATTTTTGATTTTTCTATATCTTCTAAACTAGGATTGATAAAAAGCGAAACTTCAATGTTTACACTTTGAAGTTTTTCTATGCTTTGTTTTAATTTAGCATGATTTAAACAAAGCCCCCCTTCTGTAGTAAGCTCTTCTCTTTTTTCAGGCACTAAAGTAACACGGTGGGGTTTGAGTTTAAGAGCTAAATTTAAAATTTCATCATTTAAAGCACATTCTAAATTGATAGGGCTTTTGCAAAATTTTATGATATTTTCCAAGTCAAAATCCTGAGCATGACGGCGATCTTCTCTTACATGCAAAGTGATTTGATCTCCGTGTTTAGCTGCTATAAAAGCAGCCTCTAAAAGATCAGGATCATTTACCATTCTAGCTTGTCTTAACACTGCGATATGATCGATATTTACACCTAAAAGCATATTTTTCCTTTAGAACTTTTTTGCTATTATACTATAAAATCAAACAAGGAAAGTCATGTTAGGTATAGATCTTGGTTCAAATACTTTAAGAGCAGTGCAAATAGATGAAAAATTAAATAAATTAAAAGAATATGAATTTGTTATTGGAGCAGCGAAAAATCTAAATCAAAGTGGAGAAATTTCTAAAGAAGCCATACAAAGATTAAAAAATGCTTTGAGTATTTTGACTAAAGAGCAAGATTTAAGCAAAGCAAGAGCTGTAGCGACTGCAGCTTTTAGAAAAGCAAGCAATACAAATGAAATTTTTGCCCATTTAAAAGAAGAATTTGGGATTGATTTTAAGCTTATAGATGCCAAAAGTGAAGCTAAGATCAGTGTTTTAGGTATGCAAGTGGGCTTAAGAAGGCTTAAAATTTGGGGAGAGTTTGCGTATTGTGATTTAGGAGGGGCTTCTTGTGAGCTTTCTTTTGGAAAAAGTTTTAAAAGTTTTGATTTTGGTATTATTAGTTTTTATGAAAAAAATTGCCATTCTTATTATAAATCTTGTATTTCTTACAAAAAATTGATAAAAAAATATCCTAAATTTATCATCAATATTAAAGATAAAAAACTTAAAATTCATTTTTTAATTGCAAATCCCTATTTAAAGCATTTAGCTTTTATGGCTTTTGATGAGGTGGCTATGATTAAAAAGGAACTTCGTTCTTTAGGAGTTAAAGCGGTGGTTTTAAATTCCGGAGTTCCTACTACGCTTAGCGCATTAAAACAAAATATAAGCTATGAAAAGTATGAAACAACTAGAGTAAATGGTAAAAAACTTTGCCATAAGGATTTTTTAAATTATGCTATTAAACTTTTTCATATGGAAGAAAAAAAGGCTATAAAAGAAGTAGGCATGATGAGAAAAAATTATTTGAGTGCAGGTTGTTTGCTGTTTTATGCTTTGTTTGATAAACATAAACTTCTAGTCATTGATGAGGGTTTAAGGGAGGGAGTTTGTTTAGCAAGTATGAAAAATATAAAATTTTAGTTTTTTTGAAATTCGAAAAAATGAAATTTTTCATCAAAATTAAAAAATAAAATTTTAGCTTGAGATAAAAAACTTTCGTAAGTTTTAATGTTTTTATTTTTTGTGTATTCTAATAAATCTTCAAAACCAAAATCCATTAAAGCAAGACTTTGTTTTTTAAAATTTAAAGGTTTAAAATCATATGCTTTGATGAGTTTTTGAAGATGGGTAAAATTAACATTATAAGTTAGATCGCTTTTGCCGAAAAAATCTTTTAAAGATACTTCAAAAGGGCTAAAAACTTCGTGCTTTTGATAGATTCTTAAGCTAAAATTTTGTACATTAAAAGTTCCATAGTCAAATCCTGCAAATACAAATCTATCGCAAGCTTGATCTAAATCTTTAAAAAAATTTTCAAGTTCTAAGCTGAGTTCGCCTTTTGTAAAATTTAAAGCTTTGCATTTTGTGATTAAATTTTCATCCATATTTTTAAAAATAAGTTTAAAATTTTCTACAAATGCCATTTTATCATGATTTATAAGTTCGCAAGTAAAACTATCAAAAAGTTCATTGCAAAAGAAAAAAGCGTTCTTAAAATGGCATTCTTTAAGGTTATTTTTGTGAGTAAATTCCACTCCTTCTAAAGTGTTTTTTTGTAAAGCTCTTAATTTTTCATGCGGTTCTATGACGAAAAAAGAAATTTGAGAAAAAATTTCAGGTCTTAATTCAAGCAAAGCGGATAAAAAATCACGACTTAAATAGCCTTCATTAGCGCCTATTTCTACAAGTTCTAAAGGGAGTTGTAAAATTTTTTTATCTATTAAATTTAAAAAATGCTTGGCTAAAAGTGTGCCAAAAAGATTTCCTACGCTCACAGCAGTAAAAAAATCTCCGTTTTTTCCTATACTTACAGCATTTTTATAATAGCTCTCATGGAGCCAAGCATGGAAAAAGTCACTAAATTTCATTGAAAAATAGCATTAAATTTGGAGACAAAATCCAAAGGATCGACTTGTTTGCCTCCAGCTAAAATTCCAAAATGCAAATGCGGCCCACTTACCCTACCGCTAGCCCCGCTAAGTCCTATAAGCTCACCTTTTTTTATCTTTTGTCCTACTTTAACATCGATTTTAGAAAGATGATAGTATTGTGAATAAATTCCAAAACCATGATCAATGACTACTGAATTTCCTGCAAAATAACGATCTTTTGCAATTTTTACTATGCCTGAATTGGCTGCATAAATAGGCGTTCCTGTGGCAGCTCTAAAGTCTGTTCCACTGTGATAACTTGCTACTTTTTCATTAAAAGTTCTTGCTTTACCAAAATCACTTGTGATAAAAGATTTTAAAGGTATATTAAAAGCACCGTTAAATAAAGCTTTTGGAGTATAAGAGCTATAAATCGCATTGGCTTCTTTTAATTCTTTAGCGATGCGTTCTTGTACGGTTTTTGGCGGAAAAATCTTTTTGTTTTCAACTTGCAATTTTTCACTTTTATAATTACCTTCTAAAGTTTTTATGAAAATTTCTTCTTTTTTATTTTTATAAAATGCGATAAGTTTTGTATTTTTCGGGGGATTTTTGTAAGGTAAGGAAAAAATAGCTAGAATTTTTTCTTGATTTTTAGGATGTGCAAAGGTGAGAATATTTTTATCATTATTTTTTAAAGATAAAAAATCTTTCTTATCTAGCTCCAAAAATAAAGCTTGACCTTTGATGAGTTCTAAATTTTGAGCTCCAAAAAGCCAAAGAGTAAGGCTTAAAAAAAGCCATAAGGCTTTCATAGGCTTAACTCTTTAAGATCGGCGATTTTTAAAAACTCCGCATAAATTTCATAAACCAAAGCTTGGCGATTATTTTTAAGTTTTTCATCTTCAGCATTAATCATTACTTGATTAAAAAACTCGTCGATAAAAGGCTTGAGTGCAAAAAGATTTTCAAGTTTTTCTTGTAAAGAGTTGGCTTTAGTTTTTTCTTGAAAAGCTTTGTAAAGTTTGCTTTCTGCTTCTTGAGTAAAAAGACTTTCATCAACTTTATGAGGATTTTTAGTGGCGATATTGGCTAGTCTTTTAAAGGTTGCAAAATTTTCATTAAAATTATCTTTTTTGCTAAGTTTTATAAGAGCATTTACGCTTTGATTGATATGAATAAGATCTGTATTTTGTGAGCTTAAAACCGCTTTTACAAAAGAAGCATTGACCGTATAAAAAGTATAAAGTCTTTCAAAAATAAAATCTTTTAAAATTTGCATATCAAAGCTTTTATAATGACTTGAAAGTTTTTCTAATAAAATTTGGATATCAAATTCTTTATTTAAATTTAGAGCGATTTTAATGATCCCATTGGCTGCTCTTCTTAAGGCATAAGGATCCTTTGTTCCGCTTGGAATTTTTCCTATACTAAAAAGTCCTATAAGGGTATCAAGCTTGTTTGCAAGGGCTACTATGCTTGAAAATTCTGTGCTTGGAAGTGGAGCTTGTTCAGAATTAGGAAGATATTGTTCTTTGATGGCTAGGCAAATTTCATAATCTAAGCCCATTTTTTGCGTATAATAACTTCCCATAATGCCTTGCAAATCAGTAAATTCATAAACCATTTGTGTGGCTAAGTCTGCTTTGGCGTATTTTAGTGCTGTGCTGATATTTTCGATTTTATCATTATGAAGCATTTGACATAAAATTTCAGCAATTTTAATCTCTCTTAAACTTTTATCTTGCATTGTGCCTAAACCTTCAAGATAAGTCATTTTGGCAAGTTTTTCAGGTTGTAAACCATTTTGTAAATCATTTTGATAAAAAAACATTGCATCGCTAAGTCTTGCACGCAAAACTCTTTCGTTTCCATGTATGATTTTTGAATAATCCTTACATACTGCATTGCTTACTACTATAAAATGATTACTTAAGCCTTTGTCGTTAAAAACCGCAAAATAGCGTTGATTTTCTCTCATTGAAGTGATGATGACTTCGCTAGGAATTTCTAAAAATTCTTCTTCAAAGCTTCCTAAAAGTGCATTAGGATATTCTGTGATAGCAACTACTTCAGCTAAAAGCTCTTCATCTTCTCCAATTTGTATATTTTTTTGACTTTCTATGAGTTTAAATTGTTCAAGTATTTTTTCTTTTCTTTTGATTGGATCAAGGATAATATAGTTTTTTTCTAGTAGTTCAAAATATTCTTTTGCATTGTTAAAATCTTTCAAATCATAACTTACACTTCTGTGAATGAAAGTTTTTTTAGCACTTTTTACCCCATAACTTTGAAAATCAACAAGTTCATCATTTAAAATGCAAGCTATAGAACGGATCGCACGAATAAATTCAAAAGAATTTGCACCCCAACGCATACTTTTGCCAAAACTAAGACTTTTTAGAAATTTTTCTACCATTTCTCCTAAAATTTCTTGACTTTGTAAACCTTTGATAGCTTTTTGATGATATAAAACTTCCTTACCTTTGATTTCTTTAAAAGCGAGTTCATTTTCACTGATCCCTGCTTTTTGCAGGAAGCTTTGTCCCGCAGGAGTTAAAACTCCATCTTTATAAGCAACATTTTTAGGTGCTCCTATAAATTCAGCAAAACTATCTTCTTGTTTATCTGCAAAATTTTCATGAAAAAAAACTAAACGACGCGGAGTATAATAAAATTTAAAATCACTTACCAAGCGATATTCTTCTAAAACATTTTTCCATTTTTTTTCTATATTAGCTAATTCTTTTAACAAAGGAATAGCAGGTAATTCTTCTGTGCCAATTTCTATTAATAATTCACTCATAATTTACTCTTTTTAAAATTTGTTTCTAATTTTAACTAAAATTTCATTAAAAAACTTATAAATACTTTTGCAAAAAGCCTTTGAGTTCACTAGCGTTGCTAAATTCATTTTCTTTTAAATCTTTTTGATACCATTTGGCATGAAAATAAGACAAATTAGCATTTTTAGCACATTCTTTATCTTTTTGACTATCCCCTATAAAAACGCTTGTTTTATATGGAGCTTCGCTTTTTAAAAGCTCTAGCATCATAGGATGAGGTTTGGGTTCTATGCCTAAACTTATACCTAAAATTTTATCAAAATAAGGAATGATATCGTGTTTTTTAAGTATACTTGAAAGCGAGTTTTGAGGGGCGTTAGTGGCAATAGCTAAAAAACAATTTTTGCTTTTTAAAAATTCTAAAAGTTCTTTCACTCCTTCAAAAAGCACCACGCTTTGTTCATAGTGTTTGACAAAATATTTTTCATAGCCTTCTTTAAAACTAGAATGATGGAAATTTTCTATATTATAAAGTTCTTTTTCCCAGTCAATATTAGGAGTATTGATGGTTTGCATAATGATTTCTCTTGAAAGTGGGGCTAGGTTTAAATCTTGCCTTATTTCATTAACTGCACAAGAAATGGCATTTGCACTATCGATTAAAGTTCCATCCATATCAAAAAATACATTAATCATTCATAATCCTTTAAATAATTTTTATGTTTTTCTTTTTTCTCACCTTGTTTTTTTTGCTTATCTAAAGCATTGGCAAGATTTAAAAGTTCACTTTTTTCTTTGGAAAAATCTAAACAAGCATTGACAAAAAATTCAAGATTTTTTGCATAGGTTGAGTTAAGATTTACTGCGGGATTTCTTTCAAAAAATTTAGCATTTTTTAACATTCTTTCTTCAAATTTAGTTTTATCAAAATCTTCTTTTTTAAGCGCAGATATGGCGCCATTGAAAAATTTTTCAAGATTTCTTAGGTATTTTACACGTAAGGCTTTTTCTTCATTTTTTGTCAAAATTCTTCCTTAGGTATTTTTATGAATGCGACATTCTAGCGCTTCTTGAACTAAATTTCTAGCGATTACTTTTTCAGAGCGAATGATGCGTATATTTTCATCTATGCTTGAAAAAAGCATCTTTTTCAAAGTTCCATTTACATGAATGATAGTATCTATAGGTTTTGGATAATTAGCTAGCACTTGACATAAAATTTCAAGTTTAGCTTCATTTGTAACTGTGATAATAGCTACGGCACATTCTTCTATATTGGCAATTTTTAAGGTTTCTTCTTGAGCAGCATTGGCAAAAACGACATTTTCACCTCGACTAACTCCAAGTTCTACTAAATTTAAATCACTTTCTAAAACAAGATAAGGTACGCCTGAGTTTTTGATTTTTTGTACGACTTCTTGTCCTAAGCGTCCATAGCCAAAAACAACAAGATGATTTTTAAGCTTGATATTGCTGTCAATATTTTGCACAGCGTTGGTATTAAGTGCTATATCTTCTACAACATTGGTAATTTTTCTTATATTGTTTAAAATAAAAGGCGTGATAATCATGGTTAAAATAGAAACAACAATTAAAATTTGTGAAGTTTTGATATCAAGCATATTTTTTGCTTGTAAAAGAGAAAAAATTGCTAGGGCGAATTCGCCAATTTGAGCTATGGCAAAAGCTGTTTTAAGCGCTACTCTTTTTTTGGTGTAAAGAAATAAAAAGCCAAAAACTATGCCAAATTTTAAAGCCATTACAAGAAGGGTTAAAACTATGATTAAAAACCAATTTTGTGCCACTACATCAAGTTGAATTTGCATGCCTACAGTTATGAAAAAAAGCCCTAAAAGCAAATCTCTAAATGGGATCAAGTCCGCTTCTATTTTGTGTTTATATTTTGTTTCTGCTATCAAAGCACCTGCTATAAAAGCACCCAAAGAATAAGAAAATCCAAAATAATTTGCTAAAAAACTTGCTCCAATAACCATAAATAAAACAGTACTAATAAAAATTTCTTGAGAAGAAGTGTGGATAATGAGTCTAAAAATTCTATCCACTAGATATTTACCTATGAAAAATAATAAAGTGATTAAAATAAGTGCTGAAATTAAAGTGGTAAAAAGGAGTTTTTCTATGTTTTGATTGTTGGATGAAAAAATATCTACAAGCAAAAGCAAAGGAATAACGGCTATATCTTGAAAAAACAAAATTCCCAATGCTTTTCTGCCATATTGCTCATTTATATCGCCATTATCATTTAAAATTTTAAGCACCACTGCGGTTGAAGAAAGTGCTAGTGCAAAGCCTACTATGGTAGCGCTTTTATCTCCAAGTCCTAAAATTCCTATAGCAAGTAGCATAAAAACAAAGCCACAAGTAAGCATCTGCAAAGAGCCGTTTAAAAAAACTTCTTGTTTCATTGCCATTAAATGCTTAAAAGAAAATTCAAGCCCTATGGTAAACATTAAAAACACTATACCAAATTCGGCTATATGGGTGATTTCGCCTTTGCCACTTAAATGATAAATTTCAGAAATGATTTCTCCAGCAGCTATATATCCAATGATAGTTGGAATTTCAAATTTTTTAAATATGACATTTAAAACTATAGCTATAGCAACGGTGATTAAAAAAATTTCTAAAAAATTATCCATTATTTTTTATTTTTTCTCATAAAAAATCAAATCAAAGCTATTTTTATGCTTAACAACGGCTTTACTAGTCGCTTCTTTATCTTGTTGTTTACTTAATTCTAAGCGTAGTTCATCAATTAAATTTTCAAATTCGTGAAGTTGGTTTTTCAATTTTAAGATAACATCTACCCCAGCAAGATTGATTCCCATGTCTCTTGTTAAACGCAATATAAGTTTAATACGGTCAATATCTCTTTGAGAATAAAGTCTTATTTTTCCATCGGTTCTACTTGGCTCTATTAACCCTTCTCTTTCGTATTGCCTTAAGGTTTGTGGATGTATGCTTAAAACTTTAGCCACAACACTGATTAAATATACAGGTTCATCATAATGGTGTTCCATATTTTATTCCTTTCTTTAAGGTAATTTTTCTTTTAAGAGTTCTATAAATTTTTCATCAAGAGCATCTAAATTTGGCAAAACAACATTTAAAATCAAATACATATCCCCATAAATATCACTTTTTCTATTTTGCACCCCATAACCTTTTAAACGAATTTTTTGGTTATTTTTTGAATTAGGTGTTATGTTAATTGTCGCTTCTTCCTTGCCTTCTTTGAGTGTTTTTATATTTATTTTTCCACCAAAAAGTGCAGTTTTTAAAGAAATATCAACCTTTTGATATAAATCATCATCTTCTCTTGTGTAAATAGGACTTTCTTCTATTTTTACAATAATGATTAAATCGCCTCTAGCTCCATTTCTGCTTTGTTTTCCTTTAGAGCGAATTCTTAGTTTCTCGCCTTCTTTTATACCGTGTGGAATTTTAAATTTAATGGTTTCGCCTTGAAAATTAAAACTATGTTCCCCGCCTTTAACAGCTTTTTCAAAAGGAATGTGAAGCTCTAGATTGCTGTCTAAATTTTCTTCTTCAAAACCTCCAAATCCTCCAAAACCACTGCTAAAGCCTTTTGAAGAAAAGCCGTTAAAACCCCCTCTTGAGCGTCCACCAAAGCCTCCTCCAAAGAGATCTTTTAAAATATCGTCTAAATTTACCCCACCAGTATTTCTTGAAAAATCATGAAAACTTTGTCCACCAAACATAGAATCGCCGTATTGGTCATACTGAGCTCGTTTTTTTTCATCACTTAAAATTTCATAAGCAGCATTAATTTCTTTAAATTTTTCTTCTGCACCTTTTTCTTTGTTGATATCAGGATGGTATTTTCTAGCTAGGCGACGGTAAGCTTTTTTTATTTCATCTGCACTAGCGTTTTTGCTAACTCCAAGAGTTTCGTATAAACTATTCATGTTATATTTCCTTAAAAATTTTTACTTGATTATATAAAGGATTAAATTATAACATAAACTTTAGCCTAAGTCAATCAAGTTTTATAAATTTTTATCACTCAAGGTTTTATTTACAATTTTGTAAATTTTCGGTTTTATACTATGAAGACAGTAAAATATTTTACGAGATAATTTATCTTTAAGAATAAAAGGAAATGAAATGAAAAAGATTTTTTTATCATTAAGTTTAGCGAGTGCTTTATTTGCTGCAAGTATTAATTTTAACGAATCAACTACAACGGCTAATCGTGTAAACCCTGCTGCTGGAAATGCAGTGCTTTCTTATCATGATTCTATTAAAGATGCAAAAAAATCAGTGGTTAATATTTCTACCTCAAAAACTATTACAAGAGCGAATCGTCCAAGCCCTTTGGATGATTTTTTTAATGATCCTTATTTTAAACAATTTTTTGATTTTGATTTTCCTCAAAGAAAAGGAAAAAATGATAAAGAAGTGGTGAGTTCTTTGGGATCAGGGGTGATTATTTCAAAAGATGGTTATATAGTAACAAATAATCACGTTGTAGATGATGCTGATACGATTACAGTAAATTTACCAGGAAGTGATACAGAATATAAAGCAAAACTTATAGGTAAAGATCCAAAAACAGATTTGGCTGTTATAAAAATAGAGGCTAATAATCTTTCAGCTATTACTTTCACAAATTCTGATGATTTAATGGAAGGAGATGTTGTTTTTGCACTTGGAAATCCTTTTGGAGTCGGTTTTAGTGTTACAAGTGGGATAATATCTGCTTTAAATAAAGACAATATAGGTTTAAATCAATATGAAAATTTTATACAAACAGATGCTTCTATTAATCCGGGAAATTCAGGTGGAGCTTTGGTGGATAGTCGTGGATATTTAGTAGGTATTAATTCAGCTATTCTTTCTCGCGGAGGTGGAAACAACGGCATAGGTTTTGCTATACCTTCAAATATGGTTAAAGATATAGCTAAAAAACTTATTGAAAAAGGCAAGATTGATAGAGGATTTTTAGGTGTGACTATTTCAGCTTTGCAAGGTGATACTAAAAAAGCTTACAAAAATCAAGAAGGAGCTTTGATTACTGATGTTCAAAAAGGTTCAAGTGCTGATGAAGCAGGGCTTAAGCGTGGAGATTTAGTTACTAAAGTTAATGATAAGGTTATAAAAAGTCCTATTGATCTTAAAAATTATATAGGAACTTTAGAGATTGGTCAAAAAATTTCATTAAGTTACGAAAGAGATGGAGAAAATAAGCAAGCAAGTTTTACTCTTAAAGGTGAAAAAGAAAATCCTAAAGGCGTACAAAGCGATTTGATTGATGGTTTGAGTTTGAGAAATTTAGATCCAAGACTTAAGGATCGTTTGCAAATTCCAAAAGATGTTAATGGTGTTTTGGTTGATAGTGTTAAAGAAAAGAGCAAAGGAAAAAATTCTGGTTTCCAAGAGGGTGATATTATCATAGGTGTTGGACAAAGTGAAATTAAAAATTTAAAAGATTTAGAACAAGCCTTAAAACAAGTTAGTAAAAAAGAATTTACTAAAGTTTGGGTATACCGCAATGGTTTTGCGACTTTGCTTGTGCTTAAATAAAAATAACGGAAGGATTTTCCTTTCGTTATAAATTTTAGTTTAAAATTAAAATTAAGTTTAAAATAAAGGAAAACTATGACAAATATTCTTATGATAGAAGACGATTTAGAATTAGCGGAAATTACAGCTGAATATTTGGAAAAATTTGATATGAAAGTTGATATAGCTCATGAGCCTTATATAGGTCTTTCTAAGCTCGCATTAAAAGAGTATCAGCTTATCATTTTAGACCTTTCTTTGCCAGGGCTTGATGGGCTTGAAGTGTGTGAAGAGATTCGTAAAAAGTATGATACACCTATTATTATTTCAAGTGCAAGACATGATATTACAGATAAGGTTAATGCTTTAGAGCTTGGAGCAGATGATTATCTACCAAAACCTTATAATCCAAAAGAATTACAAGCACGTATTAAAAGTCATTTAAGACGTATTTCAAATACAAAAAGCGCCATAGCAAAAAGTGTAAAAGATCTTGTTTATGATCAATATAAGCATATTATTACCATGAAAGGACAAGAGCTTACTTTAACTAATGCTGAATTTGATATTTTAAGCTATTTGATTAAAAAAGAGGGTGGAGTGGTAAGTCGTGAAGAGCTTGTTTATAATTGTTCTTCTATTAGTGAGGATTCTAGCAATAAAAGTATAGACGTTATTATTAGTAGAATTCGTCAAAAGATGGGAGATGATCCAAAAACTCCAAAATATATTCACTCTATACGTGGAATAGGTTATAAGCTTACTCAATGAACAAATCTTCGATTTTCTATACTATAACTTTTATTTTTATTTTTGCTGGGGTTAGTGTTATACTTGGCTTTTTGTGGCTTATAGAATACGATCAGCAAAATTATACTAGAGAATTAAATACAAAATATTCTTTAATAGCTAATGCAAGGCTCTTAAATTTTGCAGGAGTTATCAGTGAAAAAGAATTTGAAGAGCAGACAAAAAATTATAATAAAATGGATGAGATAACAGAAGCAAAGCAGATCCGTAAAATTCTTTTTAGAGGTGATGTTTTAGCTAGAGTTGAGGTTAATAATGGCTTAATCGAGATTATTTCTTATAATAGACAGGTGTATTTAAATATTATTTATGATGGAAAGGTTTATCTTTATAAGGATCAAGATTATCAAACCTATAGGTATTTTATTATCAAAGCTATAGCTGTAGCTGTGATTTGTATTCTTGTATTACTTTATATTTATATATTTAAAAAATTAAAACCACTCAAAAGACTTAAAAAACAAATTGATAAATTTGCCCAAGGAAAGCTTAGTGATATAGAAGATGTAAGCACTGGGGTGGATGAAATTTCACAAGTAAGTGAAGCTTTTTATCAAGCCATTGTTCAAATTCGAAAGCTAAACCAATCTCGTCAGTTTTTTTTAAGAAATATTATGCATGAACTCAAAACTCCTATTACTAAGGGGCTTTTAACTTTAGAAATGATAGAAGATAATAAATATAAAGAGCGCTTAAATGGGGTTTTTACTAGACTTGAAATTTTAATTAATGAATTTGCTGCTATTGAGCAAATTACTTCAGGGGCTGCTTTTATAAATAGAAAAAAATACAATATTTTAGATGTTTTAGATGAAGCCAAAGAAATTGCAATGCGAGATGATAGCAATATACGTATTTTTATGGAAGAAAGTTTTTTTGTAAATGTGGATTTTAAACTTTTTACTACGGCGATTAAAAATATGATAGATAATGGTATTAAACATTCTGAAGATGGGTTTGTGCAAATTGATATTATAGACGATTATATTTGTTTTAAAAATCGTGGTCCTGAGCTTAACAATACTTTAGAATATTATACTCAAGCTTTTACTCAAGGATCAAAACAAAAATCAAGTTTTGGATTAGGGCTTTATATTGTAAATACTATTTTAGAAACACATGGAATGAAGCTTGATTATTTATATGAAGATGGGGTAAATTTGTTTTATTTTAGAAATTTAAAAAGTGTTATTGTTAAGGAGTAAATTAATTTTTTGTATAAAAAATGCATTTTTGTGTAAAAACCCTTGACAAAGTTTTTTAATTTCACTATAATTACATTTTACTTTTAAATATTCCGGATTAGCTCAGCGGTAGAGTAGTCGGCTGTTAACCGATTGGTCGTAGGTTCGAATCCTACATCCGGAGCCACTTTTTAACTCCATTTTAATATTCGTAAATGTATTTTAACATAAAAAATTAATAAGTCTTTATCACAAAAAATTGTGATAAAGTTTTTATTTTGTTTGTTTAAGATTTTTGACAATTTTATCTATTTTTTTACTCGCCTTTTGATAATCCCCATCTTTAAGTTCTTCTAAAGCTTCAATAGCAAAATCAAAATCACCAAGTTCGTTATCATTAGAATTTTCTTGAAGATTTTTGACAATTTTATCTATTTTTTTACTCGCCTTTCGATAATCCCCATCTTTAAGTTCTTCTAGGGCATTAACAGCAAAAGAAAAATCTTCAACTTCATTAAGATAAGCTTCTATAGCTTCTTTTATTATAGCTGATTTTGGCTTAGAAAGATTTTTACTTAAATTATCCAAACGCTCCTTAAGCTCTAAAGGCATTCTAAAAGAATAAGTTTTTACATTGTGTTTCATTTTATCCTCCTTAAGAATGTTTTTTGTAAAATTTTATAATTTGCTTACAAGTTTTGCAGGTAAATTTGTGACCTTGTAGTTCTATTTTTTGATGAATGTTATAAGGAACATCGTGAATTTTACCAGGACAATTACAGATATAAAGATAAAATTGTGGATGCTCATTATCTTCATCTTCTGCTGCTTCAAAGCTAATATCACTGCCATCATCTGTAGATAAAGAAGAACTTCTCCATTTTTCAACTTTCATGTCTTCGTATAGTATGTGTTCTAAAAGCCACTTTTTAGCCACTATATAAAGTTTTTCTTTAAGATCATTGGTTGATTTGATATCTTTGATTAAATTAATCATGGTTTGGATGATTTCTTTATGTATTTTTCGATGTTCTTCTAAATTTGGATAGCCTATTAGCTGCATGTATTTTTCTTCATCATTAAAGTGATCTTTCATATAATTAAAAAATTCAGCCAAAAGTTCTTTGACTTCATTTTTACTTACAGATCTATCTGATACAACTTCAACTTTTGCAGCAAGTTCAAAAAGCTTTTTATGTTGCTCGTCAATTTTAGCATTGTGCACACTATAGCTATTATCCCATTTTGGAAGCATTTTAACTCCTTAAGGAAAAATTTATTTATATAAAAGGATTATAGATAAAAATAAATTAAATAAAAATGAAATTTTATTAAATAATTGATAAGAATTTTGATACAATGATATATATTTTAAGAGATTTGAAGTTAGAAAGATTTAAATTATGGCTGCTAAAATTTTACTTTTAGAAGATGATTTGAGTTTGAGTGAGATCGTTGAAGAGTTTTTAAATGATGAAGGATATGAAGTATTTTTATGCAATAATGCGCAAGAAGCTTTAGATATAGCTTATGAAAGATATTTTGATCTTTGGATTTTAGATGTAAAAGTTCCTTTAGGAGATGGATTTTCATTGCTTAAAGAATTAAGAAAAAGCGGAAAGCAAACTCCAGCAATTTTCATGACTTCTTTAAATACAACAAACGATTTAAAACAAGGCTTTGATGCAGGTTGTGATGATTATATAAAAAAACCTTTTGAACTTGCTGAGTTATCTATTAGGGTTAAAGCTTTGCTTAAAAGAGCTTTTTCACATAAAAATGAAGATTTTGAAGATTTAGGGGATGGATTTAGATTTGAATTTACTACACAAATTCTTTACTATAATAATAAAGCCTTGACTTTACCGAGTAAAGAAATTAAGCTTTTGTCTTTATTGCTTAAAAATAAAAACAACTTTTTAAGCACAGAGAGAATTTTTGAAGAACTCTGGGATTATGATGAGGAGCCTAGTGAGCTAAGTTTAAGGGCTTATGTGAAAAATTTACGTAAAATTTTAGGAAAAGAAAAAATTATAAATCAAAGAGGCAGGGGATATTGCTATGGCTAAAAAAGTCATTAGGCAAATTTTATTAATCTATCTAACAACTACAGGTATTTTTTTAACTATTTTTTTTGCATTATGGTATCAAAAATTATATGAAGAATTAGTTGTTTTAAAGGGTGCCACTTTGAGAGAAAATCATAGAAATATTGTTATAAGCATCTTAAATTCTCGTTTTACCCCTATAGATATAAGTGCAAAAAATATTGCTCAAAGCACAGCACTAAAATTTGCTATATTTGATGCTAAAAAGATTGTTTTTAGTAATATAGATTTTGATTTAAGAAAGGCAAAGATAGAGCTTAAAGGTGGAGGTATTTGTGATAATAAGGTTTTTTTCCTTGCTCCTATGAGTGCGGATCATTATTTTTTAAGACATGCTAGCAATGAAGAAGTAAATACTAACGATGGTTTGCAAATTTTAATACAGGGTGAAGATGTTGGTAAAGATCTTTTTTGGATTAGAACGAAAGTTTTTGGTTTTGCTATTATGGCTTTTTGCATATTGGGCTTAATATCTTATATTCTAGTAAAAATTGCTCTAAAGCCTTTAGAGGATAAAATCAGCACACTAAATCGTTTTATTAAAGATTCAACTCATGAACTCAATACTCCATTAAGTGTTATTTTGATGAGTATAGAACAACTTGAGCATCAAAATTTAGGAGATAATGCTAAATTTACAAGGATCAAGCTTGCTGCAAAAAGTTTGTCTCAAGTGTATTCTGATCTTGTTTTTTATAATTTTCCTAATACCTTAGAAACAGAAAAACAAAAATTTGATTTAAGAATGCTACTTGAAGAAAGATTGGAATATTTTAAAGTATTTTTTGAGCAAAAAAAAATTACACTAAAGCTTGATTTAAATCAAGCAAATATTTTTGCCCCTAAAAATCAAATTTCTAAATTGATTGATAATCTTATAAGCAATGCTATTAAATACAATAAAAAAGGTGGAGTAATTTCTATAATTTTGAAAGCCAATTTTTTAAGTATTGCGGATACAGGTTGTGGAATTTCAAAGTCAAATTTAAATCAAATTTTTGATAGATATACAAGATTTAATACCGATCAAGGAGGATTTGGTATAGGGCTTTCTTTGGTAAAAAAAGTTTGTGATGATAATGATATTAAGATTATTTGCGAATCTGTAGAAAATCAAGGGAGTGTTTTTAAATTAAATTGGTAATCAGCAAGAATTTTTCTTGCTGATAAGAGGTTAGAGCAGATATTACATCATTCCGCCCATACCACCCATACCACCCATTCCGCCCATACCGCTCATATCCGGCATAGCAGGTTTATCTTCTTTAATTTCACTAATTGTTGCTTCAGTAGTTAAAAGCATACTAGCTACAGAAACTGCATTGAGTAAAGCTACTCTTTCTACTTTAACAGGGTCGATAATTCCACTTTCAAGCATATTAACATATTCACCTTTTGCAGCATCAAATCCTGTGTTTTCATCTTTAGCATTTTCTACGCTATTTACAACCACACCTGCATCAAAGCCTGCATTTTCAGCAATTTGTCTTAAAGGTGCTCTTAAAGCTCTTTCAACGATAGCTGCGCCAATTGCTTCATCACCTTGTAGATCAAGTTTGATTTTAGCTTTTGCTTTGATAAGTGCTGCACCACCACCAATTACTATACCTTCTTCAACTGCTGCTTTAGTAGCACTTAAAGCATCATCAACACGATCTTTTTTCTCTTTCATTTCAGTTTCAGTTGCTGCACCTACTTTAATCACTGCAACACCACCGCTTAATTTTGCAAGTCTTTCTTGTAGTTTTTCTCTGTCATAATCTGAAGTTGTTTCAGCAATTTGTGCTTTGATTTGATTTACTCTTGCATCGATATTTGCTTTTTCACCTGCGCCATTTACTATGGTTGTATTGTCTTTATCGATAATTACGCTAGAAGCTTGTCCAAGATCTTGTATGGTCGCACTTTCAAGAGTTCTTCCAAGTTCTTCAGAAATCACTTCTCCGCCTGTTAAAATTGCTATATCTTCAAGCATAGCTTTTCTTCTATCGCCAAAACCTGGAGCTTTTACGGCTGAAATATTAAGAACACCGCGAAGTTTATTTACAACCAAAGTTGCAAGCGCTTCACCTTCAATATCTTCAGCGATAATTAAAAGTGGCTTGCCTGTTTTTTGAATTTGTTCTAAAACCGGTAATAAATCTTTTAAATTTGCAATTTTTTTATCAAAAAGCAGGATATAAGGGCTTGAAAGCTCTACTGTCATTTTTTCTGCATTAGTGATAAAATAAGGGCTTAAATAACCTCTGTCAAATTGCATACCTTCAACTACATTTAATTCATCATTGATTGATTTTGCCTCTTCAACAGTGATAACACCATCTTTGCCCACTTTTTCCATAGCATCAGCGATTAAATTTCCGATTTTTTCATCAGAGTTGGCTGAGATTGTAGCAACTTGTGCAATTTCTTTTTTATCTTTTACTTCGCGAGAAAGTTTTTTAAGTTCGCCTACTATAGCTTCGCAAGCCTTATCCATACCGCGTTTTACTTCAATAGGATTTGCACCTGCTGTGATATTTCTTAAACCTTCTTTGAAAATTGCATGAGCTAAAACCGTTGCAGTAGTTGTTCCATCCCCTGCTTGATCAGCTGTTTTGCTTGCTACTTCTCTTACAAGTGAAGCACCCATATTTTCAAGACTGTCTTTAAGTTCTACTTCTTTAGCAACACTTACGCCATCTTTAGTAATGCTTGGAGCACCAAAGCTTTTTTGGATTAAAACATTGCGTCCTCTTGGCCCCATAGTTACTTTTACCGCGTCATTAAGTTTTTTAACGCCCTCATAAAGTTTATTTCTTGCTTCATCTGAAAAAATAATTTCTTTTGCCATTTTTTATCCTTTTTATAAATTATTTTAAAATTCCTAAGATATCATCTAAATTTAAAACTAAATATTCATTATTATCAAGTTTAATTTCTGTTCCACCGTATTTAGCAAACACGATTTTATCACCATTTGCAATATCAGTGATTTCTTTACTTACTGCCACTACTTCACCCATTAAAGGCTTTTCTTTAGCATTATCTGGTATAATTATGCCTGAGGCTGTTGTTTTGGTTTCTTCAACGCGTTTAACTAGAACACGCTTTCCTAAAGGTTGAAAATTCATTTTTGTCCATCCTTAAAAATATTGATTTTAGCACTCTTTTATTTAGAGTGATAAAATCATACTATAAAAAATGAATTTTGTCAATACTTTAAATTAAAATATTTATAAAAGTTTAGTTTTATAGACTAAAGTTATTTTATAAAATAAACTAAAGGATAAAAATGAAAAAGATTTTTTATGGAGTTATAGCTTTTGTTGTTGTGCTTTTAATTGCTATTTATACCATACTTTTCACAAGTTTTGGTAATAATATAGTGGTAAATATAGCGCAAAAAAAGATCAAAGAAAGTGCGGGATTAGATGTAAATATCACGCATTTTAATTTACGTTTTTCAAGTCTTGAATTGCAAGCAAATATCGCAAATATGGCAGATTTTAATCTTAAGGGAGCTTTGAGTCCTTTTAAGCTTGGATTTGATCTTGACTATCTTATTTCTTTAAATCAAAATTATGCTAAAAATTTAGGTTTAAATTTAAATCAAAACCTTTCTTTTGGCGGTAAGATTCAAGGTAAAGCAAGTGATTTTACTTTAGATGGAAAAGGTTATTTATTAGGTTCAAATGTACTTTTAAATGCAAGAATGTATAATTACAGCCCTATTGCTTTAAATTTAGATGCGCAAAATCTTAAGATAGAAGAAATACTTCATCTTTTATCTTACCCTAGTTACGCTAAAGGTTTTTTAAATGCTCAAGCAAAAATTTCAGCACAGAATTTAAAACCTGATGGAAATATTATCATAAAACTTGATACAAGTTATATAAACTATGAGGCGATAAAAAAAGATTTTTCTTTAGACTTGCCTTTAAATTCTAATCCTAAAGCAGAAATTTTGGCCAATGTTAAAGAAGATAAGATTTATGCTGTAAGTAAAATTTACAATGATTATCTTAACTTACAAACTCAAAAAACTCTTTATGATATTAGCAAGAATGCTTTAAGTACTGATTTTAGTTTAAGTATTCCTTCTCTTGCAAAGCTTGAAAAGCTTACAAAAACTAGACTAAATGGTAGTTTGGGTGTGATAGGTCAAATAAGTGTTGTAAATAATATTTTATCAAGTTTAAATGCTCAAGTTATTGGACTTGGTGGAGAAGTAAAGGCAAGTTTGAAAAATAATAAAATTTTTGCAGATATTAATGAAGCAAGCTTGGAAAAATTATTAGCTCTTGCAGGATATGGAGCTTTGGTTTCTGGAAATTTAAATGCTAAACTTCTAAATGCAGATTTGGATTTTTCTAATTTTGATCTTGAAGCAAAAATAAACAATGCAAAACTTAACACCAATGAGCTTAAAAAAATAGCTAAAATAGAGCTTCCAAATACAATTTTTAGTTTTGATGCTAAAGCAAATGCAAAAAATAGTAATATTTCTTACAATGCTTTACTTGCTTCAAATTTGCTTAATATTAAAAAACTTCAAGGAACTTATAATTTAAAAAATAGTGAGTTAAATACAGATTTAAATGCTTTTATTGATGACTTGTCTCAGTTTAGTACTATAGCAGGACAAAAATTACAAGGTAAGGCAGATCTTACTGCAAAAGCTCATATTATAGGCACTCAAATACAAAATTTAAATGCAAATGCAAATTTGGCAGATGGTGTAATCAAGGCTGATTCAAATGGTAAAAAACTTGATTTAACCATTGATAAACTTGATTTATCTAAACTTTTTGTTATAGCAGGTATGCCAAATTATGCCAGTGGGATTGTTAATGCAAAAGTTAATTTAGATAATATCGATTTTAACAACCTTAATGGTAAAGCAAATTTAGAAGCTAAAGGTATTTTAAATGCTACAACTTTAAGTAACATTTTAAATAAAAATTTTCCAAACAATACAAGTTATGATTTAAATACCAAAATTAATTTTAAAAACAATATCGCTCAATTTGATTCCGTTTTAAATTCATCTTTAGCTGATCTTACAAAACTACAAGGAAGTTTTGATATAGGCAAAATGCTTTTAAATTCGGATTTTAGTCTAAAGATAAATGATTTTTCAAAACTAGGCTTTTTGTTGGATAGAAAACTTAAAGGTAAGGCAGAATTTAATGGAAAGGTAGGTTTTGATAAGAGTTTAAATTTTGTTGTAAATAGTCCAAATTTATTTGAAGGGAAGCTTCAAAGCACACTTAAAAATAACCTTTTGCTTGCTGATTTAAATGGAGTGGATTTAAGTAGTCTAGTTCAAAGTTTGGACTTTATGGATGTTTATCAAGGCAAGGCAGATGTGAAGGCAAATTACAATCTTTTAAGCGAAGAAGGCGAGGTTAATTTGGACATGAAAGAGGGTAAATTAAAACCAAATCTTATTACCAATGCTTTAAAAATTTTAACGCTAAAAGATATTACAAATGATGTTTATCGTACTGCTAATGCTAAAGCTTTGATTAAAAAAGAAAATATCAAACTTGATCTTAATATGCAAGCAGATCGTTCTTATATTTTAGTACAATCAGGAGCTTTAAATTCTAAAAGCGGGGCTTTAAATTTGCCTTTTGATATTAAACTCGATAGAGCCAATTTTAAAGGAAGTATTACAGGAACTACGGAAAATCCTAAAGTAAATTTAAATGCAGGAAGTGTGTTAAATTCTATTAAAAATGTAGTAGGTGGTGGTGTGAGTGATGGTGCTAAAAGTACAGGCGATAAAGTAGATAAAGCGGTAAATAAATTATTAAATAAGATTTTTTAAGGTAAAAAAATGTTTAATGGACTCATAAGAGAAATTGCTAAAGTTCAATCTTATCAAAACAATACTTTAAGTTTAAAAGCAAAATATCGCCCAAATCTTGGCGATAGTATAGCTGTGAATGGAGCTTGTTTGAGTGTGACAAAACTTTATGAGGGAGGTTTTGAAGTGGAGCTTTCTCGTGAAAGTCGCACTCATATAGCTATAGAAAATTTAAAAGATAAAGTTCATATAGAACCTGCTTTAAGATACGGCGATAGAATTGATGGACATCTTATGCAAGGACATATTGATTTTATCGGCACACTTGAAAAGATTCAAAAAGATGAAAATGGAGTGGATTTTTATATATCTTTACCTAAAGAAGCTATGAAATTTATGGTAGAAAAAGGAAGTATAGGCGTTGATGGAGTAAGTCTTACTATCAATGAAATTTTAAAAAATGGTATTAGGCTTACTATTATTCCTATTACTTTTAAAGAAACGCTTTTTAAAGACTATCAAGTAGGTAGAAAAATCAACATAGAAAGTGATTTGCTTGCTCGTTATATTTATGCACAATTACAAGGTAAAAACAAAGGATTATCATGGGAAGAAGTGGAAAGAATTTCTTATCTTTATTAGAAAATGATAAAGTCGGTATTTTTTGTGCTTTTGATAAGGATTATAATGTTTTTAGGGCTAAAATTCATAATGAGAATTTATTTTCTCATTTAGGTTTTAAAGACATTGAAAAATGTGTTTTTATGGATCAAATTCACTCTCATAAAGTTATTATTTATGATAAAAATTTAAAAAATCTCAGTTGCGATGGGATTATAAGCAAGGAAAAAAATACGGCTCTTTGTGTTTTAAGTGCGGATTGTTTGCCTTTAATTTTATATCATGAAAGTGGCATTATAGCAGCTTTGCATTCAGGTAGAAAAGGAAGCTTTGAAAATATCCTAAAAGAATGCGTTGATCAAATTGCTATGCAAAATTCACATTTAGATAAGAATAAATTTCATCTTTTTATCCTGCCTGGAATTTGTGCTAAAAATTATGAAATAGATGGAGAAATTTTAGAATTTGCTAAAAAAGAATTTAAAGAATTTGTTCAAGACGATAAACTTGATTTAAAAGCTTTAGTAAAATTTCAAGCGCAAAATTTAGGCATTGAAAATATTAAAGATTGTGGAATTTGTAGCTTTGATGATGAGAGTTTTTTTTCTTATCGTCGAGATAAAACGACTAAGCGTTTTGTGAGTGTGGTTTATTTAAAGGATTAAAATGTACGAAAGAAAAGATTTAAGAGTGTTAAAAATCATTCAAAAAGCTAGAGAATTTGGCGATGGGGATTTGTTAAATGAAGCTTTGGTGAAACAATTGATTGATGCAGATTTTTGTGAAATTAATGAAAAAGAAAAAGAAGAGCTTGCAACTCTTCTAAATTCTTTAATCAATGCAAAAGATAAAGCGTTGTTGAGTAATTAAAATTCTATATAGTTTTCAAAATCTTCTTCTTTTGGAGGATTAGGTTGATTCGAGGCTAGGGCTTCTTTAACAACCTGCTCGTATCCAGCTATGATATGTTTAAAATTCTCTTTCGCTTTTCCACTAAGTTCTGATTTGGCGATTTTTACAACAGATGCAGGATTTATAGCTTTATTGTTTAAATATACTCCAAAATGCAAATGAGGCCCTGTGCTCATACCTGTTGAACCAACATATGCAATTACTTGTCCTTGATTTACCTTTTGTCCGTTTTTAATTTTTGCAAAACGACTAAGATGAGCATATAAAGTCATATAACCTGAGTCATGCTTGATTTGAATTACATTTCCATAACCACCTTTTGTGCCTATAAAGGTTACTACTCCTTTGCCAGCACTTTTTACAGGAGTTCCAGTAGGTGCAGCATAGTCTATACCAAGATGGGCGCGATAGCGTTTTAATATAGGATGATATCTTGCTGTTGTAAAAGGAGAGGAAATTCTAGTGTAGTTCACAGGTTTTGTAAGTAAAAAAGATTCTAATTCTTTGCCATCGCGATCATAGAATATATCATTATAAGAAAAGACTTCTCTAGCGCTTTTATTGATTTCTACCATTGCCATTTTTATATTTATATCGCCCCAAAGTTTACCCATGCGTCTTTTTTGTTCATAATATAGGGTTACTTCATCACCTTTTTGGATATTGCGAAAATTTATACTTCCTCGAAAAGCACGAACCATAGCACGAGCTAAAGTACTGCTACCGCTTTCTTCATAGACATCTTGATAAGCAGAGCTTTTAATGGTTAAATGTAAAATTCTATCTTCTTTTTGATAAGATACAGGAGTAAAAGCAAGAGTGTATTGTCCATCTTTATCTTTATAGATATGAATTTGTAAATCATCACTAATTGGAATTAAAACTTGTTCTATGTTGTTGTTTTCATCTTTTAAAACTTGATATTTTATTTTATAGGCTATATCAGAAGCAAGTTCTTGATCTTCTCTATCAAGTCCATAATAAAGCGACATAGGTATGGAATTTCTTTGTAAGAATTTAAGCAAGGTATCTCCATTATCCCAAGTTAGCTCTTCAACACTTAAAGCTGCAAAACTTTGAACAACAAAAATAAATAAAAGCAATAATTTTTTCATGAGATAACCTTAATTTTTAAAAGAATTTTGAAATTTAAAAGCTATATTTTACTTTATTTTTCTTACAATTGCTTAACAAAAAAGGATTATAATTCTATAAATTTTTATTTAAGGAGCAAATTTGTTTAAAACTATAGTGTGTTTTTTAGCTTTAAACCTTAGCCTCTTTGCGGTTGGATTTGATTTAAAACCTATAAAAAGTGAACTTGTAAAAGTTGATGATATTTATGGTTATATTAAAGATAGTGATGATATAAAACTTTATTCAAGTGGCGTAGTAGTACAACATTTTAGCAATTCGCAAAGTATCATCGCTAGAGCAAGTGTTATAGATAAAAAAAATAGTTTGGCAAAATTAGAATTTAGCGTTTTTTCAGCTCTTAAGCAAGATGCTTTGCCTTTGCCAAATGTTTTACCTAAAGTAGGTGATGAGGTTGTTTTAAATTTTCTTTATGATAGAGGATTGGTAATTGCTCCTGATGAACAAACTTATAATGAACTTGTTAGAGAATTTCCGCAGATATATTTTACCCATATTGACATTTTTGGAGCACAATTAATTAGAACGGCCACTCTTTCTCCTAAGCGTTCAGATTTTAGGCAATTTTGTGATGATAATGCGGTTGGCATTTTGGTTGTGGCTTTGGAAAATCAAGCAGAAGTTGTAGATTGTCAAGATTTTAATAAGCTTTATGAAGTGCCTATAAGCAAGCCAACTAGCGTTCAGGTTCCTTTTTATTCTCGTATAGGTGGATATAAAAGTAATTTTTTTGATTTTAACTCTCAAGAAATAGGAAATTATTATAGGTATTATGATGCTTTGATTAATCTTCCTAAGGTGCAATAAACATGAAAAAAGAATTTGAACAATATTTTAAACGATTTTTAGGAGAAGAAAACGCTTATTTTGATGAAATTCACAAAAGAGCTTATAGCTATGATGCGACAAAAAAACATTATTTACCCGATGGGGTTCTTTTTCCAAGAAATGAAGAAGATATTGCTCAAATTTTAAAATTTTGCAATGAAAATAATATCATAGTCATACCACGAGGCTCAGGATCTGGTTTTACAGGAGGAGCTTTAGCTGTTAATGGCGGGGTGGTGCTTGCTTTTGAAAAGCATATGAATAAAATTTTAGAAATTGATCTTGAAAATTTAGTGGCTGTTGTGCAACCTGGGGTTATTAATATACATTTACAAAAAGAAGTGGCTAAATACGGACTTTTTTATCCGCCTGATCCTGCTAGCATGGAGTATTCTAGCTTAGGGGGTAATGTAAGCGAAAATGCTGGGGGAATGAGAGCTGCAAAATATGGCATTACAAAAGATTACGTGATGGCTTTAAGGGCTGTTTTGCCTAGCGGAGAAATCATTCGTGCAGGAAAACGCACTATTAAAGATGTAGCAGGTTATAATTTGGCAGGAATTTTAATCGCTAGTGAAGGTTCTTTGGCAGTTTTAAGTGAGCTTACTTTAAAATTAATACCTTTACCTAAATTCAAAAAAACTGCTTTTGCTATTTTTCCAAGTGTAAAAAGTGCTATGAATGCGGTTTACAAAAGTCTTGCTAGCGGTGTAAGTCCTGTATCTATGGAATTTTTAGACAATCTTAGCATTAGAGCGGTTGAGAGTAAATTTAATAAAGGTTTGCCTATAGAAGTGGGTGCTATTTTGATTGCTGATGTGGATGGTAATGTTAAAGAAGCTATTGATGAGGATTTAAGAAATTTAGAATATTATTTTTTAGAAGCTGGAGCTAGTGAATTTAAAATAGCAAAAGATGAACAAGAAGCCGCAGATATTTGGTTTGCTAGAAGGAATTGTTCTCAAAGTATTGCCATGTATGGGGCTTTAAAACTTAATGAAGATATTACAGTTCCGCGTTCTAAACTACCTGCTTTGCTTGAAGGTATAGATGAGATTTCTAAAAGATATGGTTTTAAAATTCCTTGTTTTGGGCATACAGGGGATGGAAATGTGCATACTAATGTTATGATTCCTGATAAAAATGATAAAGAGCAGGTGAAAAAAGGCTACGAAGCTGTAGAAGAGATTTTTAAATTAACAGTGAAACTTGGAGGAACTTTAAGCGGAGAGCATGGTATCGGACTCTCTAAAGCACCTTTTATGAATTTAGCTTTTTCTGAAGCCGAAATGAATTTAATGAGAAATATTAAAAAAGCTTTTGATCCAAATAATATATTAAATCCTTTTAAAATGGGACTTTAGAAGGTGAAAAATTTTTTTACTATTTTGCTAAATTTGCGCGATAAGGAAATTTTAAATTATGCAGCAGCGCTTAGTTTTTATACTGTATTATCTTTAATACCTATTTTATTTGTATGTTTTTCTGTTTTTACGCAAATTTCCAGTTTTAAAGCTTATTATGAAAAAGCAAAGCAAGTAATTTTTGCTTTTTTAATACCAACGCAACAAGATATTGTTGCTACTTACATCGATACTTTTTTAAAAAATAGTGTAAATTTGGGTATTGTAGGTCTTATTGCTATGGCATTTACTTCTTTAGCTTTTTTTTCAGGCTATGATTTTGTAATCAATCGCATTACTAAAAATGAACCTAAAGGACTTTGGCAAAGCATTAGTTCTTATTGGACTCTTTTGACTCTTGTTCCTTTAGGGCTTGGGCTTAGTTTTTATATTTCAGGTTTTATCCAACAAACTTTAGATGATTATAAAATAGGGTTTAATTTTTTTGAAATTTTACCCTTTGTAATTATTTGGGGTTTATTTTTTATATCTTATTCAAGTTCTGTTCATAAGGGAACTCTTAAAAGTTTAGCTTTAGTATCTTTTGGAGCGGGTGCTATTTGGTATATAGGAAAAAATTTATTTGTATATTATGTGGTATATAATAAAACATACGCTAGTGTTTATGGATCTTTTTCTACTATTTTATTCTTTTTTATTTGGATTTATATTTCTTGGATTATTTATCTTTTTGGGCTTAAACTCTATTATTTTCTAAATCACAATCATAATGAAGGGAATAAAATTCGCAAAAATACAAAGAAAAGCTAGATATTTAAATCGCACAGAGATTAAAGAAGCAATAAGATAACTTATAAAAATCCAAAACGGGATATGGATATTAGTTCCATAAATTTTAAATTTAAAAAATTCATCCAAGATAAAATTGAGCAAATCTCCATAGTTTATAAGATGCAAAAATAATACTAAAGGATAAAATATTACAAAAATTCCACTCAAAATAATACCTAAAATTTGTTGGTAGCTTATAAGTGGAAAAAAATAAAGCACAGGTAAAACCATAGCAAAAAAAGTCCAAATATTAAGCAAAATAATATTTATAAGATTATTAAATTTATTTGCAAAATGATGCATATATAAAAAAATATAAAAAACACCTAAAATAGAAAATAAAAATCCAATACTAAATAAAAGTCTAGGGTAAAGAGAAATGCACAATAAAATACTACAAAAAAGTGTAAAGAAATTAATAATTTTTATATTTTTACACAATAGATAAAAAACCCAAAAAGCCATAATCAAGGAGCGCACAAAAGAAGGGACAAACCCTATTAAACAAGCATAAGCTAAAAGTAGTGTAAAAATTAAAATACTTAAATCTAAACGTAAATTTCTATAAGGAAAATATCTTTTTTGGAAAAAACTATAAATTGGAGCTAAAATAAAGAAAACTAAGCTAAAAAGTAAGCCTATGTGATAACCGCTAATTGCTATAAGGTGTGCTATGCCGTAGTAATTTACATCGTTTCTAAGCTCTAAAGATATGGGCAGTGCAAAAAATAAAGCACCATAAAATTCTTTAATTTTTTCATTTGTATGTTGATTTAAGAAGTAAGATATAATGGGATTGTATTCTTTTTCTTTTAATTTTTTAAAATCATAAGAAGGTGCATAAAAACTTTTGCTCAGATAGTCTTTAAAGTTAATATTATGGGTAATAATTCTAAGGCTTAAAAGTTGATTCTTGCTTAAATTTAAATCCTTAAAACTTGTAGTATAAAAAGTGAAGTTTTCAGTTTGTAGCTTTAAAACCCAGTATTTTTTATTTTTTTTATTATATTTTATATATTGGTGCGTTAATAGAGCGTTACTTATAAAGTAATGTTTTTGGTTTTTAAAGTTTAAAAAATTATTATATTCTAAAAGGATATTAAAAATAAAAATAATAACAACAGATAAAAATAAATAATGAAATTCTTTAAAAGAGTAAAAAAAAGAATTCCATAGAGACATTATTTTTTGGAAAATTTACTTAAATAAAACCAAATTATTCCAGCTAAAAATAATAAAAATAAAGGAGCAGCATAAGGATATAAACTCAGTTTATCAAAAATTGCTTCAATAATATACCCAAAAGTATAAGCAGTAAAACCTAGAACAATAGCCCATGACAAACTAGCTAGAGTATTGATAATAAAAAATTTAATAAAATTATATTTTGCCATACCTGCAGCTATAGGAATGAAAGTTTTTAAACCATAAATAAATTTTTGAGTTACAAATAAAATAATTCCGTGTTGTTTTGTTTTCATCATAGCAAGGGCTAGCTTGCGTCGGTGTTTTTTAAAATAAGGCATAATATCTTTTTTATAATATTTTCCAAGTATAAAAAGCAAAGTTGAACCTATGGTATTAGCAATAAAAGCAAGAGAAATGCAAAAACTAAGATCCATTTTTCCTTGAGAACTTAAAACTCCTGCAGCTAAAATTCCAACCATTCCACCTCCTAAAGAGTAAAAGAATAAAACAATATAACCATATTTTATTAAAGTATCAATCATATCTTGCATAATAAACCTTATTTAGCGTATTCTACAGCTCTAAGTTCACGTATAACATTGACTTTAATTTCGCCAGGATATTGCATTTTTTCTTGAATTTCAGCTGCTATTTCCTTAGCCAAAAGTACACTTTCATCATCATTAACAAGCTGAGCATTGGCTATGACGCGAATTTCTCTTCCGGCATTGATTGCATAGGCATTTTTAATTCCTTCTTTACTTTTAGCGATATCTTCTAGCTCACTGACTCTTCTTAAGAAAGCTTCTAACACTTCTCTTCTAGCTCCAGGTCGTGCAGCACTTAAAGTGTCTGCTGCACAAACAGCTGCTGATTCTATGCTTGTAGCTTCTTCGTGTCCATGGTGTGCGTAAATAGCATTGATTACTACAGGATGCTCTTTATAGCGTTTGCAAAGTTCTGCACCTAAATCCACATGAGATCCTTCAAAATCATGGGTTAATGCTTTTCCTATATCATGTAAAATTCCCGCGCGACGCGCTAAATTTTCATCTCCACCACATTCAGCAGCAATGATTCCTGCAAGGTGAGCCACTTCCAAAGAATGTGCTAAAGCGTTTTGTCCATAGCTTGCTCGGTATTTGAGTTTCCCTATGAGTTTTACAATTTCAGGGTGTATTTTATTTAAACCTAGATCCATAACTATGGTTTCTCCTTCTTCTAGAATAGCACTATCAAATTCTTTGCATACTTTTTCGTGAATTTCTTCTATGCGCGCGGGTTGAATTCTGCCATCTTCAACTAAAAGCTCTATAACTTTTGTAGCAATAGCACGGCGATAAAGATTAAAGCAACTTACTATAATAGCACCTGGTGTGTCATCGATGATAATATCAACACCTAAAACCATTTCTAAGGTTTTAACATTGCGTCCTTCTTTACCAATGATACGTCCTTTAAGTTCATCGTTTTTAATGTTAATAACATTGATAAGTCTTTCAGCCGCAAATTCACCTGCAAAACGAGAGGTAGCTTGAGCAATGATGAAATTAGCTTTTCTTTTGGCTTCATTTTTTGCTTCTTCTTCATATTTTCTTACTATATGTGCAATTTGCTCGCGAGAATTTTCTTCTACTTTTTTAAGAATGATTGCTTTAGCTTCATTTTGTGTAAGTCCTGTAGAATGTTCTAAAATTTTTAAAACATCGTCAAGTTTTTCTTGATATTTATTTTTTAATTTATCAACATCAGATTGTAAGTCTTGAATGTGTTTTTGTGACTTACAAAGGTATTCTTTATCTTCTTTTAGTTTTTCTTCTTCTTGCTGAAGTTTTTGTTCTTTTTTAGAAAGATCATCAAATTTTTGATTAAAATCTTTTTGAATTTTGTGAGTTTTTTCTTCATATTTTTTTTTAACTTCTAATTCTGCATTAAGAATTGAATTTTTTGCATCTTTTAAAATAAGCTCTGCTTCGTATTCTATAGCTTTGGCTTTAGCTTTAGCTTGCTCTACGAAAATTTCATATTTGGCATCATTGATTTTTTTTGCAACTAAATATCCTATACCGAGTCCGACTATAGCGGCTATAAGTGCGATAAGTGATTCTATCATTTTTTCTTTCTTTCTTGTAATATTTTTTATAAGGGTTTATGTATAATTTTCCTGAAATATCATGCTTTTGTGTTAGATTATTTTGACTTAAAGCATCTATACTTTGGACAAATATTATATGAGGTTTGTAATTTAAATTTTCAAAAAATCTATCATAAAAACCTTGCCCATGTCCTATTCTTTTTAAATTTTTATCGACGCCAATTACAGGCACAATAGCTAAATCAATTTTTGCTTTAAAAAAAGAATCTATAGGCTCTAAAACCCCAAACCTTTTTTTAATAAAAGGCAATCTTAATTTTACAATTTTTAAACTTTTATCTTGCATAAATGGAACAAAAAGTTTGTAATTTTTATTAAGAATATGGCGAAATTTTATTAAGTTTGGTTCATAATGCAAAGGAATAAAAATTAAAATATTTTTAGCTTTAAATAGTTTTATTATTTTAAGACATTCTTTAAATATTTTATAATCTTGTTTGAAATTTAGTTTTGAATGTTTGAAAAGGCGTATTTTTTGCAATGCCCTGAAATCTGTTTTTTCCATTAATATGCCTTTAAAAAAATATTATCTTATGTATGTTATAATTTTAGCATTTTTATAAAGAAGAATAAAGGATTGATAAATAATGAAAATTAAAAAAATACTTTTACTAGTGATAATATCTTGTTTGTTTGTTGCTTGTAGCAATGATAAAGAAAAGCAGCAAAATGATGTAAATTTAAGCACCGAGACAAGTATAAATCAAAGTGATGATATGAATTTTAAACTTAATTTGATTGATGGAGGATCAATTTCAGTTAAAAAAGAAAATGCCGTTTTAAATTTCAACGATGAAGATAAGGCAACTTTGTTTGTATTTTTTACCACTTGGTGTACCCCTTGCATTGCTGAAATCCCTCATCTTAATAAATTACAAGAAAAGTATAACAATGATTTTAATATAGTTGGAGTTTTATTAGAGGATAAGTCTAATGAGGAGATTCAAAAATTTATAGAACAACATAAAATATCTTATAAAGTCTCCAATGGTGAAAATAACTATCTTTTAGCTAAAGTTTTAGGTGGGGTAAATGGAATTCCTACCATGTTTCTTTACAACAAGCATTCTAAATTGATTAATCAGTATTTAGGGCTTATTCCTGAAGAAATGCTAGAAATCGATATACAAAAGGCTATACTTTAATGTTTAATTTTTTTAAAAAAGGACTTACAAAAACTCTTGAAAATATTATTGGAGTTAAAGGAGAGAATAAAAAGATAACCAAAGATTTGCTTGAAGAAATTTTGCTTGAAGCAGATGTAAGTTATGAAATAGTTGAAGAGATAATTTATTATTTACCACCTCAAAATGAAGTAAAAAAAGAAGATTTAAAGCGTGTTATGGGTTCTTATTTTCTTTATGAAAAAAAAGAAACCAATCAAGAAAAACCTTTTGTAGAACTTATTTTAGGAGTAAATGGAGCAGGAAAAACAACAAGTATTGCCAAACTTGCTTATTTATATAAAAACCAAAATCAAAAAGTGATTTTAGGAGCGTGTGATACTTTTAGAGCAGGTGCGATTGAACAATTAAAACTTTGGGCACAAAAAGTGGATGTAGATATAGTTTTAACTGCACAAGGGCATGATCCTTCAGCGGTTGCTTTTGATACCATTTCTAAAGCAAAAGCAAAGGATTTTGATAGAGTTATTATCGATACAGCAGGGCGTTTGCAAAATCAAAAAAATTTAGCCCATGAGCTTGAAAAAATTGTGAGAATTTCAAACAAAGCTTTAGAAGGTGCACCCCATAGAAAAATTTTAGTTTTAGATGGAACACAGGGAAATGCTGGAATTTTACAAGCTAAAGCTTTTAATGAGCTTGTAAAACTTGATGGTGTGATTATCACAAAGCTTGATGGGACAGCTAAAGGGGGTGCACTTTTTAGTATAGCAAGAGAGCTTGAGCTTCCTATTTTTTATGTAGGCGTGGGTGAGCAAATGACGGATTTACAAGAATTTAATGCAAATGCTTACTTAGATACTTTATTAGATCCTATTTTTGAATAATGGCAAAAAATAAAGCACTTTTTGAATGCCAAGCTTGTGGAAATCAACAAAGCAAATGGCTTGGAAAATGTCCTGATTGTGGAGCTTGGGATAGTTTTATAGAATTAAAAGCTGAGCAAATTAAAGTTTTAAAAGAGCTTGCACAAGTTAGTATGAAAACAAGTGAGGCTGTTTGTATTGAAGATGTGGAGTTAGAACATTTTACAAGATACAGCACAGATGATAATGAGCTTGATTTGGTTTTAGGCGGAGGGCTTGTTGAAGGTTCTTTAGTGCTTATAGGCGGAAGTCCAGGTGTGGGAAAATCTACGCTTTTGTTAAAAATTGCTTCAAATTTAGCTAAACAGGGTAAAAAAGTGCTTTATGTCAGTGGCGAAGAAAGTAAAACCCAGATTAAATTAAGAGCTGATCGTCTTGAGGCTAATACTCCGAATTTATTTTTACTTACTGAACTTTGCCTTGAAAATATTTTAGAAGAATTGCACAAAAAAGATTATAGCATTCTTATCGTTGATTCTATACAAACTCTATATTCAAATAAAATCACTTCAGCAGCAGGAAGCATCACTCAGGTGCGTGAGATTACTTTTGAACTTATGCGTGTTAGCAAGGCTTATAATATCAGTACTTTTATCATAGGGCATATTACTAAAGAAGGTGCTATAGCAGGGCCTAGGGTTCTTGAGCATATGGTAGATGTGGTGCTTTATTTTGAAGGAGATGCCACTAAAGAAATCAGACTTTTAAGAGGCTTTAAAAATCGTTTTGGTGGAACGAATGAAGTAGGTATTTTTGAGATGACTGCTAAAGGTTTGATCAGCGCAAAAGATTTGGCAAATCGTTTTTTTACTCGTGGAAAGGCTATTTCAGGAAGTGCTTTAGGTGTTGTGATGGAAGGATCTCGTGCTTTGGTTTTAGAAGTTCAAGCTTTAGTGTGTGAAAGTTCTTATCCAAAGCGTAGCGCTACGGGATATGAAAAAAATCGCTTAGATATGCTTTTGGCTTTGCTTGAAAGAAAGCTTGAAATTCCTTTAGGACATTATGATGTATTTGTAAATATTAGTGGCGGAGTAAAAGTAAGCGAAACTGCGGCGGATTTGGCTGTGGTTGCAGCTATTATTTCAAGTTTTAAAAATCGCCCTTTGAGCAAAGATAGTATTTTTATAGGGGAGCTTAGTTTAAATGGAGAAATTAGAGAGGTTTTTAGCCTTGATACGCGTTTAAAAGAAGCTAAAATGCAAAAATTTAAAAATGCCATTGTTCCTTCTAAGCCTTTGGAAGATATAGGGCTTAAGTGTTTTGTTGCTAAAGAACTTTCGCAAGTTTTAGAATGGATGTAAATTTTCATTAAAATATAAGTAAGATTTTGCTAAAATTTCGAGTTTAGAATAAAATTTTTGAGGAAACCATGAAAGATTTATTTTTATTTAGCTCTTTGCTTGATGCAAGTCATACTTTTTCTTATTTTTTTCACATAGGTTTGGTAGCTTTAATTGCTGTTATAGTGGCTATGATGGCTACTCGTTCTATGCAACTTGTTCCACGCGGTATGCAAAATTTAGGTGAGGCTTTTTTAGAGGGAGTTTTATCTATGGGTAGAGATACCATGGGAAGTGAAAAAGGTGCAAGAAAATATCTTCCTTTGGTTGCAACTTTGGGGATTATAGTGTTTTTTAGTAATATTATAGGTATAATACCTGGTTTTCACGCTCCAACTGCAAGTTTAAATTTGACTTTGTCCTTGGCTATTATAGTTTTTGTATATTATCATTTTGAGGGTATTAGGGCACAAGGTTTTGTAAAGTATTTTGCTCATTTCATGGGACCTATTAAACTTTTAGCTCCTTTGATGTTTCCTATAGAGATAGTTTCTCATCTTTCTCGTGTGGTTTCTTTGTCCTTCCGTTTGTTTGGAAATATTAAAGGTGACGATTTATTTTTGATGGTAATTTTAGCTTTAGTTCCTTATATAGCTCCGCTTCCTGCTTATGTGCTTTTAACTTTTATGGCATTTTTACAAGCTTTTATTTTTATGATTTTAACTTATGTATATTTAGCGGGTGCAACTGTTGTTGAGGAAGGTCATTGATCTATATTTTAGAATTTTTTAAAGGTGCATCTTTAGCTTTAATGCTTTTGTGCACCTTTTTTCTCCTTTTTAAATTTATATCTTATTTTTATCTTGTTTTGGGGTTTATTTTTAGCCTGCTTTTATTTTTGGTTTTTATGTTGTTTATAGAAAACTATGAACTTAAAAATCAGAAAAAATAGTTGTTTTATAATTTCATAATTTTAAAATTAAACAAATACAAATCAAAGTCTAATATTTAAAGCCTTTTCTAAAAGAAAAAAAGATAAAATAAAGCATTTAAAAATTCAAGGAAATTTTATGTTTGAAGTAGTTATAGGTCTTGAAGTTCATACTCAATTAAATACTAAAACAAAAATCTTTTGTTCATGTGCAACTTCTTTTGGAGAAGCTCCAAATACCAATGTTTGTCCCACTTGTTTGGCCTTACCAGGAGCTTTGCCTGTTTTAAATGAAGAGGTTGTAAAAAAAGCTATAGCTTTTGGAAAAGCTGTCAATGCAACAATTAATAAAAAAAGTGTTTTTAATCGTAAGAATTATTTTTATCCAGATTTACCTAAGGCTTATCAAATTTCACAATTTGATATCCCTATAGTAGAAAAGGGTGAGCTTTTTATCAATGTAAAGGGTGAAAATAAACGCATAGGTATTACAAGAGCACACTTAGAAGAAGATGCAGGTAAAAATATCCACGAAAATAATTTTTCTAAAGTGGACTTAAATCGTGCAGGAACTCCTTTGCTTGAGATTGTCAGCGAACCTGAGCTTAGAAGTAGCGATGAGGCAGTAGCTTATCTTAAAAAGCTTCATTCTATCATACGCTTTTTAGACATTTCAGATGCAAATATGCAAGAAGGAAGTTTTAGATGCGATGCAAATGTTAGTATAAGACCTAAGGGTGATACAAAACTTTATACTAGGGTAGAGATTAAAAATCTTAATTCTTTTCGTTTTATCCAAAAAGCTATAGAATATGAGGTAAAAAGACAAAGTGAGGCTTGGGAAGATGGAACTTACGAACAAGAAGTAGTTCAAGAAACCAGACTTTTTGATACAACAAATTTAGTTACAAGAAGTATGCGTGGTAAAGAAGAAGCGGCAGAATATCGCTATTTTCCAGATCCTGATTTATTGCCTGTTTTATTAAAAGATGAGTTTTTGGATATTAAAATCCCTGAACTTCCTGATGAGAAGAAAGCACGCTTTATAGACGAGCTTGGTATAAAAGAAAGTGATGCTGAGGTTTTAATCAGTTCTTTAGAAATGAGTCGTTTTTTTGAAAGTCTTATTTCTCAAAATTTAAATCCTAAGCTTTGTGTAAATTGGTTAAATACTGAACTTATGGGACTTTTAAAAGGAGAATTGACTATAGAAAATTCTCCTGTAGATGCTCAAAAGCTTGGAGTTTTAATTAAACGCATAGAAGATGGCACTATCAGTGCAAAGGCGGCTAAAGATGTTTTGGCTTTTGTATTTGAAAATACTAGTGTGGAAATTGATGAAGCTATAGAAAAGCTAGGACTTAAGCAAGTAAGTGATGACTCAGCCATAGAAGCGGTGATTGAACAAATTTTAAATGCAAATGCTGATAAGGTTGCAGAGTATAAAAGTGGTAAAGAGAAGCTTTTTGGATTTTTTGTGGGTCAAGCAATGAAAGAAGGCAAAGGAGCTTTTAATCCTGCAAAAGTAAATGAAATTTTAAAAGCAAAGCTTGGTTAATGCGTATAGCGGTTATTGGTGCGGGAAAATGGGGCAGTGCTTTACATCTAGCCTTAAAAGAAAATCACAATTGCTTTATCAGTTCTTTGCATCAGCGTGATTTAGAAGATTTTGTTAGCATAAAAGAAGCTTTAGAATGTGAATATCTTATTTTTGCTTTAAGTTCTCAAGGAATGCGTGCTTGGCTTAAAGAAAATTTTATCAACAAGGGACAAAAAATTTTAATTGCTTCAAAAGGCATAGAAGATCAAAGTTGTCAATTTTTAGATGAAATTTTTTTAGATTTTGTACCAAAAGAAAATTCTTGTGTTTTAAGTGGTCCTTCTTTTGCTGCTGAAGTAATGCAAAAACTTCCTACTGCTTTGATGATTAGTGGGATAAATCAAGAGCTTTGTAAAAAATTTGCAAGTTTTTTCCCTGATTTTATTAAAACTTATATTGATAATGATGTGCGTGGTGCTGAAATTTGTGGTGCTTATAAGAATGTTTTAGCGATTGCAAGTGGGATTAGTGATGGGTTAAAACTTGGCAATAATGCAAGAGCAGCATTGATTTCAAGAGGACTTATAGAAATGCACCGTTTTGGTAAATTTTTTGGCGCTAAAGAAGAAACTTTTTTAGGGTTAAGTGGAGCAGGGGATTTGTTTTTAACTGCAACCAGTGTTTTATCAAGAAATTATAGAGTGGGTTTAAAACTGGCGCAAAATCAAAAGTTAGATAGTATTTTAGCCGAGCTTAATGAAGTAGCAGAAGGTGTAAAAACTGCTTATGCTATAGAAAAATTAGCAAAAATGAAAGGAATTTATACACCTATTGTAAATGAAGTAGTGGCAATTTTTAAGGGTAAAAGTGTGCAAGAAGCAACGCAGAATTTATTAAAGCAAAATGATTAAGGAAAAATCATGATAATTAAAAATGCAAAAATTTATGGAGATTCTTTACAAGATATAGAGATTAAAGAAGGAAAAATTACCAATATTGGTTCTAATTTACAAGGTGAAGAAATTTTAGATGCTAAAGGTATGACTTTACTTCCATCTTTTGTGGATTTGTGTGTAAGTTTGAAAAATGATAAATTTTCTTTAGCTAATTTAGAGCTTTTAGAAAATGAGTGTCTAAAAGGAGGAATTTCTAGTATAGTTTTGCGTGATTGCATGGATTTTGATGAAGAAAGTTTTGCTTTATTTTTACAAAATTTAGCTCAAAGAAAGATGCAAATTTTTTCAAGTGTGCGGGTTAAGGATGCAAATGGCAAGCTTAAAAATTTAGCCACTCTTTTAAACAAGGGGGCTTGTGCTTTAGAGCTTGATAGCTCTTTGGATGCAAATACTTTAAAAGTAAGTTCACAATATGCTTTTATGAAAGACTCTCCAATTTTTGTGCGTTGTTATGATAAGGATTTTGATGATAATGGAGTGATGAATGATTGTGAAATGAGTTTTGAGCTAGGGCTTATAGGCATGAGTAAAATTGCTGAAACTAGCCAGATAGCTAAAATGAAAGAATTGGCTAAATTTTATAAAAATAAGGTTATTTTTGATCTTTTAAGTTTGAAAGATTCTTTAGTATTATTAGATGAAAAGGATTTAAAACTTGTAAGCATTCATCATCTTATCAAAGATGATAGTGCTTGTGAAGATTTTAATACGGCTGCGAAACTTATGCCACCTTTAAGAAGCAAAGAAGATGTTTTGGCTTTAAGAGAGGCTTTAAAAGAAGGAAAGATCAGCTTTTTAACTTCCTTGCATAGTGCAAAATCAATTTCTTTAAAAGATTTAGCTTTTGATGAAGCGGCCTTTGGAATCCATAGCGTATGCGAATTTATAAGTCTTTGCTATACTTTTTTAATCAAAGAAGGATTTTTAAATTGGCAAGAGCTTTGTCAATTTACAAGTAAAAACCCTAGTGAATTTTTAGGTTTAAATAGTGGAGTTATAGAAGTTGGCAAAGAAGCTAATCTAGTTCTTTTCGATGAGAATGAAGAAATTTTTGCTCCAAAAAGTTCTCTTTATTCTGAGGATAAACTTTTTGGAAAGATTAAAATGCATATAATTAAAGGAAAAAATATTTTAGAAAAATAAGCTTTACTTAAATTCCTAAAGATAGTTTAAATCCTAAAAATACAAGTGCTGCCATAATACCAGCGGCTGGTAAAGTGATAATCCAAGCCAATCCTATAGGCTTCATCATAATCCAATTTGCGTTTTTATTATACACTCCTATACCCAATATAGCACCTATGAGTATATGGGTGGAGCTAACAGGAATTCCAAATTGTGTAGCTAAGAGTATAACTATACTTGCACCAAGTTCTGCAGAAAATCCAGTAGTAGGGCGTATGGTTGCAAGTTTTGAACCCACTGTAGTAATCACTTCTTTACCTAAAAACCAAAGCCCTACAACTAGAGCAACTCCAAACATAGCTAAAGCGGCAAAAGGTACAGGAGAAGTCGCGTTAATTGTGCCGTTTTTTAAGACATCTAAAATCGCTGCAAAAGGACCTATAGCATTGGCTATATCATTGGCTCCGTGTGAAAATGCAAAACTAGAAGCTGTAAATATTTGAAACCATGAGAAAATTCTATCAGTAGTTTTATTAAGTTCTGTTTTTTTAACGATTTTGACTATAGCAAATGTTACAACATAACTTATAGTTCCTATAATTCCGATAATCCAAAAGTTTTGTAAAATATCTAAAGTGCTAACATTATTTAAACCTTTAAATAAAAACATTGCCGAAATGATAGCAGCAGCAATACAAGCAATGATTGGCATATGAGTTTTTAAAATAGAGTAAATATCTATATCTTTTTCTTGATCCTTAAATTCCTTCATTTTATTTCTATAGAAATTATTTTCTTGTTCTTCCTCATCTAAAGCTATAGCGGAAAGTTCTTTGATTTGTTCTTCTTGGGATTTTGTTTTTAAATTTAAAAAGTATTCTTCTTTGAATTTTTTTCTTTCTTTTTTGATATTTTTCAAATCATCATTTAGTTTTTCTGATGGTTTTAAAATTTTTTTATCAATATATGAATAAATAATATAAGCTACAATACCCCCTAAAAGAGGCGAAGCTACCCAAGAAATAGCTATTCTTAAAATTTCACTCCATTTAACCATGGAGAGTGTTTGAATCCCATCAAATTTTAAAAGCCCCATCATAATGCTAGCACCTACAATCCCACCAACTATACTGTGTGTGGTTGATACAGGTAAGCCTTTCTTGGTTGCAATAAAAATCCAAACCCCAGAGCTTAAAAGTGCAGCAAGCATAATGATAACAAAAAGCATAGGATCTAAAGAATTTGGAAAAATAACAATACCGCTGCGTATGGTCTTAGTAACTTCTGCGCCTGCGAAGATTGCCCCGCTTAGCTCAAAAACAGCTGCTATAATTAAAGCTTGTTTAATGGTTACTGTTTTTGCACCAACGCTTGTTCCAAAAGAATTGGCTACATCATTTCCACCTATATTAAATGCCATAAAAATGCCAAATATAGAAGCAAGAATAAAAAGAATCAGTTGATGTTGCGAAATATAACCAAATCCCCAAATAACAAATGCGATGGTGCTAATAATAAAAATAACAAAAGCTATGAGGTTGTCTTTTTGCATTAATAACCCTTTTTTATTTTAATTATACACTTATTTACTTTAAATTTGCTAATTTTAATTTTTAGTCTTTATGGAATTTTTATTTATATTATTTTTTTATAATAAATACTCAAACAAGAAATAATAAGGAATATAAGAATAATGAGGGGTATTTTTTATATAATAGCATTGTTTTCTTTACTCAATGCCGATGAACTTACAGAGGCTTTAGCAAAAAATAATAATCAAAATTCTTGGGAGCACTTTGATTATAAAAATACCAAAGAAGCTCCAAAAATTCAAGAAGAGAATGTGGATTTTAAAAGCACTTTTGATAGCTTGCTTTCAAAAACTTTAGAAAATAATAATGGTATAGATAAAACAGATGGGAATTTAGATTTTCAAAACGAAAACGCGCAGGTTAAAAATTTAAGTTCTCTTTATGAGGGAGAGAATAATTCTTTGCTTTTTCAAAAAGAACTTTTTGTGGCTCAAGATAATTATAATTACTCAGGGGGCTTAATCAATCGTTATGAAAAAGATGATTTTTTATTTGGAGTTAATGGTTTTATTGACAAACAAAAAGAACAAAAAGATACTAAAAGCTTTGGTGCAGAGTTTGGTTATAGTAAATTTATAAAGGCTTATAGTAATTATTACATACCCAATGAAGCAGAAAAAAATTTACAGCTTGGAATGAGTTTTGTAATTCCAACTTACACCGCTTTTGCTTTTGATATAAGTAAAGATAATGATAAAACTAATTATCAAGTATCTTACTCTCCTTATAGTGTATTTAGTTTAAATTTATTGCGTCGTGATTATAGCGCAAGAGAGAGTGTTGATGATACTGTTGTTCAAGTTGGATTTAGTTTTAATTTCAATGAAAGTTTTTTAAAGCAATTTAGAAAAAAAGATAATACTTTAGAGGAGGTTAATCGATATGATTTCCTCCAAAGAACCCATTAGTTCATTCCAGCATTATGAAATTTTTCTGGATTATCCATAGCATAGTTGAATTTTTCTCGATCAATTTGTTTATCCCAGATGGCAACGATTAAGGCTGCTACTGAATTTCCACAAAGATTTCCAACAGCCCTCATTTCAGACATAAATTTATCAACACCTAAAAGAACGCCTATAGCAGCTACTGGTAGAACTTGCGCTAAGGTTGCATTTGCTTCTGAAATTTCCATATTTCCTAGAGCTGCAAGCGTACTTCCAAGCACTATAAAACCTGATCCAGTTACACCTACTGCACCTTTTGAGGCTATCATTAATACTATTAAAATACTGATTTCGTGTGCTAAACTTAAATTTACATTGAAAGCTTGTGCTAGAAAGATTAAGCTCATAGCTAGATAAATATTTGTACAATCAAGATTAAAACTATATCCCGTTGGTAAAACAAGTCCGACTGTTGCTTTAGAAAGTCCTGCTTTTTCTAGTTTTCTCATTAAAGGAGCAAGCGCAGACTCGCTTGAACTGGTTGCAAAAACGATCAATACTTCTCTTGAGATAAATCTCATAAATTTGAAGATATTTACTTTTGCAAAATAACAAATCAGACCTAAGATTCCAAATATAAAAACAAGACATGAAATCAGCATTACTAAAAGTAAATATGCTAAGTTGATCAAAGAGCCAATTCCGTATTGAGCTATGAGTACAGCCATTGCTGAAAAGGCGGCAATAGGACTAAAATACATAATGATTTGTAGAATTTTAAAAACAAAATTTTGTACCACTTCAAAAACTCTTTGAATTGCCTGTTTATCTTCTATTCTCATTAAAGAAATAATCAAAGCAGTAATTATAGCAATAACTAAAACTTGTATGGTTTTTCCTTCTGTAAAAGGCGTGATAATATCAGTAGGCATAGCATCTTTTAAAATATGCATGATCTCAGAGCTCGCACTTACTTCTGTGGTTTGAGAAATGTATTTTTGAACGCTTTTTGTATCAAGTTGACTTGGATCAAGATTCATTCCATGGCCTGGTTGCATAACATTTGCCATAAAAATACCTATAGCAAGTGCTAAAGTACTTACAACTTCAAAGTAGATAACCGCTTTAGCGCCAATACTACCTACTTTTTTTAAACTTTCAAGACTAATGATGCCCAAAACCAAAGTAACAAAAATAATAGGACCTATAAGAACCTTTAAAGCACCTATAAAATAATCAACTCCTGGTTTGCTAGCAATGGCTAATTCTTTATCTGTATAGCCAAGTATAATACCTGTAATAATGCCTATAATCACCCAAAATCCAAGACTTTTTATAATACGTTTATATAAAGGCGGTTTTCTTTCAGCTAAAGTTTGACTTAAAGTTTCCAAGTTTATTCACTCCTTTTGATCTTTTGTGAAATATAATTTTAACAATGCGTATTGTAAATTTTAACAAAAAAACAAATCTAGAAATACTTTCTTTTATATGATATGATAATTTTTTATATAAATGTTACAAAATTTCTCATTATTTGCATTATAAAATTTAAAATATTTTTTGAAAATTTTATAATTTAGTATACTTTTTATTGTTTATTGTTAGTAATAATTCTATTTTTGATTTATTTGTTTTATTGGGATGTTTTAATTATGAAAGAAATAGTTTTATCTGAAAATGCTTTAATTACTTCTAAAACAGATCTTAAGGGGAATATCATTTATGCCAATAATGACTTTTTAAAATATGCAGGTTATAAGGTCGATGAGCTTTTGTATAAACCTCATAATATAGTAAGACATGAAGATATGCCACGTACTGTATTTAAATGTCTTTGGGATTATATTCAAAAAGGAGAAGAAATTTTTGCATTTGTAAAAAATAAAGCTAAGGATGGTAGTTTTTACTGGGTATTTGCAAATGTAAGTGCTTCATTTGATGCCAATGGAAATATCATCAATTATTATTCTGTTCGCCGTGCGCCTAATAGAAAATCTCTTTCTATAATTAAAGAAATTTATAAAATTTTACTTGAAAAAGAGCAAAAATCAGGCATTAATGCTGGAATTTCAGCTTTAATGGATATTGTAAGTTCTTATAAAATGACTTATAATGAACTTATTTTTAACTTACAAAAAAATAATTAAATAAGATATATTTAATTATTTTTTTGTATAATTTCCCCCTACAAATTAAAGCAGTGCTTCATTAAAGTATCACTTTAATTTATGACTTCAAAAAATTTTTAGTAAAAAGGGGTAAATTTATGGTTAAAAATGGATTATTATTAACTATTTTTCTAAGTGTTATCGGTGTTTTGGGTGCCATTTTTATTCATATTTATATTGGAGCGATAATTTTTATTTTAATCGCTGTTTTAATGATTTATTTGCTTAGACAACACAAAGATGAGCAAATGATGATAGATAAACTTTTGGTTCTTTGTAGAGAGTTAAAAGAAGGAAATTTTGACAATAGAATGATATATGTAAAAACAAAAAGCAAAAAATTAGCCGAAATAGCAGATAATCTTAACAATACTATTGATGGACTAGAAGCTTACTTAAGGGAAATTAATACTTCTATTTCTTGTTCTCAAAAAGGTGAATTTTATCGCAAAGCTTTGCCTGAAGGTTTAAAAGGAATTTTTGCTCATAATATCGAATTTATAAATAAAGCTTTAGCAAACATAGAAGTGACAGCAAGATCCACTTTTAAAAATGCTTTATCAAGAACTTTAATGGATTTAAGCCTTGGAAATCAAAATAAAGATATGTCTCAAATTTCTAGCTCATTAAATCAAGATATTAGCATGATGAAAAATGTATATGATACAGTTGATGCCATTACTCATACAGCTACAGAAAATGGCTCAGAGGTGGATTCTTTGCAAAGTGCTATGGGTTCTTTAATGGATGTTGTAAATTCGAGCAAGGAAACAGTGCAAACTTTTGTAGCTAATTCCCAAAATATTACTTCAGTGGTTGAAGTAATACGCGATATAGCTGATCAAACCAATCTTCTAGCTTTAAATGCTGCTATTGAAGCTGCACGTGCAGGAGAACATGGTAGGGGCTTTGCGGTTGTGGCTGATGAAGTTAGAAAGTTAGCAGAAAGAACTCAAAGATCTACAAGCGAAATTTCCATTGCAATTCAGACTATGCAACAGGATTTTGTAAATATCCAAAGTGGCAGCGATCAAGTTTTTAACATTGTTAGTGAATCTGAAGAAAGAATTAATAAATTTTCTCAAGCTTTTAAACGTCTAGAAGAAAATAGTAGTGCTCTTGGTGTTAATTTTGGATCCTTTGCAAAGAGATTGATTTTATCTGTAGTTAAAATCGATCATATTCTTTATAAATCAAATATATATTTAAATTTAAATGGAGCTCAAAATTTCAATCTTGAAAGTGTAGATCCAATTTCTAATCTTTGCCAAGATGAGAGAGCTCAAGGTGTTATTAATGAACTTAGCTCTGAAACTGAGTTAAATTTAGCTAAAGAATTTATAAAAGATAATGCTAAAAAAGCAATAGAAGAATCAAGTCAAGATTATATCGATCAAAAAGCTTATGATGCGATTGTAAATGATATTAAATCACTAGAGCAAAGAAGTGCTGAAATCTTAGCAAAATTAAAAATATAAATTAAGAGGGTGGGAAAATGTCAAGAGAAATTTTTTTACAAGAAGATAGTTTAATTACTTCTAAAACAGATTTAAAAGGTAAAATAGTTTATGCAAATGATGATTTTTTAAAGTATGCAGGTTATACCATGGGTGAAGTTTTAAATAAACCTCATAACATAGTAAGACATGAAGATATGCCAAAAACTGTTTTTAAATATTTATGGGATTATATGAGAGAGGGTAAGGAAATTTTTGCTTACGTAAAAAACAAAACTAAAGATAACAATTACTACTGGGTTTTTGCAAATGTAACTCCATCAATAGACATTAATAATAATATCATAGGCTATTATTCCGTTCGTCGTATGCCAAATAAAAGCGCTATTTCTACAATAGAAAGCCTTTATAGTGATCTTTTAAGAGTAGAACAGCAACAAGGTTTAAATAAGGGTGTTGAGATGCTTAAAAATTTCTGCAAAGATGCAGATAAAACTTATAATGAGTTAATTTTCTCTCTCCAAGAAGCTAAATAAATTTTTGTTAGACTTAAAACGAGTTTGTTTTAAGTCTAAATATTATATAATCTTTCTTTTAAAAATTCACATTTTTCAAGGCAAAATATGTTTGATGTCATTGTTATAGGTGGTGGACATGCGGGTGTTGAAGCAAGTGCTGCTGCTGCTAGAATGGGTAAAAAAACCTTACTTTTAACTACATTGATTGAGCAAATAGGAGCAGCAAGCTGTAATCCAGCTATAGGTGGGCTTGCTAAAGGGCATTTGGTAAAAGAACTTGATGCCATGGGTGGTCTTATGGGTGAAATCACTGATGAAGCGGGAATACAATTTCGCATTTTAAATGAAAGTAAGGGTGTAGCCGTTCAAGGAAGTAGGGCGCAAATTGATATGGATAAATACCGTATCATTGCACGTAATAAACTTTTAAAACTTCCAAATTTAGAAATTTCTCAAGAACAAGCGAATGCTTTAATCGTAGAAAATGATGAAGTTAAAGGCGTAAAAACAAATTTAGAAAACACATATTTTGCCAAAAAAGTGATACTTACAACAGGGACTTTTTTAAATGGACTTATTCATATAGGCGAAAATAAACTTCAAGCAGGGAGGGTAGGGGAGCTTGCTTCAGTAAATTTAGGAAATTATCTACAAACTTTGGGTTTAAAAATGGGGCGTTTAAAAACAGGAACTTGCCCAAGAGTGGATGCAAAAAGCATTGATTTTAGCGTACTTGAAATTCAAGATGGTGATGTAAACCCTAAAGCTTTTAGTTTTCGTTCAAGAAATTTTAATCCTACTCAACTTCCTTGTTATATCGCGCGCACTAATACAACTACACATGAGATTATTAAGAATAATTTTTATCGTGCTCCACTTTTTACAGGACAAATTGAAGGTGTGGGGCCAAGATATTGTCCTTCTATAGAAGATAAGATCAATCGTTTTAGCGACAAAGAAAGTCATCATCTTTTTATAGAGCCTCATACTATCGATGCAACGGAGTATTATATCAATGGTTTTTCTACTTCTTTACCTTATGAGGTACAAACTCAAATGCTGCGTTCTATAAAGGGTTTTGAAAATGCTAAAATAACCCGTTTTGGTTATGCTATAGAATATGATTATATAGAGCCAACTGAACTTAAGCATACTTTAGAACTTAAAAAGATTAAAAATCTTTATTGTGCAGGACAGATTAATGGAACTACAGGTTATGAAGAAGCTGCAGCACAAGGCTTTATAGCAGGAATCAATGCAAGTTTAAGCATAGATATGAAAGAGCCTTTGATTTTAAGGCGTGATGAAGCTTATATAGGAGTTTTAATCGATGATTTGGTAGTAAAAGGCACAAAAGAACCTTATAGAATGTTTACTTCAAGAGCGGAATTTAGACTGCTTTTAAGGGAAGAAAATGCTATACTTAGACTTGGAAAATATGGCTATGATTTAGGGCTTTTAAGCGAGCAAGATTTTACTTATATACAAAATATTGCAAACAATCTTCAAAAAGGACTTGAATTTTTACTTTCTAAAGAATTTACACCTAATAACCAAAATAATGCTTTTTTAGAGAGTTTAGGAGAAGATAAAATTTCTTCTATAGTCAATCTTCAAAAAATTGTCGCAAGAGCAAGTTTTGATATAGAAAAATTAAAAAAACTTGATCCTATGTTTGAAACTATGGATCATTACTCCTTAAGAGAGATTTTAAATGAGGCAAAGTATTATCATTATATCAGTATGCAAAAAGCTCAAGTAGAAAAAATGAAAAATCTTAGCGAGCTTAAAATTCCTGAAAATTTTGATTTTAAAAGTGTAAGCGGTTTGAGTAATGAGGTTGTAGAAAAACTTAATCATCATAAACCTCCAACCATTTTTGCTGCAAGTCAAATCAGTGGAATCACTCCTGCAGCGTTAGATATTTTACAAATTTATATCAAAATACAAAAGAAAAAAGCTTAAATGCTTGCTTTTTTTATTTTTTTATCTACTTTAGTTTTACTTTTTTGGCGTCCATGGAATTTACCTATTTGGGTATTTTCTAGCTTGGGAGCTTTTTTTGTTTTTATTTTTCAATTGGTAGATTTTAAAGATGCTTATTTTGTTTTTTCTTTGGTTTGGGATAGTTCTTTAACTTTAGTTGGGTTGATTATCCTTTCTTTTAGCTTGGAAGCTTTAGGATTTTTTGATTTTATTGCGAGTAAAATTTTGCATTTTTCTAGAGAGAAAAATCAAGAAAAAATTTATATTAGCACAAAAAAGTTGATGTTATTTTTGTTGATTTTTGTCTTTTTTCTTTCTGCATTTTTTGCTAACGATGGAGCGATTTTAATCATTACACCTATTATTATAGCTTTATTTTCAACTCTTAAAGATTGTAAAAATCATGCTTTTATTTTAAGTTCTTTTTTGCTTAGTCTTTCTTTTTTATGTGATGCAAGTTCAAATGCTTTGGTTATTTCAAATTTAACCAATATCATTACAGCAAATTATTTTAAGATAGAATTTTTAGAATTTGCTAAAAATATGTTTTTGCCAAATTTTTTGTTTTGCTTTCTACTATAGTTATGGTTTTTATGCTTTATGGGAGAGTTTTGCCTAAAAGGCTTGAATTTAAATTAGTCAAAAAAGAGCAAATTTCATTGAAATTGTTTTTTCTTTGCATAGTATTTTTACTTCTTTTTGTGATCAGTTTTTTTATAGGTGAAATTTTTGATATTAAAATAAGTTTTTTTGCTTTGCTTTGGGCGGGAATTTTTTGGCTTATTGTTTTAAAAATTCAAGGTAAAAAAAGTGTTAAAATTCTTTTTGAAGCACCTTATGGAGTTTTGCTTTTTAGTTTTGGGCTTTATATGGTGGTTTTTGCTTTACATAAAATAGGCGTGAGTGAAATTTTGGTTAAAAGCTATGCTTTTTTGATGCAAGATAAGAGTGGAATTTTTGGTGTGGCTTTGATTTCAGCTTTTGGATCTTCTGTGTTTAATAATTTGCCTATGGTTTTAATCGGCGATTTGGCATTAAAAGAATATTTTGAGAATTTTTCTTTTGATTCCTTGATGATTTATGCGCATCTTTTGGGGGTAAACATAGGCCCAAAACTTACGCCAATAGGTTCTTTGGCAACTTTGCTTTGGCTTGGAGTTTTGGCTAGAAAAGGCATTAATATTTCTTTTTGGCAATATTGTAAATTTGGCTTTTTGATAACTTTACCTGTGCTTGTTTTTTCTCTTTTTGCTCTTATTGTCTAAATATCAAAACTTGTTAAACAAAGAAAAAATTTATTTTAATTTCGATAAACTTTTAACTTGGTTAAAAAATAAAATCGAAAGGACAAGTTATGGCTACATCTGAGAGTAGACGAAGCTTTATGGGCTTTGCATTTGGAAGCGTAGCTGCTGTAGGCGGTGTTTTCTCGCTTGTTGCGATGAAAAAAACTTGGGATCCACTTCCAAGTGTCAAAGCTGCAGGTTTTACTACAGTAGATTTATCAGGAATGCAAGATGGAGAGCTTAGAACTATAGAATGGCGTAAAAAGCCTATTTTTATATTAAAAAAAGATGCGAGTATGCCAAAAGATGAAAAACGTGATGTTGTGGTAGATAACGCAGCTTATACTGTGGTTATAGGACTTTGTACGCATTTGGGTTGTATACCTGCTTACCAACCAAGCGAGCAATTGTTTAAATGTGCCTGTCATGGTGGAGAATTTGACACAAGTGGAAAAAATGTCTTTGGACCTCCTCCAAAGCCTCTTGAAATTCCTCCTTTTAAGATTGATGGAACCAAACTTGTTTTAGGTGAAGAGGGTCCTGAATATAAAAAAATGATAGCGGAGGCTTAAGATGGCACAAATTAGAAAAGCTAATGGTCTTGTAGATTGGCTTGATCAAAGACTTGCAATACATAAACTACTTGATGTTTTAATGGTAAAGTATTGGATACCAAAGCAAATTAACTTTCTTTGGGCAATGGGGGTTATTTTAACCACTCTTTTTGCAGTGCTTTTTGTTACAGGACTTTTACTTGTAATGTATTATAAACCAGATACTGCACTTGCTTTTGATAGTGTGAATAAGACTATTATGCAAGAGGTGGATTATGGATGGCTTTGGCGTCACATGCATGGTGTTGCCGCTTCTGTTGTATTTTTGATTATATACATACATATGTTAACAGGAATTTATTACGGTTCTTATAAGAAAGGTCGTGAGATGATTTGGGTTAGCGGTATGCTTTTGTTTGTTGTATTTTCTGCTGAAGCTTTTAGTGGGTATATGCTTCCTTGGGGACAAATGAGTTATTGGGCAGCTCAAGTAATCACTAATCTTTTTGGAGGGATACCATTTATTGGCCCTGAACTTGTGATTTGGATTCGTGGAGATTATGCGGTTTCTGATCCAACTTTAACAAGATTTTTTATGCTTCATGTGTGCTTGCTTCCTATAGTTATCATTGCTATTATAGCATTTCACTTCTATTCTTTAAGAATTCCTCATGTTAATAATGAAATTTCTGAAGAACTTGACTTTGACTTAGAGGCTGAAAAGTACATGGCAGGTGACACAAAGGGTTCTAAAGTGATTCCTTTTTGGCCAGGATTTTTATCAAAAGATTTTATGTATATAAGCTTTTTTATGATTTTCTTCTTTTATTTAGTCTGTTTTAAATTTGAATTTGCAATGGATCCAATTAATTTTGATCCGGCTAATGCGCTTAAAACACCAGCTCATATTTATCCTGAGTGGTATTTCTTATGGAGTTATGAAGTTTTAAGAGGATTTTTCTTTGATATTGCAGGTATTAAAGCTTTTGATATAGGTTTGGCTGCATTTGGTATTGCTCAAGTGATTTTCTTCTTGCTTCCTTGGCTTGATAGAAGTGATGTTGTAAAACCAGCCCATGAAAGACCTTTATTTTTCATTTGGTTTTGGATATTGCTTATTGATTTAATTGTTTTAACAGTTTATGGAAAATTACCTCCAACAGGTGTAAATGCTTGGGTAGGATTTTATGCTTCTATAGTATTTTTACTTTTACTTATTGTAGTTTTACCGGTTATTACTATTATGGAGAGAAAAGGAGCTAAACAATGAGAGAAATAAAAATATTTTTAGTTGTGGTAGTTTTTACTGCGCTTGTATATTGGGGGGTAGAGCCTTATGCTCATTCAGTGATGAAACCTCATGTTGCTCCTGCAAATTTTGATTTTGCTGTTGAAGATACTACTTTTGCAAAAGGTATAGTTGAAGCTAAAGAATTAGCTCTAAAAGATGCACAAGCTTCAGGAGATGCTAAAAGAATAGAGAGTGCAAACAAAGAACTTGAAAAAGCAAAAGAAGAATTAAGCAAAGTTGAAACACTTTGGGCAGATGTTGCAAAGATCGATTTTGCTAAGGGTGATGCAAAAAAAGGTAAAGAATTTTTTGAAAATAACTGTTTTGCATGTCATGGTGTAAAAGAAGATGGAATAGCAGCTAATATCACCGATTCTTCTATGGGAGTAATACCACCTGATCTTAGTGCAGCTGGTGCTATTTTTGATGAAAAATTTTTAGCAGCTTTGATTATGCATCCTGCGCTTGCTTTAAAAGTAGATCATAAATTTGGTGATGCTTTTATTATGACAGCTTACAATAAAGATACTTCAGGAGAAAGTGAAGAAGCTACAAATGCAAATATAGCCAATGTAATTGCTTATCTTAAAGATGTGAGTGTTAAATTTGAAACCAATGAAGATGCTACTATTAAGAAAGATGTTGAGGCAAAATATGCTAAAATGGAAAATAGTGCTCAAAAAGCGGCTTTAATGGAAAAAGATATAAAATTTGCTAAAGATAAAGCAACTTTTATTGAGGCTTGCGGACGTTGTCATGATATGAAATACGATAGCTTTTTTACTCCATCAAATCAAAATGATTTAAAAACTTATTTAGGTTCTGTTCCGCCTGATCTTTCTATGATGATAAGATCTCGTGGTGAGCAATATTTACATGATTTTATTAATAACACTCAAAAACTTCTTCCAGGAACCGCTATGCCAAGAGTAGGTTTAACAGAAGCTGCACAGGCTAAGGTTGTATCTTATATTGATCAAGTGGGTGATAGCAAAAAAGAAGAAAGAAAAACTACAGGAATTTATGTAATGATATTCTTTGTAATTTTAAGTATTTTTGCTATAGGTTGGAAGCGTTCTGTTTGGTCTAAATTACATTAATATTACATTTTTTGCCATTATTTAATGATAATGGCAAAAATCTTATTTTTTCTTCATTTTTATTAATTTTTAATATTTAAAGAGAGATACTTCAAAATATAATTATTTTAGAATTTAGGAGTATTTTATGTTAGAAAAAACTTTAATCAAATCTATTTTAAAAAAATGGGATTATGGGGATTTTAGAGTTGTTTTTTGGGATAAAGAAGAATTTTTTATCGGAAACAAACCTGCTAAATTTTCTTTAATTTTTAAAGAAAAAATTCCTTTTTTGGAGTTATTTGGTGATACAAGTTTGGTTTTTGCAAGACATTATATGCAGGCAAAACTTGACATAGAGGGCGATTATGATGAAATGGCTAGGGTATTATATTATTTTTCTAATCAGCAATTTTTTAAAACCAAAAAAGATGTATTGAGTAAAATAACTCAAAAGCAAGAAAGTAAAAATATCAAAAGTCATTATGATATAGGTAATGATTTTTATAAGCTTTGGCTTGATGATACTATGAGCTATTCTTGCGCTTATTTTAAAGAGCCTAATAATACTCTTTATGAAGCTCAAATTAACAAAATAGAACATACCCTTAAAAAACTTGATTTAAAAGAAGGAGAAAAGCTTTTAGATATAGGTTGTGGCTGGGGTTGGCTTTCTATTATGGCGGCTCAAAAGTATGGAGTTAAGGTTGTTGGAATTACTATTTCAGAGGAGCAGTGTAAAAAAGCTAAGGAAAGAGTAAAAGAACTTGGTCTTGAAGATAAAATAGAAATAAGACTTCAAAATTATCAAGATTTAGAATTTGAAAATTATTTTGATAAAGTTGTTTCTGTGGGTATGTTTGAACATGTAGGTAAAGAGAATTTAGGACTTTATTTCATGAAAGTAAAACAAGTGTTAAAACCTGGAGGTTCTATGCTTTTACATTCTATTTTAGCCATGTTTGAAGGAAAAACAAATGCTTGGATAGATAAATATATTTTTCCAGGAGGATATTTACCTTCTTTAAGAGAGGTTGTAAGTGCTATGAGCGAGTGGGATTTTCATCTTCTTTTAGCAGAAAGTTTAAGAATGCACTATGCAAAAACTTTAGATTTATGGGATGAAAATTTTAACAAAGTATTAGACAAGGTAAGGGAAAAATATGATGAAGAATTTATAAGAATGTGGGATTTGTACCTTCGTTCTTGTGCCTCTGCTTTTCGTGTTGGAAGCGTGGATTTGTTTCAATTTTTAATCACAAAAGAAATCAATAATAATCTAAGTCTTACCAAGGACTATATATATAAGTAAAAACTAAACTTAAATTTGATAAAATCTTAGCTTCATTTCACACACATCAATCCTTTTTAGCTTGTGTAAATTAAGGGATGTGGAGGAATAAAGCTAAATTTATAAGGAGAAACTCATGGTTAGTATGAGAGATTTATTAGAATGCGGTGTGCATTTTGGACACCAAACAAGACGCTGGAATCCAAAGATGAAAAAATTCATTTTTGGCGAGAGAAAAGGTATTTATGTAATTGATTTACAAAAAACTTTAAGATATTTTAGATATACCTATAATATCGTTCGTGACGCTGCTGCTGAAGGAAAAACTATACTTTTTGTTGGGACAAAAAAACAAGCAGGTGGAGCGATTAAAGAATACGCTGAAAAATGCGGTATGCCTTATGTAAATCATAGATGGCTTGGCGGTATGATGACAAATTTTGGTACCATTCGCCAATCAATTAGAAAATTAGAAGTAATTGAAAAAATGGAAGAAGATGGAAGTATTAAACTTTTAACTAAAAAAGAAGCTTTAATGCTTACAAGAAAAAAAGAAAAATTATTAGCTTATTTAGGTGGAATTCGTTATATGAAAACTCAACCTGATATGATTTTTGTTATTGACACAGTAAAAGAAAAAATTGCTGTTCAAGAAGCAAATAGATTAAGAATTCCTGTTGTAGCTCCACTAGATACAAACTGCGATCCTGACTTGGTAACTTATCCTATTCCAGGAAATGATGATGCAATCCGTTCAGTGCAACTTTTCTGCCAAGAAATGGCTGAAGCGATTAATGAAGGAAAAGCTTTAAGAGAACAAGATGGCGAAGCTTTAGCAAATGAAGAAAAAGAAATCACCGATGAAGAGAAAAAAGAAGTTTTAGATGAAGCGATGAGCGAAGAAGACTTCGGTGAGGAGCAAGAATAATGGCTGAAATTACTGCTGCAATGGTAAAAGAACTCCGCGAAAGTACAGGCGCGGGGATGATGGATTGTAAAAATGCTTTGAGTGAAACTAATGGAGATTTTGATAAAGCAGTACAACTTTTAAGAGAAAAAGGTTTAGGTAAGGCTGCTAAAAAAGCAGATAGACTTGCTGCAGAAGGTTTAGTAAGTGTAAAAGTAAGTGATGATTTTACAAGTGCAACTGTAAGTGAGATTAATTCCGAAACAGATTTTGTGGCAAAAAATGATCAGTTTATCGCTTTAACAAAAGATACCACAGCCCATATTCAAAGTAATAGCTTACAAAGTGTGGAAGAACTTCATTCAAGCATAATCAATGGCGTAAAATTTGAAGAATATTTAAAAAGTCAAATTGCAACTATAGGAGAAAACTTAGTTGTAAGAAGATTTGCAACTTTAAAAGCAGGTGCTAACGGCGTTGTAAATGGTTATATCCATACAAATGGCCGTGTTGGTGTTGTGATCGCTGCAGCTTGTGATAGTGCTGAAGTGGCTTCAAAATCAAGAGATTTGTTAAGACAAATTTGTATGCATATTGCAGCAATGAGACCAAGTTATTTAAGTTATGAAGATTTGGATATGACTTTTGTTGAAAATGAATACAAAGCTTTGGTTGCTGAACTTGAAAAAGAAAATGAAGAAAGACGCAGACTTAAAGATCCAAATAAACCTGAACATAAAATTCCTCAATTTGCAAGTCGCAAACAATTAAGCGATGCAATTTTAAAAGAAGCTGAAGAAAAAATCAAAGAAGAGCTTAAAGCTCAAGGTAAACCTGAAAAAATTTGGGACAATATTATCCCGGGTAAAATGAATAGTTTTATAGCTGATAATTCTCAACTCGATAGCAAACTTACTTTAATGGGTCAGTTTTATGTGATGGATGATAAAAAAACTGTAGAACAAGTGATCGCTGAAAAAGAAAAAGAATTTGGCGGAAAAATTAAAATTGTTGAATTCATTTGCTTTGAAGTTGGTGAAGGTTTAGAAAAGAAAACTGAAGATTTTGCGGCTGAAGTTGCTGCACAACTTTAAAAACGGTTAAAAATGGAACTCTTAAGAGTGGAAAATTTAAGCCATAGTTTTGATTATCCGCTTTTTGAGGGTTTAAATCTTACTTTAAATACTAAAGATTGCATTGCTATTCAAGGGAGCAGCGGTTGTGGTAAATCTACTCTTTTGCATATACTTTCTTCTTTATTGATTCCAAAAAAAGGTGAAGTTTTTTTTAAAGGTTCTAGTCTTTATCAGATAGATGAAAACGAAAGATTAAAAATTCGCCGTTATGATTTTGGTATTATTTTTCAGACACATTATCTTTTTAAAGGTTTTTCAGCTTTAGAAAATATCGAACTTGCTAGTGTTTTATCAGGTCAAGATTTAGATGAGAAAATTTTAAAAAGGTTAGGTATTGATACGCTTTTGCATCAAAAAATAGGAAAGCTTAGCGGCGGACAACAACAGCGTGTGAGTATCGCGCGTGTGCTTTGTAAAAAACCAAAGATTATTTTTGCTGATGAAGCAACTGGAAATTTGGATTTTGATAATGCTAAAAATGTTATCGAGCTTTTAATATCCTATGTTAAAGAAAATGATGCAGCTTTATTTTTTGTAACTCACGATAGCAAGCTTGCAAGTTTTTGTGATAAAACTTATACTATAAACGCCAATGGAATTTGTTAATTATTTAGGTGATAAAAATGTTGTAACTTTTATGTTGCTTCTTGCTAGAATGAGTGGTCTTATAGTTTTTTTTCCTTTTTTTTCACATAATTCTATTCCTATGGTGATAAAAAGTACTATAGTTTTATTTTTGACTATGTATTTATATCCTTTGGCTAGATTAGAATCTTTGCATTTAGATAGTTTTTTTGTTTTGCAGCTTATTAGTGAAGTGATTTTTGGAATGATAGCAGGATTAATGCTTCAAATTATTTTTGCTATTATTATGATGGCAGGTGAGCAGATTGCTTTTACTATGGGATTTACTATGGCAAGTATATTAGATCCAAGTTCTGGAACGAGTATGCCTATCACATCTCAAATTTTAAATTTGCTTGCTTTGATGTTTTTTCTTGCTTTTGATGGCCATCATTTAATGCTTTTGTTTTTAAGTCATTCTTTGGGTTATATTAGTTTAGGTGGATTTTATCCGCATGAGAATTTAATGCATTATCTAAATATGGGTATGTTTAATATTTTCATCATAGGTTTTACTATGAGCTTTCCTATACTTGGAATTTCACTTTTAGCTGATGTTATTTTTGGACTTTTGATGAAAACAATGCCACAATTTAATCTTTTAGTTATTGGATATCCTATAAAGATAGCTTTAGGCTTTGTAGTTTTGATTGCTATTTTACTAGTTATGATGCAATATTTTAAAAATTTAATTTTAGAACTTTTTACTCATATGCAAACTCTTTTTTTCTCCTAAGGAAAGGATAAATGAAATTATCGTAAAATAGTGATTATTTTTCAAGGATTAAAGTGATGAAAATTTTACTTTTAAATGAAAACCCTGTAGTTTCAAGACTTGTAAGCCTTAGTGCTAAAAAAATGTCTTATGATTTTGAAGAACTTAATGCTTATAGTGAAAATTTGGGTAATTATGATGTGATTGTTGTAGATAGTGATACTCCAGCACCTTTAAAAATTCTTAAAGAAAAATGCGATAGATTGATTTTTTTAGCTCCGCGAAACCAAAATGTAGAAGATATAGATGCGCAAATTTTACAAAAACCTTTTTTACCTACAGATTTTTTAAATTTACTTAATAATAAAGATGTAAACAAACATACACCTATTGATTTGCCAATGTTAAGCAATGATGAAAATCCTTATGCTGATATAAGCTTGGATTTAGATAATTTAAATTTAGATGATTTGCCTGATGAAAATTCTTTAGATATAAATTCAGAGGGAGTGAAAGATTTGAGTTTTGATGATGATGCTCAAAATGATAATGCAAACAAAGCTTTAGAAACTCAAAATTTAGAAGATGAAAATTTAGAACAAGAAACAACTAAAGAACAGACTCAAGAAGACATTCAAGCTGATTTAGATTTAACTTTGGAAGATGGCGGAAGCGAAAAAGAAGACTTAAGCCAAGAACATACAGCTTTAGATACTGAACCTAGTTTAGATGATAAAAATGATGAAGATTTAGAAATCAAAGAAGATGACAAAAATGAAGAAATAGAAAAGCAAGAATTATTAAACGATTCTAAAACAAATACATTAGAAATGCAAGAAGAGCTTAACGCTCAAGATGATAATGCAAACAAAGCTTTAGAAACTCAAAATTTAGAAGATGAAAATTTAGAACAAGAAACAACTAAAGAACAGACTCAAGAAGACATTCAAACTGATTTAGATTTAACTTTGGAAGATGGCGAAAGCGAAAAAGAAGACTTAAGCCAAGAACATACAGCTTTGGATTCTGAGCCTAGTATAGATGAACTAGATGATAAAAATGATGAAGATTTAGAAGATAACAAAGAATTGCAAGCTAATATAAGCGACTTTGATGATCTTCCTATGGTCGAAGAGCAAGAAAAAGAAATGGATTTTGATGATATTCCTGAGGATGCTGAATTTTTAGGTCAAGCAAAAGATAATGAAGAATCAGAGGAAATTTTAGAGGAGTTTACTCCTGTTGTGGAAGAAGATGTTCAAGATGAAATGGATGATTTTATTTCAAATTTGAGCACTCAAGATCAAATCAAAGAAGAACTAGCTCAACTTGATGAGCTTGATTATGGTATTGATAGTGATAATAGTAGCAAGATTTTAGAAGATTTTAAAGATGAGCCAATTTTAGACGATAAAGAATTAGGAACAAATGAAGAGGAAGTGGTTGTGCCAAATTTAAATATAAGTGATTTTGATGCATTGAAAGAAAGTGATATACAAGAAGCTCTTGGAGAGGAAATTGTAGAAAAAAATGAAGAGCCTATAGTAAGTAATGCAACTAAAGATGATAATAGTGAAGAGATAGTTAATGAGCTTAGCCAAAGTATAGTAGGAGCGATCACTTCAAGTATTAAGGATGATACCTTAAAAGCTGCTCTTAAGGGTATGAATATGAATATAAATATAAACATTAGTTTTAAAGAGGATTAAAATTGCAAGGTTTTATTTTGTTGATTTCAGGTCCTAGTGGAGCTGGAAAATCAACTCTTTTAAAAAAACTTTTTGATGAATTTGAAGATGAGCTTTATTTTTCTATTTCTTCAACAACTCGCAAACCAAGAGAGGGTGAAAAAAATGGAATACATTATCATTTTATATCTCATGAAGAATTTCAAAAAGGTATAGATGGTGATCATTTTTTAGAATGGGCTAAAGTGCATGAAAATTTTTATGGCACTTCTTTAAAGCACACTCAAGATGCTTTAGATAATGGAAAAATAGTTGTTTTTGATATTGATGTGCAAGGATTTAAAATAGCCAGACAAAAAATGGCTGATAAGATTGTTTCTGTTTTTATTACTACAAAAAATAAAGATGAGTTAAAAAAAAGACTTATTAAGCGAAATACTGATACAATAATACAACTAGAAAAAAGATTACAAAACGCTAGTGATGAAATGAAAGAGCTTAGCGACTATGATTATCTTATCATTAATGATGAGCTAAAGCAAAGCTATGAAGCATTGCGAGCGATTTTAATTGCCCATAAATTTAGAACCAAAGGGCAGAATCTAGGACAAATTCAAAATATTTGGAATGAAGGAGAATAAAATGGGTGGTTGGTCAAGTCCAAGTCATTGGTTGATTATTTTATTGATTGTTGTATTGCTTTTTGGAGCAAAAAAAATTCCAGAACTTGCAAAGGGTTTAGGCAAAGGTATTAAAACTTTTAAAGATGAAATGAATAATGATGATGAAGTAGCAAAAAATACTCAAAAAATAGAAGAAAACAAAAATACAACTAATAATACAAATGCTGATGCAAGTATAGACGAAACAAAAAAAGCTTAAGGTTTAGTCTTTTGAAAAGTATTATTTTTAATGAAATTAAAAAGATTTTAGAGTGTGATTTTACACTTGAAAATCCAAAGGATAAAAATTTAGCACATTTTGCTACCCCTTTGGCTTTTTCACTGGCTAAGGAATTAAAAAAATCTCCTATGTTGATCGCTAGCGACTTAGCGAGTAAATTTCAAAATCATGATTGCTTTGAATCGGTTGAAGCTGTAAATGGGTATTTAAATTTTAGAATTTCCAAAACTTTTTTAAATGAACTTGCAAATCAAGCTTTAGCAAATCCAAATGATTTTACTAAAGGAGAAAAAAAACAAGAAAGTTTTTTGCTTGAATATGTGAGTGCAAACCCTACCGGACCTTTGCACATAGGACATGCAAGAGGCGCTGTTTTTGGAGACACCTTAACAAGACTTGCAAGACATTTGGGCTATAAATTTGATACAGAATACTATGTCAATGATGCGGGTAATCAAATTTATTTACTAGGGCTTTCTATTTTACTAAGTGTGAAAGAAAATATACTTCATGAAAATGTTGAATATCCAGAGCAATATTACAAAGGCGAGTATATAGCAGATTTGGCAAAAGAAGCTTTTGAAAAATTTGGTAAAGAATTTTTTAGTGAAGAAAATATCCCTAGTTTAGCTGATTGGGCAAAAGATAAAATGCTTGTTTTGATTAAACAAAATTTAGAACAAGCAAAGATTAAAATTGACAGCTATGTAAGCGAGAGATCGTATTATGACGCTTTAAATGCAACTTTAGAATCTTTAAAAAAACATAAAGGAATTTACGAGCAAGAAGGTAAAATTTGGCTTGCTTCTTCGCAAAAAGGCGATGAAAAAGATAGGGTAATTATCCGTGAAGATGGACGCGGGACTTATTTGGCAGCAGATATTGTTTATCATAAGGATAAAATGAGTCGTGGTTATGGCAAGTGTATTAATATCTGGGGAGCAGATCATCATGGTTATATCCCTAGAATGAAAGCTGCGATGGAGTTTTTGGGATTTGACTCTAATAATCTTGAGATTATTTTAGCACAAATGGTTTCCTTGCTTAAAGATGGAGAGCCTTATAAAATGAGTAAAAGAGCAGGAAATTTTATCTTGATGAGCGATGTGATTGATGAAATAGGAAGTGATGCTTTGCGTTATATCTTTTTGAGTAAAAAGTGCGATACTCATTTGGAATTTGATATTAGTGATTTGCAAAAAGAAGATAGCTCTAATCCTGTGTATTATATCAACTACGCACACGCTAGAATTCATCAAGTGTTTGCTAAAGCTGGTAAAAAAATCGATGATGTAATGGGAGCTGATTTACAAAGTTTAAATCAAGATGGTGTAAATTTACTTTTTGAAGCTTTGAATTTAAAAGCTATTTTAAATGATGCTTTTGAGGCTAGAGCTTTGCAAAAAATTCCTGATTATCTTAAAAATTTAGCTGCAAATTTTCATAAATTCTACAATGAAAATAAAGTTATAGGCTCTGCAAATGAAAATGATTTACTTAAATTATTTTCTTTGGTTGCTCTTAGTATTAAAACCGCATTTTCTTTAATGGGTATTGAAGCGAAAAACAAAATGGAACATTAAAACAGCATTTTGCTGTTTTAATAATTTAGTAAAAATACTGCTATTATTACGATAATGATGCCTAAAATTCCTATTTTGTTTAATTTTTCTTTATATAAAATCCATCCACCAAGACAAGTTCCTATGATGCCTATAGCACCCCAAGTTGAGTAAGCTATGCTTAAAGGAACGTATTTTAAAGAAAAAGAAAGTAGAAAAAAAGCAAGTATAGCATTGACAATCGCAGCCAAGCCCCAAATTTTATGCTTAAAACCATCTGATTTTTTTAGCAATAAATTTGCTACGATATCTAAGAATGCTGATAAAACAATGATAAAAATATACATTATTCTTTAACCTCGCCTATATTAATCATGATAATTCCAACGATAGAAAGAACAATGCCTAGAATTTGAGTTAAGGTTAAACTCTCTTTAAAAACTATAAAAGAAACTAAAAGTATAAGAATAATCCCTAAAAGTTCCCATATAGCATAGGCTATACCTACTTGAATTTTTTTAATCGCCTTGCCCATAAAAAAATAAGAAAAAGCTATAAATAAAGCCATAAATATATAGCCTAAAATTTGATTTTCCATTTTTAAAAAACTAGTACCTAAAACTTCAAATACAATAGCAGCAATCAAGAAAAACCAAGCAACAAAAAGTTCTTTTTTTGCGATATTCAAAAACTTCTCCTAAAATAAATGGTAAAATCATACCATTTAAAGCTTTAATTAGCCTTTTTAGTTTATACTTTTAAGTTTGAAAATCTTTAAAGAAAGTGAGAATTTATGGGACGAGCATTTGAATACCGAAGAGCTTCTAAAGAGGCTAGATGGGATAAAATGAGCAAGCTTTTTCCTAAGCTTGCTAAAGCCATACAAGTAGCTGCTAAAGAAGGTGGCACTGATCCTGATATGAATCCAAAATTAAGAAGTGCTATAGCTACAGCAAAAGCAAATAATATGCCAAAAGATAATATAGATGCGGCTATTAAGCGTGCGAGTGGAAAAGATAGCGCAGATATTAAAAACATTCATTATGAAGGAAAAGCTGCACATGGAGCTTTGGTTATAGTTGAATGTATGAGTGATAACCCTACACGCACCGTGGCCAATGTAAAAGCTATTTTTAGCAAGAATGGTGGAGAAGTTTTACAAAATGGATCTTTAGGCTTTATGTTTACTAGAAAAGCGGTTTTTCATCTTGAAAAATTTGCAGGAGATTTAGAAGAATTAGAACTTGATTTGATCGATGCAGGGCTTGAAGAATTAGAACAAAATGAAGAAGAGTTGGTAATTAGCGGTGATTATACTGCTTTTGGTGAGCTAAGCTCTGCTATAGAAACTAAGGGTTTAATTCTTAAAAAAGCAGGACTTGAGTATATACCAAACAATCCTGTAAGCTTTAGCGAAGAACAGCTTAGTGATATAGAAAAACTTTTAGATAAGTTAGAAGATGATGATGATGTTCAAGCTGTTTATACAAATATAGATTAAGGAGAAAATATGATAAAAACAATTGACACAAGCAAAGTAAATGAATACAAATTTGCTCTTATAGAAACTGAAAAAGGTACAATGAAGCTAAAACTTTTTGGTGATGAGGCTCCACAAACGGTTTGTAATTTTGCTACTTTGGCTAATGAAGGATTTTATAAAGATTTAAATTTTCATCGTGTGATCCCAAATTTTGTCATACAAGGGGGTTGTCCACACGGCAATGGTATAGGTGGGCCTGGATATGAAATCATTTGCGAATGTGATGATCAAGAACATAAACATGAGCGTGGAACCTTATCTATGGCGCATGCAGGACGCGATACGGGTGGATCCCAATTTTTCATTTGTCACAGCCCTCAAGCTCATTTAGATGGGGTTCATACTGTTTTTGGGCAAATTGATCCAAAAGATGAAGAAAGTTTGGAAGTTTTAGACTCTATACGCCAAGGAGATAAAATTTTAGATATAAAAATTTTGTAATTAAATTTAAATCTTATCAATGTAAAGCTAGTCATAAAATTTGACTAGCTAAAAATAATTAACACATAATTTTTTTTAAAGCTTTTTTTTCTATAATTATAATTTTATTTCAGTGAAATGTAACAAAATTACAAGGAGTTATGATTATGAAAACTAAGTTTTCACTTATTTTAAGTGCTTGTCTTCTTTCATCTTCACTTTTTGCTAAAAATACAGATGATGAAATAACTAAGCTTCAAAAACAGCTTGCACAAATTCAAGCTGAACTTGCACAAATTAGAAAAGAAAGAGAAGCACAAGCTAAGCAAAATGAAGCTGTAAAAGCTGAACTTGCTGATCTTAATGATAGAGCTGATGAAACAGAATTTCAAGCTGCTTTAAGCAAGGTTAAATTTGGACTTGAGTTTTCAACAGCGGTTTCAAATACAAACTATAAAGTTAGCGGACAAGATTATAGTGCTAATAACAAATGGATGAATGAGCTTCATTTAAATATGAATGCTGATATTAATGATAAAACCAAATTCTATGGTCGTTTATCTATGGCTAAAAATTGGTCTCAAATGGGTTGGAGTGGTACTCCTTATGACTTAGATGCAGGAAGAAACACAAGATCAAGCGGGCCTGTGCTTTATGTAGATAGAGCTTATCTTGACTACTACATCACACCTGAATGGATTGCGACTGTAGGAAGACAACCAGGAACCGATGGCCCAGGAAGTAATCTTAGAAACAATGCTTTAAGACAATCCACTTATCCAGCCTTGGCAATCAACGCTCTAGGTGATGCAGCGGTGATCACTTATAAACCTGAAAGTTTGCAAGATCATAAGGTAGCTATCCGTGCAGCTTATGGTAAAACTTATCAATGGGATGAAGAAGGCAAAGTAAGAGACTGGATGAGTGATCAAAAAGATGCTGATGCAAATCTTTACTATGCTGCAGTAGAAGGAGAGCTTCCTATAGAAGGCATGGGAGATAATTTAATATTATTTAATATTGCATATTTAAGCGATTTTGCTTTGCCGCTTAACAATGGTCCAATTGCTTTACCTGGTGGTGGTGCCGGTACTACTATTCTTGATGATGATGGTGTGGTAAATTTAGGAGATTTAACTATAGCAAATCTTCATTTTGAAAATTACAAAGCTTTTGGAACGAATTTTAATTATTTTCTATCTTTAGGTTATTCTCACGGGAACAACAATCAATTAAGTTCGCCATTAAGCACAATTCTTCAGATACAAGGTTATAATGGCAAGTTTAATGAAGAAGACGGCTATGCTGTGCATGTAGGCGGACGCTATGATTTTACCAAGGCTTTAAAAGTAGGATATGAGTTCTTCTGGGGAAGTAGATACTGGTATACTATGAGCCGTCCAAGTATCAATGATCCGCTTAATATAAGAATGACAAGAGGAACGGCACATGATTTTTATGTGATTTATCAACTTGATAGATATCAATTCTTACGCTTAAGCTATACTAATATCCAAAACATTTGGGGTAATCGTGGCTTACCATTTGGTGGAGCGAAAAAAGATAAAGCAAGAGCTGATAATATTATGTTAATGTATAATGTAAAATTCTAAGGAGCAAAAGATGAGAAAAATACTTTTTGCAAGTTTATTACCTATCATTGCTTTGGCTGATTGTGCAAGTTTGATGGCAAAATACGAAGCTCCAGAGCCAGAGTCAAAAACAATGAAACAAGTTGAACGCTGGATTAGTAAAAAAGTTAGCGATCCAGCTGATGCTGCTATTTTAAAAGAGTGCATGATCGCTCGTGCAGCGGACAATCCAAATCAAGTTTCAGTTGCAGGTAAATAAAAAAAAGCGGTGTAAAACCGCTTTTTACTGTTTAATCTTTTAAGCTACAATTTTTTAAAATTTTCTTCAAATAAGGCTAATATGCAAGAAATCATTTCTTTTATTGTTGAGACGGCTAGCGCTTGGGGGTATTTGGGTATTATTATCTTAATGACCTTAGAGAGTTGTTTTATACCTTTTCCAAGTGAAGTTGTTATGATACCTGCTGGATATTTGACACATAAAGGAGAACTTGATATCACTCTTTGTATACTTAGTGGGACTTTAGGTTCTGTTTTAGGGGCTTTGATTAATTACTATATTTGCTTTTTTTGGGGTAAAAATTTTGTATTAAAATGGGGCAGGTATTTTGGTATAAATGAAGTCAAATTTGCTAAATTTGAAGAATTTTTTAACAAACACGGGGAATTTTCAACCTTTACTTGTCGTCTTTTACCAGGGATTCGTCAGTATATTTCTATGCCTGCAGGTTTGGTAAAAATGAAACTTATAAATTTTATACTTTTTACTGCACTTGGTAGTGCTATTTGGGTGACTATACTTGTATTTTTGGGTTATTATATAGGACAAAATGAAGAGTTGATTAAAACTTATTTGACTCAAATTTTAATCATTATAATTGTTTTTGTGATTTTAGCAAGTTTAATTTATATCAAAATCAAAAAGCCTTTTAAAAAGGCTTAAATTTTATCTTTTACGCTTTGTATAGCGTTTTTGATTTGTTGTTTTGAATTTTCTAATTTTATTTTTTCTTTTTCATTGAATTTTAATTCAAAAACCTTTTCTATACCATCTTTTCCTATGATAGCGGGCATTGAAAAAGCTATATCATCAAAAACCACACTTACAGGATGTAAACTTTTTCTATCTTCTAGGATGGCTTTGGCTAAATTTGTACAAGAAGTTCCTATGCCAAATTCTGTTCTTCCTTTGCGTTCATAGATGAAATATCCTTCGCTAATCACAGCTTTTTCGAGTTCTTGTATGTCTAAATCTTTGCCTAATTTTTGCTTATAAAAATCTAATAAATTTTGTCCTAAAACGCTTGCATTAGAAAGTGCTGCAAACTGAGAATCTCCATGTTCGCCAATCATACAAGCAAAAATATCTTTTGAATTTATGTTTAAATCTTTGGCTAAAAATTTCTTAAGTCTTGAACTATCTAAATTTGTTCCACTACCAAAAACATGATTTTTAGGTAATTGGCTTAATACTTGAGTGTAGTAAGTTATGGTGTCATTTGGATTTGTTGCGACAATGTATTTGCCTTTACAATTAGCATTTTTTAAGGTTAAGACAATGTCTTTAAGTTCGAGGATATTGTTTTGAAGTTCTACTAAGCGACTAGGCAATTCTTTTAAACTTTCTTTTCTAAAAGCTAAAATGATAATATCACAAGAAGCTAAATTTTCTAAATTTAGTGTATGAAAAATTTTTGTATAAGAAAAATGAATGGCTGACATATCTTCCAAATCTCTTGCATGAGCTAGAGCTAAATCTTGTTTTATATCATATAAGTAAAGTTCTGAACAAATTCCTTGAGTAACTATGCTATAAGCACTAGCAGCTCCTACATAACCTAAACCAACTATACCGATTTTTGCCATTTTTTCTCCTTATTTATTTTAAAATTTGCTATAATTATAACAAATTCAATCAAAGATTATTAAAATATGGAAAAACCTGATATACAAAGATTAACTAATTTTTTAATTATATATACTAAAACTTTACTAGGTGCTGGAACTTATACAGCTAGGGTGGCAAAATGCGTAAGAAGAATAGCTGAGGTTTATGGCTATGAGATAAATATCAATTTCTTTTTTCATCATATTACTTTAAATGTTGTAGATATGGATGATAACTCCATTCAAAGAACTTATGTTATACCCAATCATCATGCCCATGTTAATTTTAAGCTCATTTTTGATTTAAGTGCTTTAAGCTGGGCTATATATGATCACAAATACGATCTTGAAAAAGCACAAGTTGTTTTTGAGAAAATTTCTCAACAAAAAAAGCATTCTTATTTGCTTAATCTTTTATTTGTTTCTATGGCAAATTCGGCTTTTTGTAGGCTTTTTGGCGGTGATTTTGGCGCTGGAAATTTGGTGTTTTTTGCAACTTTCGTGGGATTGTTGTTAAGATATATTTTAACTAAAGCAAAGATTGATTTAAGAATTCAATACATCCTTTGTTCTTTTATCTCATCGTGGTTTGTATTTTTTGGACTGGATATGGGATATACCAATACTTCTGATGTGGCTTTGGGTTCTAGTATTTTATATCTTATACCAGGGGTATTTTTTATAAATTCTGTGATTGATATATTAAAAGATCATATTTTAATGGGGCTTAGCCGTATTATCAGCGTGGCTATTTTGATTTGTTGTATAGCACTTGGAATTTACATGACACTTAGTATTTCGGATTTTGGGATTTTAAGATGATTGAATTTATTTTAAGAGATATGTTTTTTGCTGCTGTGGCAGGATTTGGCTTTGCTTATGCTTGCAATCCACCTTTAAAAACCCTTATTTTATCTGCTCTTTTAGCAGCAATTGCGCATGGGCTTCGTTTTACCTTGGTGGAATATTTTCATTTTCAAACTTTAGCAATTGCAACTTTTGTTGCTTCATTTTGTATAGGATGTTTAGGAATTGTTCTAGCAAAAATCATCAAAACCCCTGCTGAAATTATCGCTTTTCCTGCTCTTATTCCTATGATACCTGGAATTTATGCTTACAAAGCGATTTTGTATCTTATTTCTTTTATACGCAGTGATGATTTGAAGGCTAAGTCTGAATTTTTGGTTCAATTTTTTGATTATTTTTTTACAACTGTTTCTGTGACTTTGGCTCTAGCTATAGGAGTGAGTGTTACTTTGCTTATATTTTTTGAACAAAGTTTTATGATGACTAGACATGCAAAAAAACATTAAAACTTGTTGTAAAATTGTTTAGTATTTCTTTTTATAATTTTAAATCAAAAATTTAAAAAAAGGCGGTATTGTATGTTATGTCCAGTTTGCAATGTGGATTTGGTTATGAGTGATAGGAGTGGAGTTGAGATTGATTATTGTCCAAAATGTCGTGGCGTTTGGCTTGATCGTGGAGAACTTGACAAAATCATAGAACGCAGTGTCCCTAATACAGCAAATTTTAACCAAGATTCAAGACAAGAGTCAAGATATAATAACTCAGCTTATCATCAGCACAATGATTACTATAAAAAGAAAAAGAAAGAAAGTTGGTTAGGCGAACTTTTTGACTTTTAATTTTTATAAGAATAACAAATATTTATATTCTTTTTAGCTTAATATCTTAAAATGTCAAGCAAAAAGGATATAAAATGTATAAATTTTTATCACATGAGCCTTTAGCTAACAAATCTTGTAATCATAATCACGAAGAACATTCTCATGAACATCATCATTCCCATGCTGATGCAAGAAGTGTGGATAAAAAGATTTTAAAAATTTCTCTTTTAATGACTTTTTCTATGATGCTTGTGCAATTTATTTATTCAATCCTTTCAAATTCTTTAGCACTTTTAAGTGATACTTTGCATATGTTTTCTGATGTTTTTGCCTTAGCTCTTAGTTTTTTAGCCATTATAGCTGTAGAAAAATGGCAAGATCATCAAAAGACCTTTGGGTATTTTCGTCTTGAAGTTTTAGTGGCTTTTATCAATGCTTTAACTATTATTTTATCTGCTTTATTTATCATTTATGAGGCTATAGAAAAATTTATTAATCCAAAAGAAATTGACGCTAAAACCATGATAATTGTAGCTATTTTGGGCTTTTTGGTAAATGGGGTTAATGCTTTGATGATGTTTAAGGGTGCAAATTTAGAAAATGTCAATATGAAATCTGCTTTTTTACATATGATGAGTGATTTATTGGGTTCTTTAGTGGTTATTATAGGTGGGATCGCGGTGTATTTTAGTGGTATTGTTTATATAGATACGATTTTAGCTATTGTATTATCAATCTTGCTTTTAAGATGGGCAATTATCTTGCTTAAACAAAGCGCTAATGTCTTACTTGAAAGTTCTCCTGTGGATATAGAAAAAGTAAGACAAGTTTTGCTTTTAAATCCTAGTGTGGATGAGGTAGTGGATTTGCATATTACTCAAATCACCAATAAAATGCTAGTAGCTTCTATGCACTTAAAAGTGAAAGTTTGCGATCTAAAGGAATTTGAAAAACTATCTCAGGATTTATCCCATAAATTACTACATGAATTTGAAATCGGGCACATTACTATACAACCTATAAGGAGTGAAAATGAAATTTAAAGTAAAAAATGTTAATTGCATAGGTTGTGTAAATTTGATCAAAAATTCTCTTGAAGATGAATTTGGTAATATAGAAGTAGATTTGGAGCAAAAAATTTTAAGTTTAAATTTAGAAGAAAATCAAGTATCAAATTTTACAAAAGAATTTCAAGATTTAGGTTTTGAAATCATAGAGCGTTTATAATGGAAGAATTGCGTATAAAAATAGGTAAAATGACTTGCGTTAATTGTTCTAACGCTATAGAAAGAGCTTGTAAAAAAATTGATGGTGTTAAAGATGCTAGTGTTTCTTATGTGAATTCTAGCGGAGTTTTTTTACTTGAAGATCAAGAAAAACGCAAAGATATCATCGCAAAAATTAAAAATTTAGGCTTTGAAATTTTAGAAGATGAACAAAGCTTGAACGCATACAAGGCAAAAAAACACTTAGAATTAAGAAAAAATTTGCTCTTAAGTATAGTTTTGAGTGTGATTATTATGTATTTTGAAATGTTTGTTAAAAGTTCTTTTTCGCAAAATATCCAAATGGCTTTGAGTTTTTTTGGGATATTTTATTGTGGGAGAGATTTTTTTTCTCATGCTTTTTTAGGACTTAAAAGTAAAAATTTAGATATGAATACCCTTGTAGCTTTAGGGACTTTGAGTGCTTTTGTGTATTCTTTTTTGGTGTATTTGCAAATTTTTAAAGAAGAAGATTTGTATTTTAGTGGTGCAATGATGATTATTTCCTTTGTGCTTTTAGGAAAATATCTTGAAAGTAAAGCTAAATTTAAAGCACAAGATTATCAAAGAATTTTGGAAAATATAGATACAAAAAAGACAAAAATTTTGCTTGAAGATGAAAGTATTAAAGAAATTCCAAGTTCTTTTGTCAAAAGTGGCGATGTGCTTTTGGTAAAAGAAGGAGAAAGCATTGTTGCAGATGGAGTAGTGCTTTTAGGGAGCGCAGAGCTTGATATGAGTTTTTTAAATGGAGAGTTTTTGCCTGTTTTAAAAAAAGAAGGCGATGAAGTTCAAGCAGGAGCAGTAGTTTTAAATGGCGCTTTAAGGATCAAAGCAAACAAAAAGGCTATGGATAGTACTTTAGAACAAATCAAAAATCTAGTTTTTGAAGCAGGAAATATTAAAAGTCCTTTGGCAAATTTAGCAGATCAAATTTCTAAATACTTTGTAGGGGGTATAATATTTTTTGCTTTTTTAGTTTTTGTTTTTTGGGCGGTAAAAGCGGATTTAAATACAGCTTTTTTACACGCTTGTGCTGTGCTTTTGATTTCTTGTCCTTGTGCTTTAGGGCTTGCAACGCCTATAGCTTTGGTTGTGGCAAGTGCAAATGCGGCAAAAAATTTCATTCTTATTAAAAATCCTGCTGCTTTAGAAAAATTAGCCTTAGTTAAGTACGCTTTTTTTGATAAAACAGGTACATTAACAAAGGAAAATTTGAGTATTTTTAAGCACAATCTTTCTAAAGATGATTTTGATAAATTATGTCAAATTGAAAGTTTAAGCTCTCATCCTATAGCCAAGGCTTTGCATAAAGATCAAATTTTTGATTTAAAGGGCGAGGGAAGAGTGATTGTGGGTTCTGGTATAAAATACAAAGAAGATAATAATATTTATCTTGTAGGTAGCGCGGAGTTTTTGCACAAAAATGAAGTTGACACAAAAGAAAGCGATATCTTTTTTGATTCTTTTAAAGAATATGTTAGGGTGTATTTTGCTAAGAATAAAAAGTGTTTAGGTGGTGTTTTGTTAAGCAATGCTTTAAAAGATGGGGCCAAAGAGCTTGTGTTAAATTTAAAAAAGCAAAATCTTAAAACTTTTATTTTAAGTGGTGATCATATAAAAAATGTAGAAAAAATAGCCAAAGAATTACAAATAGATGAATTTCACGCTCAACTTAAGAGTGAAGAAAAACTACAAATCATTCAAAAATTTAAAAAAACTCTTTTTGTAGGAGATGGGATCAATGATGCGGCGGCTTTATCTGCTGCAAGCGCGAGTATGAGTTTCTCAAAAGCAAATGAACTTGCAAAAAAAACAGGGGATTTTATCTTGATAAAAGATGATTTATCAGCGATTTTTAAATGTTTTAAACTTGCTAAAAAAACACGCAGTATTATCAAGCTAAATCTTTTTTGGGCTTTTATTTATAATGTACTTTGCATTCCTATCGCAGCAGGATTTGTACCTTTTATCACTTTAAGTCCTCATATAGCAGCACTTGCAATGTGTTTTAGTTCTGTTGCTGTGGTACTTAATTCTTTAAGGCTTAGAAAATCTAAGCCTTGATCTCATTAATAGCGCGATAAGCTTGGTCGATAGCTGAATGCATATAAGCTGACCAATCTGAATCTGAATTAGCTATAACAATATTGCCAAAAGGTTTTCTAGCTATAAGCCTGGTTTGCTCTGCAATTTTAGGATCATCATAAAGACTATTTTCTGTATAGGAGTAACAATGCCCCCAGCGATTTACAACAATTGCTAATATATCTTTTTCGTGGTTAAAACCTGCAGATCCCAACATTCCTTGAAGTTGTTCCCTAATGATTTTTTCATGTTCTTTAAAACTCATGGTAAATAATAGATTTCTACCTACTCTGGCTCTATCTCTTGCATCAAGCCCTTCAAGATCAATACCTTGAATATTGGCTAGAGCTAAAGGAGAGCAAACCATATGAATACATATAGGTTTTTTTGGATCTCTTGGGTGATGATAGCCACCCATATCAACCGGATAATCAAGTTTTGTTCTAGCGTAAGGCATTTTCGGTGAATAAATTTCGTGAACTCCTAGTTTAATAAATGGTTCCCAATTGCTTATAATTACTTTGGTGTGAAGTAGAGATGTTTTTACATTTTTACTTAAGGCTTCTTTTTGTTCTTTAGGTAAACTAGGGATAATATAAGGAATCATACTGTTATAATTAGCCATTACAACATTTTTTGCTTTAATTCTATATTTTTTTCCTTGATTGATATAGCTTATTAAGGTTCCATTTTTTGTATTTTCTACATGAATAACAGTGCTGTTTAATCGTAAACGAACTTTATTATTAGGGTCATCAAGTTTTGAGTAATCAAAATGGGCTAAGGTGATATCGTCCATATCTTTACCTTTTTGTGACACTGTAGGAATCAGCTTTCTTACCATTAATCTTGCTACTGTAGCATTTCCATCGGCACAATGATAAATGTAAGGTTCTTCCATTTCGGCCAAAGCTTCTCCTTCGATAGGATCAAGTCCTAATTTATCAAACCCAGGTAAAAAAGAAATTCTTGCATCCTCACAAGAGATTGCATCTATACCTAAAGCTAAAAAATCATCCGTCATTCCCTCAAAAAATGTTATGGCTTTTTGGGATAATTTTACTTTTTCTTCTAAGAATTTTTTATAACTTGTTTTAGCCATATATTCTTCTTTTTCCTCTTTGCTTAAACCTTTGAGATAGTCTTTATTGCTTTTAAAAAGAGATATTAACTCTCTTTTATCTTTAGAAGTCATAGGAAAATCTTTAATAAAATTTTCAATACTTTTTCCATTATTTTTAGAATCTGGGATATCATCGCAAATAACTTTTCTAGGATTTCCATTGACAACTTTATCAACACCAAAATTTTCTTTTGAAAAATATACCCCTCTGCTTAATTTTAAATCTGGGTAAAAATTTACATCAAATCGTTTTGCTAATTCATCTATACTGACTCCAAGTGATTTTAAGAGTTCGATTACTTCTTTAGAATAAAGTGCTTTTGGGGATTGAAAACTTTCACTTCCTCCGTAACTTAAAATGGTTCCTTCATCAAGTTGTATTTCATTGCGTCTAGCATGTCCTCCAAAATCATCATGATTGTCAAGAATTAAAATTTTTTTATTTTCCCCAAATTTTTGTTGATAAAAACAAGCTGCAGCTAGCCCACTGATTCCAGCTCCAACGATTACTAAATCATATTTTTCTTTAGGTTTTATACTGCTAAAACCAAATTTATCTCCATCTCTTAGCATGTGAGCGTATTTATAGCTTTTATTATTACTACCTCTTAATCCAAGTAGATTGGGAGGATAATATTCTTTTGTAAAGTCTTCAATTTTGCTATCTTTTCCATAGAGTAATTGTAAGGGTGTCATGCCGGCAACGACAGCTAAGGCCATGCCATTAAGAAAGTCTCTTCTTTGCATTTTTATTCCTCTTTCTAAATAATTTATAAAAATATTGTAGCTAAAGATCAATTATATTATTATTAAGCAATACCTTAATCTATATTTTGGATTTGAGGATTGCCAAAACAATCTTTAAGAGCCTCTTTAAGATCTTCTTGTGGGTCAAATTTTTTAGCCCCTTCTTTAAGCATATTAATAGAACTTTGAATATTGTTTTTATTTTCACTGTTTGGTAATTCTTGAGTTAAGGATTGAAGCTTATTTTCATCAATTGTTAGTGCTTTTTGCACATTAATTTTTGCATTTTCTCCAAATTTAGCTTTAAAAAGTTCTTGTATGAGTTTAAAACCTTTATTGAGCGTATCGCGATTTTTTCCTTGTGCGTTTGAGCTTATATTTAAAGTATTGCTTTCAAAACTAATAAATTTCGTGCTTTGTTTAAAGCATTCTGCAAGATCAAAATCCCTATCATAAATACTATCAAGCAAAATTTCATAAGCATTTTTTTCTATTTTTTTCTCAAGATTAGGCATGATAGGAGAAGGTGTGATCTTAGGTGTAGTATTTGTTATATTTTCTTGTTTGATTTCTTGGATTTGTGCGTCAATTTCTTTTAAATGGCTTGCTTCCATCATCATAAAAGCCATAACACAAAGCGTAAAGCCATCATCATCGCAAAGCATATTTTTAGCTTTTGATAAAATACGGAAAAATCTTTCATAAATTAAAGTAGAAAATTCTGTACTTTTTGCAAAAAAGCTTTCTTTTAAATAAAAAAGCATTTCATCAATCACGCTTGAAGCTTCATAGTCTTGTAATTCCTCTAAATATGCAAAAACTTTTTCTTTGTCTTTTGTTAAAATAGCCTGATAAAAGGCTTTGATTTTTTGAGGATCTAAAAAGCCTAGCATATCTGTAATTTTACTAATGCTGATTTCATTTTGACAAAAAATAATGGCTTGATCAAGTAAGGTTAAAGTATCTCTTAAAGATCCATTACCACTTCTTGCTATGAATTTTAAAGCTTCTTCTTCAAATTTAACATTTTCTTTAAGTAAAATTTCTTTAAGATGATTTAAAATTTCACTTTGTGGAATTTGTTTAAAGCGAAAATGTTGTGTTCTAGAAAGCACAGTAGCTGGGAGTTTTAAAGGATCCGTGGTCGCAAGTATAAATTTAACATAACTTGGTGGTTCTTCTAAGGTTTTTAAAAGCGCATTTGCAGCTTGCGGGGTAAGCATATGCACTTCATCAATGATGAAAATTTTAAATCTTGCCATGGAAGGGGTGTATTTGGTTTGTTCAATTAAGGTTTGTATGTCTTCAAGTCCACGGTTGCTTGCAGCATCCATTTCTATAATGTCTATATGTTTGCCTTCAAGTGCTGCAAGACAGTGTTTGCAAGTGCCACATGGAGTATCACTTGGCCCTTGTTCGCAAACTAAAGCACGAGAAAAAATTCTAGCGCTTGAAGTTTTTCCACTTCCTCTAAGTCCTGAAAAAAGATAAGCATGAGCTAAGCGATTATGATTTAGAGCGTATTTTAAACTTACGCTAACTGTCTTTTGTCCTATGAGTTCATCAAAGGTTTTTGGTCTGTATTTAATCGCTAAAGCTTGAAGCATTTTCTACTCGTTCATTATAGATAAAAGTTCTACATTATCTTTAGTTTTAAGCATTTTAGAATATAAAAATTTCAATGCCTCAACATCATCCATTTGAGAAATCGCTGAACGGATCGCCCAAATTTTTTGAAGATTTGCTACGCCTTGGAGTAATTCTTCTTTTCTTGTTCCTGATTTGATGATATTAATCGCAGGATAAATTCTTCTATCAGCGATATTTCTATCAAGAACTATTTCGCTATTTCCTGTGCCTTTAAATTCTTCAAAAATCACATCATCCATTCTTGAACCTGTGTCAATTAAAGCTGTAGCAACTATGGTTAAAGAGCCTCCATTTTCTATATTTCTAGCTGCACCAAAGAAACGTTTTGGTTTGTGTAGGGCATTAGCATCCACCCCGCCGCTTAGGACTTTTCCACTGCTTGGAGTTGCGGTGTTATAAGCACGTGCCAGTCTTGTGATGCTATCAAGTAAGATAATAACATCTTTACCTGTTTCTACCATTCTTTTGGCTTTTTCTATCACGAGTTCAGCTACACGCACGTGATTATAAGCAGGTAAATCAAAAGTAGAACTAAAAACTTCCCCTTTTACACATCTTTGCATATCGGTAACTTCTTCAGGTCTTTCATCGACTAAAAGCACGATTAAATGCATTTCAGGATGGTTTTTTGCAATGGCAGTAGCAAGTTCTTTCATAAGCTCTGTTTTACCTGTGCGTGGTGGAGCAACGATGAGTCCGCGTTGTCCTTTTCCTATAGGGGTAAAAAGATCCAAAACACGACCTGTAAGCTTCATTGCATCGTATTCGAGTTTGATTTTTTCTGTTGGAAAAATAGGGGTTAAGTTATCAAATAAAGGTCTTTCTTTGGCTTCTTGTAAAGGCAGATAATTGATCGCTTCGATTTTTAAAAGAGCGTAGTATTTTTCCTGATCTTTAGGTTCTCTAACTTGTCCTGTAACGATATCGCCTACACGCAGAGCAAATTTTCTAATTTGCGAATTTGAAACATAAGCGTCATTAACACTATCGCTAAGATTAGAGTCCATGCCTCTTAAAAAGCCATAACCTTCAGAAGAAATTTCTAAAATCCCTGTAAAAAGTATGAAACCGCCTTTTTTTGTTTGTGCTTTTAAAATTTCAAAAATAAGTTCTTGACGGCGAAATTCTCTTGGGTTTTCGATTTCACATTCATTGGCGATTTTAACTAGATTTTCTAAATCTAATAATTTTAATTCTTCGATTTTATAACCTTCCACTGGAACGTGGGTTCTTTGATGTTGTTTTTTTTCTTTTTCCATAAGTCCTCGTAAGATTTAGCAGAATAATTTTTGTAAAATGTGATTTTAGTAAAAAAATGCACTTTTTGTCAAATTTGTCTATAATTATAAAAAATATTTTTTTTAAAGAATGATTATGAAATGTGAACATTGTAGACTTGATTATAAACAAGCCCAAATGATAAAGCATAAGGGTAAATTTTTTTGCTGTAAGGGTTGTGAGAGCGTTTGGGAAATTTTACATGAAAGTGGATTAGATGAGTTTTATGAAAAGCTTGGAAATCAAACTTTAAACCCTGTAAATTTTCAAAATGAAATGAAAAATTATGATGAGTTTATTACTAAAACCAAAGAAGGATTTAGTGAAATTTATCTCATGATACACGGTATAGAATGTGCAGCTTGTGTGTGGCTTAATGAGAAAATTTTAACCAAGCAAGAAGGAATTTTAGAACTTGATATCAATCATTTAAGCCATAAAGCACGCATTGTTTTTGATGAACAAAGTATTTCTTTGGTGCAAATTTTAAGACTTATTGAAAGCATAGGTTATAAAGCGAGTGCTTATGATGCGAGCAAGGCTTCAAAAAAAGCGGATTTACTAAAAAGAGAATTTTATTCTAAGCTTGTTGTGGCTATAGCTTGTGTGATGAATATCATGTGGATAGCAGTGGCAAAATACGCAGGATTTTTTAGCGGTATGGATAAGGATACTAAAGATATTTTAAATTTTGCTGAATTTATCCTTTGTTCTCCTGTGCTTTTTTATACGGGATCTCATTTTTATAAAAGCGCTTTTAAAACTTTAAAAATGCATAGTTTAAATATGGATGTATTGGTAATTAGTGGAGCGAGTTTGGCTTATGTTTATTCTTTATGGGCTATGTTTTTTAGGGTAGGGGAAGTGTATTTTGACTCTGTGGCGATGATAATTTGCTTTGTGTTTATAGGTAAATATCTTGAGATGTTTAGTAAAAAGCGTGCTTTAGATACTATAGATGGGCTTAATGATTTTTTGCAAAATGAAGTTTTAGTTTTTAATGGTAAAGAATTTGTTCCCAAAGAAGTCCAAAAGGTTTGTTTAGGAGATAGAATTTTACTTAAAACTGGAGATAAAATTTTAATCGATGGGATCTGTAAAAGTGGCGAAATGAGCGTGGATACTTCTTCTTTAAATGGAGAAAATATCCCAAAACTCATACAAAAAGAAGATGAAATTTTTTCAGCTTGTATAGTGCTTGATGGAAGTGTGGAGTATGAAGTAACAAAGCTTTACAAAGATTCAAAACTCAGTCAAATTATCCAGCTTTTAGAACTTGCAAGTTCTAAAAAAGCAAAACTTGAAAGTTTGGTCAATAGTCTTTCGGCTTATTTTTCTAGAACGGTTTTATTGATCGCTTTTGTTTGTTTTGCTTTTTGGTTTTTTTATAAGGAAGAGAGTTTTGAAATTTCTTTAGTCAATGCGATTGCAGTTTTGATTATCGCTTGTCCTTGTGCCTTGGCTTTAGCAACGCCCGTGAGCAATCTTGTGGCCTTAGGTAGGGCTTTAAAAAAGCATATTTTATTTAAAAGTTCTAGCGTGATAGAAGATTTAAGTAAATGTGATTGTGTAGTGTTTGATAAAACAGGTATTTTAACTAAAATAGAGCTTGAACTTAAAGAGGTTTTTTTAGATAAAGCGCTTGATTTAAATGAGCTTTATAATTTTGTAAAACTTTCTAAACATCCTATCTCTCAAAATATTGCGTCGCATTTAAAGCAAAAAGGAGCTAAGGATTTAAATTTGGACTTTAAAAAACTTTCAAGCATTCAAGCTAAAGGTTTAAGTGCTGAGTTAAATGAAGGGTTGCTTTTAGGCGGAAGTTCTAAATTTTTGCAAGAAAAGGGTATTGCAACTAAAGAATTTGATAATACACATTTTATTTTTGCCAAGGAAGGTAAAATTTTAGCTTTTTTTGAGTTTGATAGTGTTTTAAGAGAAGGTGCAAAAGAGCTTATCACTTATCTTAAAAAAGAAAAGAAAGAATTAATGATACTAAGTGGTGATCATCAAAAAGCAGTGGAAAAAATAGCTAGAAAATTAGAAATTCAAAATTATCAAGCTTCTTGTTTGCCAGAAGATAAGATGAAAACTATAGAAAAATTAAGTAAAAATTACAAAGTTTTATTTGTAGGTGATGGGGTAAATGACGCACTAGCTTTAAAATATGCAAGTGTTTCGATGACTTTAAGAGAAGGAAGTGATCTAGCTATAGAAAGTAGTGATGTTTTACTTTTGAAAAATGATTTACTTTCTTTAAAAAAAGCCATCAAATTATCTAAAAATACCTTTAAAATTATCAAGCAAAATCTTGCTTTTTCTTTGTTTTATAATGCTTGTACCATACCTTTGGCTTTTTTGGGTATGATAAATCCTTTATTTGCTGCTATTTCTATGTCTTTTAGTAGTATAATAGTCATTTTAAATGCTTTAAGGATTGAAGAATGAATAGTATAATCATGATGATGATAGGAGTTTCTATCTTAGCGTTTTTTATCATTTTGGCAACTTTACTTTGGGGGATTAAAAATAAGCAATTTGATGATGATTATAAATTTACTACTTTAAATGATGATGAGGATTCTTTGCGTGATGCTATAGAATTAGAAAGGCGTAAAAAAGAAGCTTTGGATAAAAAAAGGCTTTCTTAAAAAGGAAAGCCTTTTTTAGAAATTATTTTAAAGTTTCAATATGAGCTTCGATAGCTTTAAAATCTTCTTCAGTTAAACCTTTAAGGTTAAGTTTCATGATCGCACCTTGACCATAAGCATTTCTTTTGCCTTCTGAATATTCTTTCATGTATTGAAGTCTTTCAGCAGAAGAAAGAGTTTTTAAAGCTGGAACTTTGTTTAAGTAAACTTTGTCAGCATTTGCACCATGGCATACTGCACATTTTTTAAAAAGTGTAGCACCATCTGCAGCAAAAGCAGAAACACCAAGACATGCCAAAGCAGAAACTACTAATAATTTTTTCATTTGTTTTCTCCTTAGTAAAAATTAGATTGCTAGGTATTATATATCTTTATTTTTATAAAAATCTTAAGAAATTAGAGATAATGTTTATTTTCTTTTTAAAAAGCTATATTATAATGTTTTTTATGAAAACAAAAGCATTATTTTTAGATAGAGACGGTGTGATTAATATAGATAAAAAATATGTTTATAAAATAGAAGATTTTGAATTTTGTGATGGAATTTTTGAACTTTGTAGATATTTTTTGGCTAGAAATTATTTGCTTTTTATAGCGACAAACCAATCAGGCATTGCAAGAGAATATTACAAGGAAAGTGATTTTTTTAAGCTTTGTGATTATATGCTTAAAGAATTTGCTAAACAAGATATAAAAATTGATAAAATTTATCATTGTCCGCATTTAGAAGGTTGTGAGTGTCGCAAACCTAAAGCAGGCATGCTTTTAAAAGCAAAAGATGAGTTTGATTTGGATATGAAAAATTCTATCTTTATCGGAGATAATCTAAGTGATATGCAAGCAGGATTAAATGCTGATATTGGCACTTTGATTTTAGTGAATGAAGAAAAAAAAGAAGGTGATTTTTTTAGACAATTTAAAAATTTAAAAGAAATTTTGAGCTTTTTTAAAGAAAAGGACATTTAAATGAGAATAGCAATCACAGGTGGCGCAGGGTTTATAGGTTCGCAACTAGCTTTAAATTTGCAAGAAAAACATGAAATTTTAATCATCGATAAAATGCGTAGTAGTGTGACTTTTGAAAATGGAAATTTGCAAAGTTTTGGGCATTTTAAAAATTTACTTGAATTTGATGGAGAGCTTTTTGCAGGTGATATTAACGATGAAAAAGTTTTAAAAAAGATTGAAGATTTTAAGCCAGAGATTATTTTTCATCAAGCAGCAATTTCAGACACTACGGTTTTTGATCAAACTAAGGTTTTGCAAACCAATTTAAATACTTTTAAAGATTTTATAGAACTTAGTGTAGATCTTAATGCAAAGCTTATTTATGCAAGTTCAGCTTCGGTTTATGGTGATGCAAAAAGTCCACAAACTGTAGGTAAAGATGAAGAACCAAAAAATCCTTATGCTTTTTCAAAATTGATGATGGATAAGCTAGCGAAAAAATACTATGATAAAGCCCATTTGGTAGGACTTAGATATTTTAATGTTTATGGAAAAGGCGAATTTTATAAAAACAAAACTGCTTCTATGGTTTTGCAATTTGGCCATCAAATTTTAGCAGGAAAAAATCCACGCTTGTTTGAAGAAAGTGATCAAATTTATAGAGATTTTACTTATATTAAAGATGTTATTAATGCCAATTTAATCGCCCTTGATTCAAAATGTGGGGTTTATAATGTGGGCAGTGGTAAAGCAAGAACCTTTCAAGATATAGTTGATATTTTGCAAAAAGAGTTAAAGACTGATTTGCCTTGTGAATATATCCCAAATCCTTATATAAAATCTTATCAATTCCATACTGAAGCAAAGCTAGATCAAACTTGGGATTATCAGCCAAAATTCACTTTAGAAGAGGGGATAAAAGATTATTTAGGCGAGATAAAAAGACTCTTCGAAAAGGAAGTAAATGCTTGTTGAGTTTTTAAGCCAGCAAAAACCTAAAATTTTAATTATAGGGGATTTTATGGTGGATAATTACACTTGGTGTGATTGTTCGCGTATCAGCCCTGAAGCCCCTGTTTTAGTGGCTAAAACTCTTAAAGAAGATAAAAGATTAGGCGGGGCTGCGAATGTTTATGCAAATTTGAAAAGTTTAGGCGCTGATGTTTTTGCACTTGGTGTTGTGGGCGATGATGAGAGTGGGAAATTTTTACAAGAAAATTTAAAAGGAGAATTTTTGATCCAAAAAGGACGCAAAACCCCTTTTAAAAATCGCATTATGGCACACAATCAGCAGGTTTTAAGACTAGATGAAGAAGATACAAGTGAGATTTTGCTTGAAAATGAACTTATTGCTTTGTTTGATGAAAAGATCAAAGATTTTAAAGCTGTGGTTTTAAGTGACTATGCTAAGGGCATTTTAACGCCTAAGGTTTGCAAAGCTTTGATAGAAAAAGCAAATGTTTTAAATATCCCTGTTTTAGTTGATCCTAAAGGGAGTGATTTTAGTAAATACAGCGGTGCAACTTTGCTTACCCCTAATAAAAAAGAAGCTTTAGAAGCTTTGAAATTTGAAAATTTAGAGGGTGAAAATTTAGAAAAAGGGATTAAAAAATTAAAAGAAGATTTTTCTTTGCGTTATTCTATCATCACTCTTTCAGAAGCAGGGATTGCACTTTTTGATGAGGGTTTAAAAATCGCACCTGCTAAAGCCTTAGAAGTTTATGATGTAACAGGGGCTGGCGATAGCGTGATTGCCATTTTGGCTTTTTGTTTGGCAAATGGGATTAAAATTTTTAAAGCTTGCGAACTTGCCAATGAAGCTGCAGCTGTTGTAGTGAGTAAAATAGGTAGCGTGAGTGTGAGTTTTGATGAGATTAAGAGTTTTAATCGTGTGGATTTTGAGAAAAAAATCAAAAGCAAAGAAGAGCTTTTAATGCTTTTAAAACAAAATGATAAAAAGATCGTTTTTACAAATGGTTGTTTTGATATAGTGCATTTTGGACATATAAAATACCTTGAGAAAGCTAAAAGATTGGGTGATGTTTTGATTGTAGGTTTAAACTCAGATGCGAGTGTGAAAAGACTCAAAGGCGAGAATCGTCCTGTAAATTCAGAGTTTCAAAGAGCTTGTATGTTGGCAGCTTTTTATTTTGTGGATTTTGTAGTGATTTTTGATGAAGATACGCCTTTGGAACTTATAAGCTTTTTAAAACCTGATATTTTGGTTAAAGGAGCTGATTATAAAGATAAGCTTGTTGTGGGTGCAGATATCGTTTCAAAGGTTGAATTAATCGACTTTGAAGAAGGATTTAGTACCAGCAAGATCATAGAAAAGATTAAGGATAAAAAATGATAAATTTAGTAGAAAAAGAATGGCAAGAACATCAAAAAATCGTTCAAGAAAGTGAAATTTTAAAAGGACAAGTCGCTAAAATAGGTGAGCTTTTGTGTGAGTGTCTTAAAAAAAATGGTAAGATTTTGATTTGTGGAAATGGTGGAAGTGCAGCTGATGCACAGCATTTTGCAGCTGAACTCAGTGGGCGTTATAAAAAAGAACGCAAGGCTTTAGCAGGTATAGCACTTACAACCGATACTTCAGCACTTAGTGCTATAGGAAATGACTATGGCTTTGAGTTTGTTTTTTCAAGACAAGTGGAAGCTTTAGGAAATGAAAAGGATGTTTTAATCGGTATTTCAACGAGCGGAAAAAGCCCTAATGTTTTAGAAGCTTTGAAAAAAGCAAAAGAGCTTAATATGCTTTGTCTAGGGCTTAGCGGAAAAGGTGGTGGAATGATGAATAAGCTTTGTGATCATAATCTTGTTGTGCCAAGCGATGATACGGCTAGAATTCAAGAAATGCATATTTTGATCATACACACACTTTGTCAGATCATCGATGAGAGCTATAAAACTGATTTATAAAAACCTATGAAAAGCTATAAATAAATATCAAATATTTTTAGATTTTTATTGAAAATTTATTGCTATTACTTAAAAATTTATACAAGGAACTTTTTATGGTAAATCAACCAACAGCTACTATTTTTGCTGGTGTAAATGGTGCAGGAAAGACTACTTTATATTTTTTAGCACAAGAGCAAGGAATAAATTTAGGTTATCGCATAAATGTAGATGAGATAGCTCAAAGCATTGGAGATCATAGAGATAGACAAACTCAAGTTCGTGCCTCAAAGATAGCTATAAAAATGCGTAAAGTATATATAAATGATAAACTTAATTTTAATCAAGAAACTACGCTTTGTGGAAAAGCTATATTAAATCTATTTAGTGAATTAAAAGAGCATGGTTATAAAATCAATTTACACTTCGTAGGACTTGATAGCCCGCAAACTGCAAAAGCACGAGTAAAAATAAGAGTAGCTAAAGGCGGACACGACATAGAGCCATATTTAATAGATAAAAGATATTATGAAAGTATGCAAAATCTTTTAAAAATTATGCCATTATGTGATGAGATTTTGGTTTATGATAATACTAAAAATTATGAATTAATTGCAAAGATAACAAACGGGATATTGGATTTGCAAAATAATGTCGCTTGGTTTAGTGATTTAATACCAGATAAAATACAATCTAAAAGCCACTCTTATAATAATGAATATAATCATTCTAGTAGGATTAAACTATAATAGATAAGCTTGTTTCTATCAGACATGCTGCAAATTTACTTGGTGTTACAATACAAACAATCCGTAATTGGGATAAACAAGGTTTGTTAAAGCCTGATGATATTACTCAAGGAGGACAGCGTAGATATAAATTACAAACTCTTAAAAATATCAATAAAAATATAAAATTTAATACTGATAATTTAAAAACTATTGCTTATGCAAGAGTTAGTAGCCACGATCAAAAATTTGAACTTGTAAGACAAGTTCAAATTTTAGAAATTTATTGTACTAAAGCAGGGTTTAATTATGAAGTTATACATGATTTAGGCAGTGGCATAAACTACTATAAAAAAGGTTTAACAAGACTTTTAAATTTGATTTTAGACGGACAAGTAAAAAGATTGGTTCTAACTCATAAAGATAGACTTCTTAGATTGGGTGCAGAGTTAGTATTTGCAATATGTGAAGCTAAAGAAGTCGAAGTAATTATTATTAATAAAGGTAATGAAAATGCTAAATTTGAAGAGGAATTTGCCAAAGATATTTTAGAAATAATAACAGTTTTTTCAACTAGGTTGTATGGTTCTCGTTCAAAGAAAAATAAAAAATTACTTGATGATATGCAAGGCGTAATAAATGATACTTTTGCATAAAATAGAGCTAGACTCGAATAATAAGCAATAATACATATTTTAAAAAAAGTGTTTGTTTTCGCTAAAATTAAAATACCTTTGCATCTATATAAATATTACAGCTTTTAATACATAAAAGCCTAGTAAGGTTTAAAGGCAAGAAAATAAAATAAAAGAGCTAAAAAGCATAAGCAACCCTATAAAATTTTTTTATGGAGTGCTTAATTTTTTAATTTCTTCTATCACTCTTTTAGGCTTTAGATCTTTCATGCATTTATGGTGCTTTAAAGGACAGGTTTTTTGCATACAAGGCATACAAGCTAGATCTAAATGCACTAATTTTGCGTTTTCATTTTGCCAAGGCGAGGTTTGAGTAAATTTCGTAGGGCCAAAAATAGCTACGGTTTTTACCTTATAAACCGCACTTAGGTGCATAGGACCACTGTCATTTGTGATGAAAAGATCGCAAAAAGAGATATTTTGACAAAGGGTTTTGATGGTGGTTTTATTGCAAAGATTTTTTACTTTTATGTTTTGTTCTTTTAAAATTTGATAAATTTCATTACAAAGTTCTTGTTCGGCTTTTCCTGCGCCAAAGATTAAAATCTCATGACTTTGGCTGAAATTTAAAGCCACTTTAGCAAAATAACTCGCATCCCATCTTTTTGCACTTCCAAAGCTTGCGCCAGGGTTGAGTCCTAGAATTTTTTTGCCATTTTTTAAGACAAGAGGGTTTTGAAATTTTAGCTTAAAGGGAAGTTTTAAGTCTTTAAAATGAGCTTTTATACTAAGTGAGTTTTCTATAAAATAAAGGTATTTTAAAACTTGATGTTCTTCTTTGTGCTTGTTTTTGTCAAAAAGATATCTTTGCTTTGTTTTAAGAATATGTAAGATAATCTTAGAAGAAAACGCAGATCTAAAAGCAAAGCTAAGATCGATTTTACCAAGTTCTTTGCGTAAAGATAGGGCTTGTTTATAGCGGGATTGTTTATTTTCTATGATGATTTTAGAATTAGGAAATTCTTTAAAAAGTGCTGTGGAAACCAAAGAGCCATAAAGGATAAATTGGGCATTTTTAAAATGTTCTTTTATAGCGTATAAAGCAGGTGAAGCCATCACTGCATCGCCTAGCCAAGTGGGAAGATGTATAAAAATTTTCATGAATTTCCTAAATTTTGATAGAATTGTTTTTATTATTTTAACAAAATTTAGGAAAAATATGCCACAACTTTCTATCATAATCCCGCTTTTTAATTCTTGTGATTTTATCTCAAGAGCTTTGCAAAGTTGTATAAATCAGACTTTAAAAGATATTGAAATTTTGATTATCGATGATAAAAGTAAAGATAATAGTTTAAATATAGTTTTAGAATTTACTAAAAAAGATCCAAGGATAAAAATCTTTCAAAATGAAGAAAATTTAGGCACTTTTGCAAGTAGAAATTTGGGAGTTTTACATTCTAGTTCTGATTTTGTAATGTTTTTAGATAGTGATGATTTTTTAACACTCGATGCTTGTGAAATAGCCCTTAAAGAGATGAAAAAAGGTTTTGATTTGCTTTGTTTTGATGCCTTTGTACATAGGGTAAAAATCAAGCAATTTTATCGTTTTAAACAAGATGAAGTTTTTAATCAAAAGGAATTTTTGGAATTCTTAAGCAAACAAAGGCATTTTTGCTGGTCTGTTTGGGCGAAGTGTTTTAGAAAAGATATCATCTTAAAAAGTTTTGAAAAAATTAAAATTGATGAGCATTTAAGTTATGGTGAAGATGTGCTTTTTTGTTATGTTTATTTTATGTTTTGTGATAAAATAGCTGTTTTTAAAACTTGCATTTATCATTATGAATTTAATCCAAATGGAAGATATGAAAACAAAAATAAAGAAATTTTAAATCAAAATTATCAAGATAAAGTAAAAAGCAATGAGTTGATAGAAAAGTTTTCTTTAGAATTTGAAAATGATACTTTTCATCAAAAATTATTTAAGGTTTTAAAGAAAGAAGAGATGGATTTAAAAAATAGAATTTAAGATTAGATTTTATATAATTAAGTTTTTATATTTTTTTAATATTAAAAGGCTAGTAATGACTGAAATTTCAAGTTTTTGGTATACTCCTAAAGGTTGTAATGGCATAGGTTTGATGGAAATTCTTACGATTAAATCTTGGCTTGATAATGGATATAAATTCCATCTGTATACTTATAATTTAAATGATAGAATCTTTTTAAAATTCCAAGAATTGTTTGATAATTTTACACTTAAAGATGCAAATGATATTGTGCCTTTTGAAGAATATTTTAGTGATGATAGGGGAGCTGGAGTGGCTGCTTTTTCAGATTTTTTTAGATTTAATCTACTCTATCTCAGGGGGGGGGATATGGGTAGATTTAGATATGGTGTGTTTAAGCCCTTATGATTATTATGAAAAAGAATATATTTTTTCTAAGGAAATTGATGATGATCCTAACAAAGCTAGAATTACAACTTCATTACTTAAATTTCCAAAACAAAGTGATTTTGGAAAATTACTTATAGAAGAAGCAAAGAAGATTGTAGATAATAGAAAAACCATCCCTTGGGGAGTCATAGGACCTTGGTTTTTAACTAAATGGGTTAAAGAATGTGATTTGGAAAAATATGCCTTAGATTATAAGGATACTTGTCAAATTCCATGGAAAAATGTTAGAGATTTTATAGATAAGAAAAAAACTTTTGATGAAAATAGACCTTGTTTGCATTTGTTTTCTGAAATGTGGAGACTTAATAAAATGAATAAGAATTACTTTTATAAAGGAGGAATTTATAATAAGTTATTAGTGAAATATAAAATAAAAATGTTAATTAAACAAATTAAATTATGGGAATTATATTTAAGATTAAATTTCCCATTGAATAAATTATTATAAATAATATTAGAAGTTATATTTATCTTTTGGATAGTTCATATTTGGTTTTTGAATATTGAAATTAAAGCTATTGTATTTATCTAAGATTAATTTTTCATCTAAAATATTAATATCTATAATGTTTTGTAATTTAGGATAATGTTCTTTTAAAAAATTATCTAGAGGGGTTAATTCTACATCGTTGATAGTTATTTTTTTTCTAAATTTTTCGCAAGGAAAATGATAATTTAATAATTCAGTATGATATAGTTTGTATTTTTTTGTATCAACAGCTTCAAAATAATAGGCTAAATTATTAATAATATCTATACTTTCTTCCCACGTGATATTGTTATTTTTAATAAGCCACTGGTCATTACCTATATTATTTAAATACCCAAAATTATGCTTTTTAATAAATATTTTTTGATTTTTAACAATAAAATCCATACGAGAATAAGCTACAAAGTCATAATCTTTTCTAGGTATATAAAAACTTTTATAGAGCTTTTTAGCATCATAAATATGATCAACATCAATCTTTATTAGCCATTCATTTTGAGGTATATAGGTCATTAAATAATTGCAATAAAAATAAAATTTATTTTTTTCTTCTTTAGGATTATTAATTTGAATTTCATAAGGATATTTTACTGGTATAAAAGAAGGGTGTTGTTTGCAAAATTCTAAGATTATTTCTTCACTTCCATCATCACAATCATTATAACCTATAACACCTCTTTGTATGGCAGGCAATATGCTTTCAAGAGAAGCTCTTAAAGTAATGGCTTCATTTTTTACTCTTATAAAAGCCCAAGGATTTAAGGGAGAGTTTTTATCTTTTGATCTAGGATCAAAGTCAAAATACCCCTTATGCCCCCCCCCATGAATGGTTTTGTTTTCTTTTATGAAGTATTCATTGGTATGAGTATTAATTTGATTTAGAATATTTGTATTGATATTTTTATCAATTTTATGCAATGGAATTTGAATAGGATGATAGGTAATTTTATGTCTAATGTATTGTCGCAATTTTTTATTAAAAATAAATAAGCATATAAATTTTGCAAAAAATTTTCTAAAATAATATGAATAATACATACTAAAAAAACTTTCGTAATGGCGTATATCTTAAAAATTTTCCTAACAAAATTTTATTTTTCTTTTTAGTAAAATAAAAAGGCATTTTATTCATACTTTGTAAAAATATATTATAAATAAGAGGATATTTTTTTAAATTATTAATATGATAATTAATAAGTAGTTTTGAAAAAGCACTCTCTTTATCTGATGGTAATAAAAGCTCCATAAATTCTTTATTTCTTTTTTTAATTATATTTTGAAGATAGTTTTCTGCTTCTTGAATTTTCCCTTGTTTCATTAAACAATCAACCAAATATATTCTATATTTATCATTATCAAGGTCTAGTTTTAATGCATCTTCAAGATAATTTTGTAATTTTTTAAGCTTGATGCCAGTTTTTAATCCTGATAGATATGCATAAAATGATGAGTAGGCTTTTTGATCTCTATGGATATCAAGACAATGATAATATTTTGTAAGTATATTGTACTTTTGTTTCTCGTTTAATAAATCATGAATATTAATATGAGACCCATGTCCACTAATTGCTGAAGAAAGCCTTGTTACTGCTGAATAAGAACCATAAATTTTTGTTGCATATGACATAAGTGTAACATCATATATAAACATTTCCGTAGAACTCATAGAGTTAAAATCTCTAAAATTATTAGCTAAAAAAACATTATCTAGTTTTAAATAATCTAACATTATTTCTGCAGAGCTGACATCATCTGTAAAAATTACAACAGTTTGTTTTTTGCTTTCATTTTTTATTATTTCTATAGCAAGTTCATAAGGGGTTGCATGATATGTTGTTGCGGTGTTAAATTTTCTAAAATTAGCATAAGAATATACTGTATCACCATTTCTTAGATGTAATGCGCAGAAATTTTTTAAAATTTTTGCTTTTTCTTTAGCATCATGCATTATTTTTTTATATTTATCGTTAAAAATTATTTCATTTTCCCAAATTTGTTTACATTTCATAAGATAATCATTAAGATCAATATCTTTCCAAGAATATCTCATATAGAAAGGAATCTCAAAGTATGAATATGGAGTGTTTTGGAAAATTTTTTGAAACTGTTTAAAGCTATTTAAAGGCGTTTTATAGTCTGAAAAAATATCTTTAGGAATTATATTTTGTTCTATACAATATTCTTTTAGGAAATTTTTAGCAAAAATATCCTCTTTTAAATCAAAATTTGCAGAAATAATTTTTTGATTTTCAAAATCTTTATCTATTGTTTTATTTGTATTATCTAGAACAAATTGTTCTAGGGTATCAGTCCAAGTAAAAAGAAAATTACACTCGAGTTTTTTGGCAATATAAAATGCGTTTAATATTCCCAAAAATCTAGTTCCATTACTATCTTCTCTATTTGATATAATATACTTTTTCATTGTAATCTATCTTAAGTTAAAATTATTATAATATCAGAATTATAACATTAAAGAAATCAAGGAAAGCTTATGTCTCAAATTTCAATTATTTTGCCAACTTTTAATGTAGAAAAATATATAGCCAAAGCTTTAGAAAGTTGTATCAATCAAACTTTTAAAGATATAGAAATAATTGTAGTTGATGATTGTGGGAGTGATAAAAGTATAAATATAGCTAAAGAATACGCTAAAAAAGATGAAAGAATAAAAATAATTCACAATGAAAAAAACTTAGGTCTTTTAAGAGCTAGATATGAAGGGGTTAAGGTAGCTAATTCTTTATATGTCATGTTTTTAGATCCTGATGATTATTTAGAATTTGAGGCTTGTGAGGAAGTATCTAAGTATTTAGTTCAAAACAATGATTTGATATGTTTTAATTATAATACTCTGGATACAATTTTGAAAAAAAATATTTTTTTTACCGATAGTAATTATAATATTGATGAGTATTTGAAATTTTTAGCAAAACAGATTATTAATTCAAATATATATAATTGGGGTATATGGACAAAAGTTTTTCAAAAACAAAAATATTTAAAGACTTTTGAAAAAATCAATGAAAACCCAAAACTTACTATGGCAGAAGATGCATTGCTCCTTACTTTGTATTATCTTGAATGTAAGCGTATTGTAACTTTAGAGCAATGTTTGATTAATTACAATATACAAAATATTAGCTCATCAACCAATGAAAGAAAAAATTTTCATAAGATGCAATTTTTTATAGAAAATTTAAATTTTGTTATTCATAGGCTTAATTTATATTCTAATGCTTTAAATTCTATATATTTTTTATTATGTCAATGCTTTATTTGCGAGCTTTCTATACATAAATTGGATTTAAAATATCGTATTGTTCATAATAATTTTTTTAAAAAAATTCTCATAAAATTAAAAAGAAAAAAGATAAAATTAATAAGAAAAAAATATATAAAACAATTAGCAATGGAATTAAAATGAAATTTCTTATCATCAATCTTAAAAAAGCAAAGAAAAGAAAAGAATACATTAGTCAATTGTGTCAAAAATATCAACTTGATTATGAAATCATCGAAGCTGTAGAAGGAAAAGTTATAAGTAAGCAAGAATATTTAAATATAGTTGATTATGACAAAATGCTAAATTTTCATAAAAGAGAATTAGGGCTTGGAGAGCTTGGTTGTTCTTTATCTCATAAAAAATGTTATGAAAAAATATTGCAAGAAAATTTAAAACACGCTGTGATTTTAGAAGATGATGCGTATTTTGATGAAAACTTACTTGAATTTTTACAACACCTTAATGAATTTCCTAACGACTTGGAGCTTTTGTTATTAGGGCATCAAAGACAGGTTTATAATGATGATGGTTTTAGGATAGAAAGTCCTTACTCAAGAAGATTTGCAAAAAAAATCTTAAATTATAAAATTCGTCGTTTGATCGCTAGAGGCAACGGTACTTATGGTTATTTTATAACCAAAAATGGAGCCTTAAAACTGCTTTCTCATTTAGAAAAAATTTATTTGCCTATAGATGCTCTTACTTGTAATGAAAAAGTTTTAAACACTTACGCTTTGTTTCCTGTGCTTGTTTATACACATGAAAATTTTATGTTTGAAAGTTCTACTCAAGATGATAAAAAATTTCTTAAAAAGAAAAATAAAATAAGTAAATATATTAAAAAAATTCATATTTTTATAAAATATTTTTTACCTAGTTTAAAAAAGGTTAGACCTTATGAAAATATTGATTGTTAGTGACTATTTTAACAAAGGTGGGGTAAGTTATGTTATTTATCAACTTGTTAAAGAATGGAGTAAAAATCACGAGCTTTCTTTGTTATTTTTTGAAAAGACACCCCTAGCTTATGATGATATTTGTAGCAATTCTTATGTTGAATTTATCAACACCAAAGCTTTAACTCCCATCCGTTTTTTAAATAAACTTATCAATAAAATCATATATAAGTGTACAATTAAAAAAAAATTAAAACAGTATAAGCCTGATATTATGATTTCTTTTAAAACCAAGCCCAATTTATTTACCCTACTTGCAAATAAAAATATAGGCATCAAGCATATTATTTGCGAGCATGGTTTTCATCTTGGAGAAAAGTCTAAAAAAACCAATCGTTTAAGAAGAAAACTATATCCTTTGGCTACCTATTTAAGTGTTTTAACTGGGGAAGATTTTAAATATTATTCTTTTGTAAAAAACAAAATCATCATGCCTAATCCCTTGGGTGTAAAAAAACAAATTCATACAAATGATAAAGAAAACATTATTTTATATGCAGGAAGATTAGAGGAAGAAAAGGCTGTGGATGTTTTTATTAAAGCTTTATCTTGTATCCAAAAAGATGTTTTAAATAAATGGAAGATTATCATAGCAGGAGAGGGTTCTTTAAAAAAGAATTTGATGGAGCTTGCTAAAAATTTAAATTTGCACATCGATTTTGTAGGCTATATAGAAGACTTAAGTTTTTACTATGAAAAAGCTAAAATTTTATGCTTATGTTCCAAACAAGAAGGCTTGCCCATAGTTTTAATCGAAGCTGCTTTTTATGAATGCGCTAGAATCAGTAGTGATTATATGGGTGTAAGCGAGTTAATCGATGATAAAAATAATGGACTTTTATTTAAGATGGGTGATTTTAATGATATGGCTTTAAAAATATCGCTTTTAATGCAAGATGAAAACTTAAGACAAGAAATTGTTAAAAAGGCCAAAGAAAAAGTTGAATCTTATAAAGTAGAAAGTGTGATGAAAAAATGGGATGAATTGTTTGATATGATTAAAACTACTTAATATATTTCCAAAAAGTATATTGTGCATAAAGTTTTGCTATGATAAAACCTCTTTTGCCTTCTAAAAAACCTAATTTTACAAAATAAAGCTTGAAAAAAGTCCAATAAGGATTTATTAAAGCTTTAAGAAGGTTATTTTTTTTAGGATTTAGACCTGAGTATTTATTTTGCTTATCTATAAATTGCTCGATATTTTCATAAGCATAATGTAAAAAATGATGTTTTAATTTCCCTATTTTTTCTTGACAGATTATGCTTTCGTGAACTTCTCTTTCATTAAATTTGGCATATTTTTTATGAAATAATCTTATGTTATAATCAGGATATAGCCCCATTTTTGTTATTGCTTCTCCAAAGAAAAAATTTAATCTTGCTACTTTGTATGCTTTAAATGATGGATTTTTAATTATTTGCAATACTTCCTCTTTTAATTCTTCAGTAAAAACTTCATCACTATCTAAAACAAATATCCAATCATTATTTGCTTTTTCAACTCCAAATTGTTTTTGCTTTCCAAAACCAAGCCAATCTTGATGGAAAATTTTCACGTTTTTAAAAGTTTTTGCTATTATTAAACTATCATCCGTGCTTCCGCTATCTATTAAAATAATTTCATTGGCAAAATTAACACTTTGTAATACTTCTTGAAGATATTTTTGGCTATTAAAAGTTAGTATTACTATTGAAATATTCATGAGTATATTCCTTGATTATAACTTGCAAAGCGTCTATGGAAAAAAAAGTATTCCCAAGGTCTTTTTTTAATCATTTCTTCGCAACTTTGTGCTTGATAAAGTGTCAGTTCTTCTAAACTTGCATTTTGAGAATCTTTTGCTTTAAAAAACTCTATGCAAAATTTACCATCTTCTTTATAGGCATAAACAGGGATGATCAAAGCATTAGTTTTTTGAGCGATAAAACTTGCTCCCATTTGATAGTTTACTTCTTTGCCAAAAAATTTTAGCTTCACGCTTTCTTTATCAGTGCAGTCTTGATCGGTTAAAATTCCTAAAGTTCGCTCTTTTTTTAGAGCACTTAGCATTTGTCTTATACCGCCTTTTTTGTCAATAAGTTCTATGTCAAATTGAGTGCGACTTTGGCTTAAAATTTCATACATAATTTCACTTTTTAACTTTTTTCCCACTATGGAAATCGCACCATATTTAGCTGCATAAGCAAGGCTTAAAATTTCCCAGTTTCCATAGTGTGCAGTTGTGAAGATAATAGGACGCTTTAAAACTAGAGCATCTGTAAGAAAATTTTCATTGATAAAATTTACTTTATTGAGAATTTTTTCCTTGGTGGTGTTTTGATTTTGCAAACAATCAATTCCAAATTGAGCAAAATTTTCATAAATTTTCAAAGACAATTTATCGCGTTCTTTTTGAGCGTATTGAGGAAAACAGATTTGCAAATTTGTATCGATGATTTTACGATGTTTTTTGTTAAGATGAAAAGTGATTCTTGCTGCAATCAAAGCTAAAAAATACAAGATACAATCAGGCATAAAAGTAACAAAAAATTTCAAAATATAATAAAGACTAAGATATATTCTATCACTATTTTTCATTAAGTAAGCCTTTGGCAAGTTTGAAGATATCTTCTTCTTCTATACGCGTGATACAAAAATCACTTTTATCGATATGCTTGGCATTTTGGATTTTTTTACCTGCATCAATGATTTTATTGATATGAGTTTGAAAAGCATTGCGGTAGCTTGGTGTTGCACCAAAAATCGTAATAGATGCCTTATTTAAAGTAAAAGCTAAATGTGTTGGGCCGCTATCATTTCCTATGATTAAATTCATCATTTTTGTAAAAGCCATTAGTTCTTCAAGATTGAATTTTGGCGCTAATTCTATATGTGTTTCATCAATACCACTAAGATTTAAAACCTCTTTAGCAAATTCGTATTCTTTTACATTTCCCCAAGCGAGCCAAATTTTTGCTTGTTGAAATTCATTGATTAAAAGCTTACAAAGTATAGCAAGTTTGGTTTTAGGGTAGATTTTATTTTCTACACTTGAACCCACGTGTATGAGTATGTTTTTTTCGTTTTTGTCGAGCTTGAGTTTATTGCTTAAGAGTTGTTTTAAATTTTCATCTACGCTAAAAATATCTTGTTTAAAGGCTAAATTTTTGACATTAAAATCAGTATTTAACATAAAGGAGGTAAGACTTAAGTATCTTACAAATACATTTTCATTGTAATCTAACTCAAGTTTTTGGTTGTAGAAATTATGAGCAAAACTTTCTTTAAGACTATTTTTATCAAAACCAAAATTATTTCTACTTAAAATTCGACTTACAATAGCAGATTTTATAAGCCCTTGTAGATCTATTACTGCATTATAGTTGTTTTTTCTTGCTTTAAGAAGAATTTTTAGGCTTTTTAAAATTTTTTTGTCTTTTAAGGGCAGGGCATAGAGTCCGTCTATTAAAGGATGGTTTTTAAGTATGCCTTCAAATTTTTCATCTACAAACCAATGAATTTCTATATCTTTTTTAAAATTTTTGACAAATTGCAAAACCACGGCACTTTGGATAATATCACCAAGTGCTGATAAACGAACAATTGCTATTTTCATTAAAAGCCTAATATTTTAAAATTTTTGCTATGATTTTAGCGAAATTATTTAAAAAAAGGTTAAAAATGGCAAAAAATGAAGGCTATATTTGTGTTTTTGATTGTGAGAGTGTGCCAGATGTTGAGCTTATCCGCAAAACTTTAGGTTTTGAAGGAAGTGATTTAGAGGTAAGTTTGAAAGCACTTCAGTGGCAAAAAGAACAAAGTGGGAGTGAGTTTTTGCCTTTGCCTTACCATAAAATCATCAGTATTTGTGCGGTTTTAAGCGATAATTTTGGAAAATTTATCAAAGTAAATAAAATTGATGGGCAAAATGAAAAAGAAATGATTGAGAATTTTTTTAATTTTATAGAAAATTATGAGCCAAAATTAGTCAGCTTTAATGGTAAAAATTTCGATATGCCTGTTCTTGTTTTAAGGGCTTTAAAATACAATTTAAAAGCAGCAACTTATTTAGATACTCAAAGCGATAAATGGAATAATTATAAAACAAGATTTTCAGAATTAAAACATTGTGATTTATTAGAATCCTTAGGATCTAATGGGCGTGGAATAAAGCTTGATACACTTTGCTCTATGGTGGGTTTGCCAGGAAAATATGATGTGCATGGCGATGAGGTGATGAAACTTTTTTATGAAAATGAACTTGAAAAAATCCACGAATATTGTGAAAGTGATGTTTTAAACACCTATATGCTTTTTTTAAAATATGAACTTATTAAAGGTAATGTTAGTGAAGAAGATTATGTTGATTTTCTTTCTTATATGAGAGATTTTTTGCGCGCAAAAAAATCAGATCGTTCTTATACAGAAGTTTTTGCAAAAGCTTGTGAGAGTGAAATTTCAAAAGTTCGATCTTAAGTATTTAAGAAAATATATTAAAATTTATTTTTGACATTTTAAAAAAGGAATGATGATGAAAATTCTTATTAGCGGTGGCGCAGGTTATATAGGTTCTCATACTTTAAGACAATTTTTAAAAACAGATCATGAAATTTGTGTTTTAGATAATCTTTCTAAGGGCTCTAAAATCGCAATAGAAGATTTGCAAAAAATAAGAGCTTTTAAATTTTTTGAACAAGATTTAAGTGATTTTCAAGGTGTAAAAGCATTGTTTGAGAGAGAAAAATTTGACGCTATTGTGCATTTTGCAGCGAGCATTGAAGTTTTTGAAAGTATGCAAAACCCTTTAAAATATTATATGAACAACACTGTTAATACAACAAATCTCATCGAAACTTGTTTGCAAACTGGAGTGAATAAATTTATATTTTCTTCAACGGCAGCCACTTATGGCGAACCACAAACTCCCGTTGTGAGCGAAACAAGCCCTTTAGCGCCTATTAATCCTTATGGGCGTAGTAAGCTTATGAGTGAAGAGGTTTTGCGTGATGCAAGTATGGCAAATCCTGAATTTAAGCATTGTATTTTAAGATATTTTAATGTTGCAGGTGCTTGCATGGATTATACTTTAGGACAACGCTATCCAAAAGCGACTTTGCTTATAAAAGTTGCAGCTGAATGTGCCGCAGGAAAACGTGAAAAACTTTTCATATTTGGCGATGATTATGATACAAAAGATGGTACTTGCATAAGAGATTTTATCCATGTAGATGATATTTCAAGCGCGCATTTAGCAGCTTTGGATTATTTAAAAGAGAATGAAAGTAATGTTTTTAATGTAGGTTATGGACATGGTTTTAGTGTAAAAGAAGTGATTGAAGCGATGAAAAAAGTTAGCGGAGTGGATTTTAAAGTAGAACTTGCCCCACGCCGTGCGGGCGATCCTAGTGTATTGATTTCTGATGCAAGTAAAATCAGAAATCTTACTTCTTGGCAGCCTAAATATGATGATTTAGAGCTTATTTGTAAATCTGCTTTTGATTGGGAAAAACAGTGTTAAAAAAACTTTTTTTTATTTTAAGCAAGGAAGATAAAAATTTTTTATTTTTCTTGCTTGTTTTTTCAGTATTTGTTTCTTTTATAGAAACTTTTGCAATTTCTTTGGTAATGCCTTTTATCACTTTGGCTAGTGATTTTTCTTATTTTGATCGCAATAAATATTTAATCAGCCTAAAAGAATATCTTAATATCCCTGTTTTTGAAATCATTGTTTATTTTGGAGTGGGGCTTATTGTTTTTTATGTGTTTAGAGCTTTGTTAAATGCGTATTATTTTCATCTTTTGGCAAGATTTTCTAAAGGGCGTTATCATGCGATCGCTTATAAGGTTTTTTCTAAATTTTTAAATATTAATTATGAAAAATTTACTCAAAAAAATCAATCTGAAATTTTAAAGTCCATTACAGGGGAAGTTTATAATCTAAGCACCATGATTTCATCATTTTTACTTTTGATGAGTGAAATTTTTGTAGTGCTTTTGCTTTATGCTTTAATGCTTTTGATTAATTATAAAATCACTTTATTTTTAAGTATTTTTATGGTGTTAAATGCCTTTATTTTAGTGAAAATTTTAAGTCCTATCATTAAAAAAGCAGGAGTAAGACGTGAAGAAGCGATGAAAAATTTCTTCGAAATTTTAAATACAAATTTAAATAATTTCAAATTTATCAAGCTTAAAACCAAAGAAGATGGAGTATTAAGCCTTTTTAAAGCACAAAGTGAAGCTTTTTCTAAAGCAAATATTACCAATGAAAGCGTAGCTGCAGTGCCTAGAATTTATCTTGAAGGAATAGGTTTTTGTGTACTTGTTTTTATCGTGGTATTTTTGGTTTTGAAAAATGAAAGTGATATTTCAGGTATTTTATCCACGATTTCTATTTTTGTTTTAGCGCTTTATCGCTTAATGCCAAGTGCAAATCGTATTATCACAAGTTATCATGATTTGCTTTATTATCATTCTTCTTTGGATATTATTTACCAAAATTTAAGACAAGAAGAAGAAAATTTGGGCGAGGAAAAATTAAGCTTTAATCAAGAGCTTAAAATTTGCAATCTTAGCTTTGGTTATGAGGGAAAAAAACATTTATTTAAAAATCTTAACTTAAACATTAAAAAAGGCGAAAAAATCGCTTTTATAGGGGAGAGTGGTTGCGGAAAAAGTACCTTAGTAGATCTTATCATAGGACTTTTAAAACCAAAAGAAGGGCAAATTTTAATTGATGAGCGAGAATTAAATGCAAGCAATGCAAAAAATTATCGCCAAAAAATAGGCTATATTCCGCAAAATATCTATCTTTTTAATGACAGCATAGCTAAAAATATCACTTTTACAGATGCGGTTGATGAAGAAAAACTTAACAGGGTTATCAAACAAGCAAATTTAGAGCATTTTATAAAAAATTTACCTCAAGGAGTGCAAACAAAAGTGGGCGATGGGGGGAGTAATTTAAGCGGGGGGCAAAAACAACGCATAGCCATAGCAAGAGCTTTATATTTAGAGCCTGAAATTTTAGTGCTTGATGAAGCAACTTCTGCGCTTGATACTCAAAGTGAAGCAAAAATCATGGATGAAATTTATAAAATTTCTAAAGATAAAACCATGATTATTATCGCACATCGCCTTTCTACGATAACACAATGTGATAAGGTTTATCGTTTAGAACACGGCAAGCTTAAAGAGGAGAAATGATGAAAATAAGCTTTATTATCGCAACTTTAAATTCGGGAGGCGCTGAGCGTGTTTTAGTAACCTTGGCTAATGCACTTTGTAAAGAGCATGAAGTAAGTATTATTAAATTTCATGCAGGAGAATCTTTTTATAAGCTTGAAAATGAAGTTAAAGTTACAAGTTTAGAACAATTTAGATTTGATACGCTTTATCATAAAATCGCAAGTCGTTTTAAGAAATTTTTTGCTTTAAGAAAGGCTTTAAAAGAAAGTAAGGCTGATGTTTTTATTTCTTTTTTGGATACGACTAATATTGCTTGTATTGCTGCGAAAATAGGGCTTAAAACTCCACTCATTATAAGTGAGCATAGCAATGAGGCGTATTTAAAACCTAAAATTTGGCGTTTTTTAAGAAGGGTAAGCTATCCTTTTTGTGATGCTTTAAGTGTGCTTGGAAGCAGTGATAAGGTGTATTATGAAAGATTTGTAAAAAGGGTTAAGCTTTTATTAAATCCTTGTCATTTTAGCGATGAAATTCCTTTTGATTCTAGTTTTGAAAAGGAAAATTTGGTTCTTTTTATAGGGCGTTTAGATCACAACAAAAACCCTGCAATGTTTTTAAAAGCTATAGCGCATTTGGATAAAAATTTGCAAGAAAATTATAAATTTGTTATAGCAGGAGATGGAGAGTTAAGGCAAGAACTTGAATATAAGGTAAAATCTTTAGGAATAAAAGTTGATTTTTTAGGACGCGTTGAAAATGTCAAGGCTCTTTATGAAAAAGCAAAAGCACTTTGCCTTTGTTCTTTTGTAGAGGGTTTGCCAACGGTTTTAATTGAAAGTTTGTATTTTGAGGTTTGTAGAATTTCAAGTTCTTATTATAATGGTGCTAAGGATTTAATCAAAGATAATCATGATGGGCTTTTGGTAGGTTGTGATGATGAAATAGCACTTGCTAAAAAACTTGAACTTGTTTTAAATGATGAAAATTTTAGAAAAGAACTTGTAAATAATGCCAAACAAAGGTGTAAAGACTTTGAAATTTCTAATATCAAAGAAGAATGGCTTAAGCTTATAGCCGAGGTTAAAAATGCCTAAACTTTCTGTTGTAGTACCAACTTTTAATCGTCAAGTTTTGTTAGAAAAGGCTATTAAAAGCATACAAAATCAAGATTTTAAAGATTTAGAAATTATTATAAGTGATGATAATTCTAGCGATGATACTAAAAGTGTGGTGCAAAATTTACAAAAAAATGATGATCGCATTAAGTATTTTTTAAATCAAAACTACAAACAAGGTCCAAATGGCAATAAAAATAATGGCTTAGATCAAGCAAGTGGCGAGTTTGTAACTTTTTTAGATGATGATGATGAACTTTTATCTGGGGCTTTAGGCATCTTAATGCAAAAAGCAAACGAAGGTTATGCTCATGTTTTTGGAAATTGTTTGATAGAAAAAGAAGGAAATTTAAGCAAGGAATTTAGCGGCAAGGGTTTGGAAAAAGATAGCGAAATTTCTAAAAAAGATTTTTTAATGGCTAAATTTAGCGGAGAGTTTTTTTCTGTTTTTAAAAAATCTCTACTTGAAAACAAGCGTTTTAATGAAGAATTTTATGGCAATGAAGCCACGCTTTGGGTAAATTTATACAAGGAAAAAAGTTTTTATATTCATAAGGCTTTTAGGATTTATAGGATTTTTAGGCAAGATAGCGTGACTTTAGGGGCGAGTAAAAATGCTTATAGGGTGTATTTGGGATATTTAGAGCTTGCTAAAATTTTAGAAAATGAACTTAGAATGAGTAAGGATAAAGATTATAAAAAAACTTGTGCGAGTTATTATAAAATGGCAGCTTATTATGCAAAACTTGCAAAAAATTATAAAGCTCTTTATAAATGTTTGTTTAAAAGCCTGAGTATAAAAATCAACGCTCCTGCTTTGATATTACTCATTTTAAGTATAATTCCAAATAATATGATTGAAAAATTATCGAAAATTCGGGTGGCTTTATGCAAAAATTAGGAATTTTTATTTATTCTTTAGGAAGTGGTGGTGCTGAAAGAGTTGTGGCGACTTTATTGCCTATTTTAAGTTTGAAATTTGAAGTGCATTTGATCTTGATGAATGATAAAATTTCTTATGAAATTCCAGAGTGTCAAATTCATTTTTTAGAATATTCAAAACCTAGTGAAAATCCTATTTTGAAATTTTTAAAATTACCTTTTTTGGCTTTAAAATACAAAAAACTTTGCAGAAATTTAGGCATTGATACAGAATTTGTTTTTTTAAATCGACCTAATTATATAGCTTTAATGGCAAGAATGTTTGGAAATAAAACTCGCCTTGTGATCAATGAATGCACTACGCCAAGTGTGATGTATGCGAAAAATAATTTTAATTCTTTGGCAAATAAATTTTTAATTTCTTTGCTTTACCCAAAAGCTGATTTAATCTTGCCTAATTCTAAGGGAAATTTAGAAGATTTAGTGCAAAATTTTAGTATAAATCCAAAAAAATGTGAAATTTTGTACAATGCCATCGATTTAGAAAACATAGAGCAAAAAGCCCTTGAAGACATAGCTTTAAAAGATAAATTTATTTTAAGTGTAGGCAGGCTTGATAAAGGTAAAAATCATGCTTTATTAATTCGTGCTTATGCGAGATTGAAAACAGATTTAAAGCTTGTGATTTTAGGTGAAGGTGTGCTTAAAGATGAGCTTTTAGCTTTGATTAAAGAGTTAAATTTAGAAGAAAAGGTTTTGCTTTTAGGATTTGATAATAATCCTTATAAATACATGGCTAAATGCGAATTTTTTGCTTTTGCTTCTGTATTTGAAGGCTTTTCAAATGTTTTAATTGAAAGCTTAGCTTGTTCTTGTGCGGTGGTTTGCACTGATCATAAAAGTGGCGCAAGAGAGCTTTTTGGCGATGATGAATTTGGACTTTTAGTAGAAGTAGATAATGAAAACTCCATGTTTCAGGGTTTAAAAACTATGCTTGAAGACGATAAATTAAGAAAAGCGTATAAAAATAAGGCTAAAACTAGGGCTAAGGCCTTTGATAAAGTAAAAATTGCACGCGATGCTTTGAGATATTTATTAGGATAAAAGATGTTGAAAAAAGAGTATTTAAAAAACCCTTATTTAGTTTTGTTTGCAATGATTATATTAGCTTATGTTTTTAGTGTATTTTGCAGGTTTTATTGGGTTTGGTGGGCAAGTGAGTTTAATGAGTATTTTTTCAATAATCAATTAATGATCATTTCAAACGATGGCTATGCCTTTGCTGAAGGCGCAAGAGATATGATAGCAGGTTTTCATCAGCCTAATGATTTGAGTTATTATGGATCTTCTTTATCTACGCTTACTTATTGGCTTTATAAAGTCACACCTTTTTCTTTTGAAAGTATCATTTTATATATGAGTACTTTTTTATCTTCTTTGGTGGTGATTCCTATTATTTTACTAGCTAATGAATACAAACGTCCTTTAATGGGCTTTGTAGCTGCTCTTTTAGCAAGTATAGCAAACAGTTATTATAATCGCACTATGAGTGGGTATTATGATACGGATATGCTGGTAATTGTTTTACCTATGTTTATTTTATTTTTTATGGTAAGAATGATTTTAAAAAAAGACTTTTTTTCATTGATTGCCTTGCCGTTATTTATAGGAATTTATCTTTGGTGGTATCCTTCAAGTTATACTTTAAATGTAGCTTTAATTGGACTTTTTTTAATTTATACGCTTATTTTTCATAGAAAAGAAAAGATTTTTTATATAGCTGTGATTTTGTCTTCTCTTACTCTTTCAAATATAGCATGGTTTTATCAAAGTGCCATTATAGTAATACTTTTTGCTTTATTTGCCTTAGAGCAAAAACGCTTAAATTTTATGATTATAGGAATTTTAGGTAGTGCAACTTTGATATTTTTGATTTTAAGTGGTGGGGTTGATCCTATACTTTATCAGCTTAAATTTTATATTTTTAGAAGTGATGAAAGTGCGAATTTAACGCAGGGTTTTATGTATTTTAATGTCAATCAAACCATACAAGAAGTTGAAAATGTAGATCTTAGCGAATTTATGCGAAGAATTAGTGGTAGTGAAATTGTTTTTTTGTTTTCTTTGTTTGGTTTTGTATGGCTTTTGAGAAAACATAAAAGTATGATTATGGCTTTACCTATATTGGTGCTTGGGTTTTTAGCCTTAAAAGGGGGGCTTAGATTTACCATTTATTCTGTACCTGTAATGGCCTTAGGATTTGGTTTTTTATTGAGCGAGTTTAAGGCTATATTGGTTAAAAAATATAGCCAATTAACTTCAAATATTTGTATTGTTTTTGCAACTATTTTGACTTTAGCTCCAGTATTTATTCATATTTACAACTATAAAGCACCAACAGTTTTTTCTCAAAATGAAGCATTATTATTAAATCAATTAAAAAATATAGCCAATAGAGAAGATTATGTGGTAACTTGGTGGGATTATGGTTATCCTGTGCGTTATTATAGCGATGTGAAAACTTTAGTAGATGGTGGAAAGCATTTAGGTAAGGATAATTTTTTCCCTTCTTTTGCTTTAAGCAAAGATGAACAAGCTGCAGCTAATATGGCAAGACTTAGTGTAGAATATACAGAAAAAAGCTTTTATGCTCCGCAAAATGATATTTTAAAAACAGACATTTTGCAAGCCATGATGAAAGATTATAATCAAAGCAATGTGGATTTGTTTCTAGCTTCATTATCAAAACCTGATTTTAAAATCGATACACCAAAAACTCGTGATATTTATCTTTATATGCCCGCTAGAATGTCTTTGATTTTTTCTACGGTGGCTAGTTTTTCTTTTATTAATTTAGATACAGGAGTTTTGGATAAACCTTTTACCTTTAGCACAGCTTATCCACTTGATGTTAAAAATGGAGAAATTTATCTTAGCAATGGAGTGGTTTTAAGCGATGATTTTAGAAGTTTTAAAATAGGTGATAATGTGGTTTCTGTAAATAGTATCGTAGAGATTAATTCTATTAAACAAGGCGAATACAAAATCACTCCAATTGATGATAAGGCTCAGTTTTATATTTTTTATTTAAAGGATAGTGCTATTCCTTATGCACAATTTATTTTAATGGATAAAACTATGTTTAATAGTGCTTATGTGCAAATGTTTTTTTTGGGAAATTATGATAAGAATTTATTTGACTTGGTGATTAATTCTAGAGATGCTAAGGTTTTTAAACTTAAAATTTAAGGGTTGAAAATGAGAATAGGATTTTTATCACATACAGGAGCAAGTATTTATCATTTTAGAATGCCTATCATAAAAGCATTAAAAGATAGAAAAGATGAAGTTTTTGTTATAGTGCCACAAGATGAATACACGCAAAAACTTAGAGATCTTGGTTTAAAAGTAATTGTTTATGAGTTTTCAAGAGCTAGTTTAAATCCTTTTGTGGTTTTAAAGAATTTTTTTTATCTTGCTAAGGTTTTGAAAAATTTAAATCTTGATCTTATTCAAAGTGCAGCACATAAAAGCAATACCTTTGGAATTTTAGCAGCAAAATGGGCAAAAATTCCTTATCGTTTTGCTTTGGTAGAAGGCTTGGGATCTTTTTATATAGATCAAGGTTTTAAGGCAAATTTAGTGCGTTTTGTTATTAATAATCTTTATAAATTAAGTTTTAAATTTGCACACCAGTTTATTTTTGTCAATGAAAGTAATGCTGAGTTTATGCGGAATTTAGGACTTAAAGAAAATAAAATTTGCGTGATAAAATCTGTAGGGATCAATTTAAAAAAATTTTTTCCTATTTATGTAGAATCGGAAAAAAAAGAGCTTTTTTGGAAAAATTTAAACATAGATAAAAAACCAATTGTGCTTATGATAGCAAGAACTTTATGGCATAAGGGTGTAAAAGAATTTTATGAAAGTGCTACTATGCTAAAAGACAAAGCAAATTTTGTTTTAGTTGGTGGAAGAGATGAAAATCCTTCTTGTGCAAGTTTGGAGTTTTTAAACTCTGGCGTGGTGCATTATTTGGGTGCTAGAAGTGATATAGTCGAGCTTTTGCAAAATTGTGATATTTTTGTTTTACCAAGCTATAAAGAAGGCTTTCCTGTAAGTGTTTTGGAGGCAAAAGCTTGCGGTAAGGCTATAGTGGTAAGTGATTGCGAAGGTTGTGTGGAGGCTATTTCTAATGCTTATGATGGACTTTGGGCAAAAACAAAAAATGCTAAAGATTTAAGCGAAAAAATTTCACTTTTATTAGAAGATGAAAAATTAAGATTAAATTTAGCTAAAAATGCCGCCCAAGATGCTTTACAATACGATGAAAATAATATCGCACAGCGTTATTTAAAACTTTATGATAGGGTAATTAAGAATGTATGAAAAAGTTTTTAAAAGAATTTTTGATTTTATTTTAGCTTTAGTGCTTTTGGTGCTTTTTTCTCCGGTGATTTTAATCACTGCTTTACTTTTAAAAATCACTCAAGGAAGTGTGATTTTTACCCAAAATCGCCCAGGGTTAGATGAAAAAATTTTTAAAATTTATAAATTTAAAACCATGAGCGATGAAAGAGATGAAAAGGGTGAGTTATTAAGCGATGAATTGCGTTTGAAAGCTTTTGGAAAAATCGTTAGAAGCTTAAGTTTGGATGAGCTTTTACAACTTTTTAATGTTTTAAAAGGGGATATGAGTTTTGTTGGACCTAGACCTCTTTTGGTTGAGTATTTACCTCTTTACAATGAAGAGCAAAAATTACGTCATAAAGTGCGTCCAGGTATAACAGGGTGGGCGCAGGTAAATGGTAGAAATGCTATTTCTTGGCAGAAAAAATTCGAGCTTGATGTGTATTATGTGAAAAATATTTCTTTTTTACTTGATTTAAAAATCATGTTTTTAACAGCCTTAAAGGTTTTAAAACGAAGCGGGGTAAGCAAAGAAGGTTATGTTACAACAGGGAAATTTAATGGCAAGAACTGAAAAAATTTATATTTATGGTGCTAGTGGTCATGGGCTTGTTTGTGAAGATGTGGCTAAAAATATGGGCTATAAAGAATGTATTTTTTTAGATGATTTTAAAGGAATGAAATTTGAAAGCACCTTGCCAAAATATGATATTTTTATAGCCATAGGAAACAATAAAATTCGAAAAAAGATTTATCAAAAAATTTTAGAAAATGGCTTTAAAATTGTTAATCTTATCCATAAAAGCGCGCTTATAAGTCCTAGTGCAAGTGTGGAAGAAAATGCAGGGATTTTAATCATGCCTTATGTAGTAGTTAACGCTAAAGCCAAAATAGAAAAAGGCGTGATTTTAAATACTTCAAGTGTGATTGAGCATGAATGCATGATAGGGGAATTTTCTCATGTAAGCGTAGGGGCTAAATGTGCGGGTAATGTAAAAATCGGTAAAAATTGTTTTTTAGGGATTAATTCTTGTGTTTTGCCTAATTTAAGCTTAGCAGATGATAGTATTTTAGGTGGTGGAGCAACTTTAGTTAAAAATCAAGATGAAAAAGGTGTTTTTATAGGAATACCTGCAAAAAGGATGTAAATTGCATTTTAATAACAATCTTGTTGTTCACTATATAGTAAATCCTTCGCCTTTGGGGTGGATTGTCATTAATTTACTAACCATATGTCTAATATGCTACATATTTCCTTTGAAAAATTCTTTAAAACACAAAAAACTTTTTAGTCTTAAAGCAAATGTAAATTCTAAAAATAGTAGGATTGTAAAATATACAGGTATTGCTGCTTTTTTGGGTGGATTAATAGGAATTTGGTATAATTTTGAAGGTTTTTATCAACTTCTTTTTTTCTTTGAATTAGAAAATGAAAATTTAAAAACACTTTGGAATTTGCAAGTATCAGTTTCTTCTGTGATAACAGGTATGTTATTATTGTTGATGTACGTTATAAATTTAGCAATAGTTTGTGAAAATGGAATTTATATAGTTAGTAAATTTAATCTTTTTTATATGTATTTTATAAAACGAGAAGATTTGGAAATTGTTAAAATAGAAAAAATGAAATTTTTAAATCAAGTTGAAGTTTGTTTTGTTATCAAAACAAAAAATAAAATACTCCTTAAATGCTTTGAAAGTATTTATAAAAAAGAAGACTTAGAAAAGCTTAAAAATTGGTATGAAAACAAGCTTTGACTATAAAAAGAATTTAAATATTTGAATCTTGGTAATTTTTTTTAGATAAAATATATAAGGATAAAAAATTCTGCTTTATATAAAGGATAAAAAATGAGATTTTTTCTTTCTCCTCCGCATATGGGTGGTAATGAATTAAAATACATAGAAGAAGTTTTCAAAAGCAATTATATAGCACCTTTGGGTGAATTTGTAAATTGCTTTGAGCAAAGTGTAAAAGATTATAGCAAAAGTGAAAATGCCTTAGCTTTAAATTCAGCCACAGCGGCTTTGCATTTAGCTTTAAGGGTGGCAGGGGTAAAACAAGATGATATCGTTTTAGCTTCTTCTTTTACTTTTATCGCTTCAGTAGCACCTATTTGTTATCTTAAAGCAAAGCCTGTATTTATAGATTGTGATGAAACTTATAATATTGATGTAGATTTGTTAAAACTCGCCATTAAAGAATGTGAAAAAAAACCAAAAGCATTGATTTTAACTCATCTTTATGGCAATGCTGCAAAAATGGATGAGATTGTTAAAATTTGCAAAGAAAATGAAATTGTTTTAATCGAAGATGCTGCCGAAGCTTTAGGAAGTTTTTATAAGAATAAAGCTTTAGGAACTTTTGGAGAATTTGGAGCTTATTCTTATAATGGCAATAAAATCATCACCACTTCAGGTGGAGGTATGCTTATAGGAAAAAATAAAGAAAAGATTGAAAAAGCAAGATTTTATAGCACTCAAGCAAGGGAAAATTGTTTGCATTATGAACATTTAGATTATGGTTATAATTACCGTTTAAGCAATGTTTTAGGAGCTATTGGTGTAGCACAAATGGAGGTTTTAGAACAAAGAGTGCTTAAAAAAAGAGAAATTTATGAGTGGTATAAAGAATTTTTAGGAGAGCATTTTAGCTTTTTAGATGAATTAGAAAATTCAAGAAGCAATCGCTGGTTAAGTACAGCTTTGATTGATTTTGATAAAAATGAACTTAATGCTTGTCAAAAAGATATAAATATCAGTCAAAAAAATATCGCTTTGCATCCAAAAATTTCAAAACTCATAGAAGATTTGAAAAATGAACAAATAGAAACAAGACCATTATGGAAAGCTATGCACACTCAAGAAGTATTTAAAGGAGCTAAGGCTTATCTTAATGGCAATAGTGAGTTATTTTTCCAAAAAGGAATTTGTTTGCCAAGTGGCACGGCGATGAGTAAAGATGATGTTTATGAAATTTCAAAACTGATCTTAAAGAGCATAAAGGCTTAAAATGATTTTTTATAAAAGCAAAAGATTAGCATTTTTTTTAACTTTAGATATTGTTTTAATTTTACTTAGCGTTTATCTGGCTTTTTCTTTGAGATTTAGTGGAGATATTCCGAGTATTTTTTATCATGGTATGATGATTTCTGCTATTATTTTGCTTGTTTTAAAACTTTCATTTTTGTTTGTTTTTAGAATTTATAAAGTAGCTTGGAGATTTTTTTCTCTCAATGAAGCAAGAAAAATTTTTATTGCTTTGCTTTTAGCTGAGTTTTGTTTTTTTCTTATTTTTTATTTTTTTAGTGATTTTTTTAATCCTTTTCCAAGAAGTGCTATTGTGATAGATTTTGTTCTTTCTTATATGTTTATAGGTACTTTAAGAATTAGCAAAAGAATGCTTGTGGATTTTAAACCTTCTAGAATGAAAGAAGAAGAAACTCCTTGTATTGTAGTAGGGGCAACTTCTAAGGCTTTGCATTTGTTAAAAGGTGCAAAAGAAGGTTCTTTAGGGCTTTTTCCTGTAGGCGTAGTTGATGCGAGAAAAGAGCTTATAGGGACTTATTGTGATAAATTTATTGTAGAAGAAAAAGAAAAAATAAAATCTTATGTAGAACAAGGGGTAAAAACTGCCATTATTGCTTTAAGACTTGAACAAGAAGAGCTTAAAAAACTTTTTGAAGAACTTGTAGCTTATGGTATTTGCGATGTAAAAATATTTTCTTTTACAAGAAACGAAGCAAGAGATATCAGTATAGAAGACTTGCTTGCTAGAAAACCAAAAGATTTAGATGATAGTGCTGTGGCGGCTTTTTTAAAAGATAAGGTAGTTTTGGTAAGTGGAGCAGGTGGAACTATAGGCAGTGAACTTTGTAAGCAATGTATTAAATTTGGTGCTAAGCATCTTATCATGGTTGATCATAGTGAGTATAATCTTTATAAGATCAATGATGATTTAAATTTATATAAAGAAAAAATTACTCCTATTTTACTGAGTATTTTAGATAAGCAAAGTTTAGATGAGGTATTAAAAACTTATAAACCCGAGCTTATTTTACATGCAGCCGCTTATAAACATGTGCCTCTTTGCGAACAAAATCCACATTCAGCAGTAATTAATAATATTTTAGGAACTAAAATTTTATGCGATAGTGCTAAAGAAAACAAAGTAGCTAAATTTGTGATGATAAGTACAGATAAAGCAGTGCGACCAACAAATATTATGGGTTGCACTAAGAGAGTTTGCGAGCTTTATACTTTAAGTATGAGTGATGAAAATTTTGAAGTTGCTTGTGTGCGTTTTGGTAATGTTTTAGGTTCTAGTGGTAGTGTGATACCGAAATTTAAAGCACAAATTGCCAATAATGAGCCTTTAACTTTAACGCACCCTGATATAGTGCGTTATTTTATGCTTGTGGCTGAGGCAGTGCAACTTGTTTTACAAGCTGGAGCTATTGCAAAAGGGGGAGAACTTTTTGTTTTGGATATGGGTAAGCCTGTAAAAATCATAGATTTAGCTAAAAAAATGCTTTTACTTTCTAATCGTAATGATTTAGAAATTAAAATCACAGGCTTAAGAAAAGGCGAGAAGCTTTATGAAGAGCTTTTGATTGATGAAAATGATGCTAAAACGCAATATGAGAGTATTTTTGTAGCAAAGAATGAAAAGGTTGATCTTGATTGGCTTAATAAAGAGATAGACAATTTACAAATATGTGAAGATATTTCAGAGACTTTATTAAAGATTGTGCCTGAATTTAAACACAATAAAGAAGGTGTATAATGTATATAAAAGATATACAAAGATTTGAAGATAATCGCTATCGTGCTAGAGCTTATATGAGTTATATTTTAACAAGAAATTTACCTAATAAACTTCCTGATATTCACCTTGAAACGATTAAAACAGCTTTGGATAAAATAGCTCATGAAGTTGTTGTTTTTGATGCTTTGTATATTTTAGATATTTCAGGCATGCAAATAGAAAATGCGATTTCCTTAAATAAGGCTCATGAAATAGGGCAGGGTGAGGATAGAAGTACTCGTTCTTATTTTTATAGAGCTGTAAAATTAAGACGATGCGTTTTAAGTGATCCTTATCCTTCGGTTTTAAACAACGAACTTTGCGTGACAGCTTCTATGCCAATTTACGATGATAAAAATAACTTGCTTTTTGTTGTTTGTATCGATATCAAGCTTGAAGATATTTTAAGGATTATTCAAGCAGGAAAATTTGAGTTTGTTTTTACTCAATTTAGTCGTTTGGTATATTTTTGTTTCGCACTGGTTTTATTTGTGATTACTTGCTTTTTATTTCAAAAAGGTTTTTTTAGTCTTTTTGATAATCAAGCTATAGGTATAGAACATATGTTTGAAAGTACTATTGCTATAACTTTAGCTTTAGCTATTTTCGATTTGGCAAAAACTTTGATCGAACAAGAAGTATTAGGAAAAACAAAAAAAGAAGAAGGCGGAATTCAAAAAACTATGGTGAGATTTTTAGGTTCTATTATCATTGCTTTGGCTATAGAAGCTTTGATGTTGGTATTTAAACTTGCTATTGGTGATTTTTCTCAGATGATTTATGCGATTTATCTTATCGGTGGAGTGAGCTTGCTTCTTTTAGGTTTAAGTGTATATTTATTTACGGTTAAGTATAAAAATAATAATATTTGAGTAAAATTTTAAATAAAAGATGATATAATGCTATTTTTTAAAATTTTTTAGCTTGATTAATAAGGCTAAAAAGGGTAAAATAAAACTATAAAAACTTTGAAAGGACGAAATTGTGAAATTGTTAGTTGTTGATGACAGTTCTACTATGAGAAGGATTATTAAAAATACCCTAACAAGACTTGGACACGATGATGTTTTAGAAGCCGAGCATGGCGTTGAAGCTTGGGATTTATTAACTAAAAATGAAGATGTAAAAGTTTTAATTACAGATTGGAATATGCCAGAAATGAATGGCTTGGAGTTGGTAAAAAAAGTAAGAGCAGAGAAAAAATATGAAGATATGCCTATTATCATGGTTACAACTGAGGGCGGAAAAGCTGAAGTGATTACTGCTTTAAAAGCTGGCGTAAATAACTATATTGTAAAACCTTTTACTCCACAAGTTTTAAAAGAAAAGCTTGAAGATGTTTTAGGAATAGGAAGTGGAGAAGGTGCAGCTGAGTAAAGGCTGATTTTTAAAATTCTAAATGCAAAAAAAATATTACGAATTGTTCTTTATCGTAGAAGAGCAGTATAAAAATTTATTTCTTGATTTTGCTTTTGATTTAGGTATAGAAGCTATAGAAGAGAAAGATAATGGTGTTTATATTAGATCCCATGAGAGTTTAGAAGAGCTTTCATGGGCACTTGAAATATTTGCTCAAAAACTTACAACTACTTTCAATTTAAACCATAAAATTATTTCTAATTTAAGTCTTGTAGAGAAAGAAAACAAGGACTGGATACAAGAATATAAAAACGGCATAAAACCTATTTTGGTGGATAATGTTTATATCCATACCACTTGGCAAGAAGAAAAAAAGAATTATATAAATATAAAGATTAATCCAGCCTTAGCCTTTGGCTCAGGACATCATGAAAGCACATATTCTTGTGTAAAATTTTTACAAAAATTTTCTAAAAGTAAATTAAGAGCCTTAGATCTTGGTTGCGGTAGTGGAATTTTAGGTATTATCATGGCAAAGTTTGGTTGTAATGTTGAAATTTGTGATACTGATGAGTTGGCTATCGATAGTTCTTTGGAAAATGCAAGATTAAATGATGTCGATTTTCATAAGACTTGGTGTGGATCTATAGATAAAGCAAATGGTTTATATAACCTAATTGTTGCAAATATCATTGCAGATGTGATTTTAATTTTAGAAAAAGATATTAAAAACCATTTAGAAGATAATGCTATACTTATTTTGTCAGGAATTTTAGATAAATATTCAACAAGAATTAAAGAAAAATTTCAAGATTTAGAACTCATTGATGAAATGCAAATCAATGAGTGGTGTAGTTTTGTATATAAAAACAATAAAAAGGATAAGTAATGAATAATAATACCCCAAATAATAAGGGTAATCCGCAGGGTAATAATTTTTTTAACAAAAATCCCATTTTTATTTTTGCGATTTTTGCAATTGTAATGATAATTATTTTTAAGGGATTTTTTGATGGCAATGGTTCTTTTGGTGGGGCATTGAATGGTAATGAAGTAAATAAAAATGTCCCTTATTCTGAGTTAAAAAAGCTTATTGAAAATGGACAAATCAATCAAGTTAGTATAGGACAAACAACAATCAAAGCAATTTCAAGCTCTCACAATACTGTTTATACAGCAAAAAAAGTTAACGATCCTGAGCTTGTGAGTTTACTAGATAGTAAAAATATCGCTTATGGTGCGTATTCTGAAACAAATTGGTTTACGGATATACTTTTTTCATGGGTTTTGCCAGTATTTATTTTCTTTGGTATTTGGATGTTTTTGGCAAGTCGTATGCAAAAAAATATGGGAAGTTCTATATTGGGCATAGGAAGCTCTAAGAAGCTTGTAAATTCAGAAAAACCTAAAGTAAAATTTAGCGATGTGGCTGGTGTTGAAGAAGCTAAAGAAGAAGTAAAAGAAATTGTAGATTTTTTAAAGTATCCTGAAAGATATATTAAATTGGGAGCGAAAATTCCAAAAGGGCTTTTGCTTGTTGGGCCTCCAGGTACAGGAAAAACCTTGCTTGCAAAAGCAGTTGCAGGTGAAGCTGATGTGCCGTTTTTTAGTGTTTCAGGCTCGTCTTTTATAGAAATGTTTGTGGGTGTAGGTGCTTCTCGTGTGAGAGATTTGTTTGAAAATGCAAAAAAAGAAGCTCCTGCTATTGTTTTCATAGATGAAATAGATGCTATTGGTAAAAGTCGTGCGGCAAGTGGCATGATGGGTGGAAACGATGAAAGAGAACAAACTTTAAATCAGCTTTTGGCTGAAATGGATGGCTTTGGGACAGAAAGTTCCCCAGTCATTGTTTTAGCAGCAACAAATCGCCCAGAAGTTTTAGATGCAGCACTTTTAAGACCAGGAAGGTTTGATAGACAAGTTTTGGTTGATAAACCTGATTTTAAAGGTAGGTGTGATATTTTAAAAGTGCACATGAAAGATGTAAAAATCTCCCCAAAAGTTAAGGTGGAAGACATAGCACGCTTAACCGCAGGACTTGCAGGAGCTGATCTTGCAAATATTATTAATGAAGCGGCACTTTTAGCGGGTAGGGATTCTAAAAAATATGTAGAACAAAATGATTTAATTGAAGCTGTTGAAAGAGCTATAGCAGGACTTGAGAAGAAATCACGTCGTATTAATGAAAAAGAAAAGAAAATTGTTACTTATCATGAATGTGGTCATGCTTTAATCGCTGAAACTACCAAAGGTGCAAAACGTGTAAGTAAGGTTTCTGTGATTCCGCGTGGTCTTGCGGCTTTAGGTTATACTTTAAATACTCCTGAGGAAAATAAATTTTTAATGCAAAAACATGAGCTTATAGCTGAAGTAGATGTACTTTTGGGTGGTCGTGCAGCTGAAGAAGTGTTTATAGGTGAAATTTCAACGGGTGCAAGTAATGATTTAGAAAGAGCAACCGATATCATAAAAGCTATGATTTCTATGTATGGTATGAGTGAAATTGCAGGACTTATGGTGCTTGAAAAACAAAGAAATACTTTCTTAAGTGGTGGACAAACCATAAAAGATTATTCTGAAAAGATGGCAGAATCTTTAGATGATTATGTAAAGAAAACCTTAGATGAACGCTATAAAGATGTTAAAGATACTTTAAATACTTATAAAGGAGCGATTGAGACTATGGTAGCAGCCCTTTATGAAGAAGAGACTATTGAAGGCGCTAAAGTGCGTGAGATTATTAAAGAGTTTGAGGAACAAAATAGTCTACCAACTCGTTTGCAAGAGCTCGAAGAAGTTAAAATTGAAGTTAAAGTAGAAGAATGAAAGATTTTATTGCAAAAGATGGATATTTAAGTCTTATTATTTTAAGCTTGATTTTTATTTTTGTGTGGATTTTTTATTCTTTTTCCATCCTACTATTAGCATTAATTGTAATTTGTATTTTTCTTTTTAGAACACCCAAAAGAGAACTTGTTTGTAGCGATGAAAAAGCTATTTTTGCACCTATAGATGGTAGGGTTACTAAAATAGAAAATATTCATCATAAAGATTTAGGTGAATGTGTTGAAATTACTATTAAAAATGCTCTTTATGATGCTGGGAATTTTAATACACCTTTTGCAATGTCTATAATAGATATTCGTTTACGACACGGGCTTTTTTTGTGCAGTGAATTAAAATCTGCAAAAATGATGAATGAAAGAGCTTTTATTTTGGCAAAAGTTAAAGAGAATAAAACGATAGCCTTGCGAATTTATGCAGGTTCTTTTGATAGAAAATTAAAGCTCGATAATATTTCTCATGATTTAAAAGCAGGAGATAAAATGGGTTTTTTAATTAATGGCTCTATAAGTTTACTTTTACCAAAAGATACTAGAATTCATATAGGCTTAAATGATGAAATTAAAGCAGGTTCATTGTTAGGCTATTTTGCGTAAGGAAAAATAATGAATAACAGACCGCAATTAATTTATATTTTACCCAATCTTTTTACAGCTGCTTCAGCTTTTTTAGGGGTTATTTCTATTATAGCTTCAATACATGGAAATTATTATACAGCTTTGATTTATATTATTTTATCTTTGATTTGCGATGGGCTTGATGGCCGTGTTGCAAGACTTACAAATTCTACTTCAAAATTTGGAGTAGAATTTGATTCTTTAGCTGATCTAGTAGCTTTTGGAGTTGCTCCAGCAGTTCTTTTTTATATGGCTATAGGTTATGATTTTGGAAAACTTGGATCTTTGATTACGGCTTTTTTTGTGGTTTTTGGAGCCATTCGTTTGGCGAGATTTAATGTTACCACAGGCACTTATGAACCTTCTGTTTTTATAGGTCTTCCTATACCTACTGCAGCAGTTGTGAGTGCTATATGGACTTATGCGTTTATCAGTTATGATTTTTTAAAGCCTTATGGTGTAGTTTTTTTGGTGCTTCAAGCAATTTTGGGGCTTTTAATGGTAAGTAATATACGCTATCCCAGCTTTAAAAAGCTTGATTTTAATCGTTCTAGCGTTTTAAAAGTTTTAATTATATTAATTATAATATTTTCATTTTTATATCTTTATCCCCTTGAAAGTTTAGTAATTTTAGCAAGCTTGTATGTGCTTTATGGAATTATTCGGGTTTTATATACCATTATTGTTTCAAAATTTAAGATAAGAAATCAAGAGTAAAATTTTTCAATGACTTCGCATTCTTCTTGAGTGAAACCAGCTTTGATTCTTGCCTGAATGTTAAGTTTTTTTCCTGCAAGAGAGAATTGTTTAAATGTTTTGCAAAGCTCGATAAAATCATACTTGTTTTGATTTGAAAATTTCCACCAAGTATCTCCTTTTTTAACGTGTTTTATTTCATCATTAAGTATAATTTCAAGATATTCCATTAAAAGATTTTTAATGGAGTGATTGGAGCTTTCAAGTTTTTGAACAACAAAGGGGTTGGCATCAAGCCCTTTAGCTTCTAAACCTCTATGAACTACTCCCATTCTAAAGCTTAAAGAGTCTTTTGTAGCTTCTAGAGCAGATTCTAAATTATCATGCACTGGAAAATCTCCATATTTGTAACCAAGTTCTTCAAGTACTGAATTTAAAAGTTTGAAATGTTTAATTTCCTCATCTGCTACCTCCAGCCAATCGTAATAAAATTGCAAAGGTAGATTTTTAAAGCGATAACTAGCATCTAAAGCTAGGTTAATTGCATTAAATTCTATATGAACGACTGAATGAATTATTTTAGCAAGCGCATGAGTTGAATTGACAAATTTAGGTCTTCTTATACGCGTAGGATGAAGTAAGGTAATTTGTTGTGATGTATTTTTTTTGAAAATGCTTTGATTCTCGTGATTAAAAATAAATTTGTGGCTTTTAAAGTCTTCATAAAAATTTTGAAAAGAGTGAAATTTTATATTTGTATTTTTTTCATATAAAATATTTTGAAGCTCTTGAAAAAATTCTTTTTGCATTTAAAACTTTCTTGAAAATTATAAAAATTTATCATTTAAAATTGAAATTTTAATTATATAATATAAAAATTATTTTACAAGGGTAGATCATGAAAGAATTAAATGAAGAAGAAAAAAAAGTAATTTTAAATAAAGGAACAGAAGCTCCTTTTAGTGGGAAATATAATGATTTTTATGAAAAAGGAATTTATCAATGCAAGCAATGTGGAGCTTCGCTTTATAAATCCGAAGATAAATTTAAATCAGGTTGTGGATGGCCTAGCTTTGATGATGAAATAAGAGGGGCTATTAAAAGAATTCCTGATAAAGATGGGATTAGAACCGAGATTGTGTGTGCAAACTGCAATGGACATTTAGGTCATGTTTTTGAAGGAGAAGGGTTTTCTGCTAAAAATGTAAGACATTGTGTAAATTCTATTTCTTTGGAATTTGTAAAAACTAAGGATTGATAGTGTTTTCTAGTATGGGTTCTGAGCTTTATTTGATATTTTTTGCTGCAATTACTTTACTTGCCATCTTAAATCCTTTTGGTAATTTAACTCAATTTTTGGCTATGAGCGATGGATTACCTATAATGCTTCGGAAAAAACTTTTTAGAACTATTGTCTATACAGCTTTTACTATAGTTTTGGTATTTTTATTATCAGGACCTTTATTTATGAACTATATTTTTAGAGTTTCATTAGATGATTTAAGGGTTTCTGGTGGTTTGGTTCTTATTGTAATGGCTATTAAAAATTTACTTTTTTCAACAAAAATTGTAACTAAGGATTTTAGTTCTTATCAGGATATGGATGATAAGGAAATTTTAAGACAGAGTTTAATACCTATGGCATTTCCTATGCTTGTTGGACCTGGAACTTTAGCTAGTATTGTCGTTATAGCAGAAGATGGTGGGCTTGATGTTGCTCTTGGCGGAGTAATGATAGCTTTTATTTTTATGTTTGTACTTTTTCATTTTGCAGCTACTATAGAAAAAATAGTTGGAAAATTGATTTTGCATGTTTTTTCTCGTATAGCACAAGTGTTTATTGCTGCTATGGGGTTTAAGATGATTATTGTAGGTTTAAAGGATATATTTAACTTATAAATTAATATAATTTTAAGTAAATAATACTATATAAATATGATATAATTTTAAAATAATTTATTATTAAAAAGGTGAGTTTTATGTTTGGTGCTAAGAAAAATAATACTGAAATAATTGAACAACTTGAAAAAAAGTGTAATGGTTTAGGAGATATTTTAAGATCTATTGGGAATACCATGGCAGTAATTGAATTTACCACCGATGGCGTTATTTTAGAGGCAAATCAAAATTTTTTAACAACTATGAAATACTCCCTTTCAGAGATCAAGGGCAAGCATCATAGTATGTTTTGTTTGCCTGAAGTTGTTAATTCTTCAGCATATAGTGATTTTTGGAAAGATTTAAGAGATGGAAAAGCTAGAAGTGGTCTTTTTAGACGTATAGCTAAGGGAGGGATAGATGTTTATTTAGAAGCAAATTATCTTCCAATTAGTGATAATAATGGCCATGTTTATAAAATTATTAAATTTGCCAATGATATAACTCAAAGACATTATGAAATGCTTGATCTTAGAAATACTATTGCTGCTGCTAATCGTTCCATGGCTATTATTGAATTTAAACCTGATGGGACTATTATTACGGCTAATGAAAATTTTTTAAGAACTATGGATTTTAATATTGATGAGATTAAAGGAAAGCATCATAGTATGTTCTGTGATTCTAATTATAGACACTCTAAGGACTATGTTCAATTTTGGGAAGATTTAAGAGAGGGCAAATTTCAATCAGGTAAATATATAAGATACGGAAGAAATAATAAAAAAGTATACCTTGAAGCAAGTTATAATCCGGTTAAAAATGATGATGGGAAAATTTACAAGGTTATTAAATTTGCTACAGATATAAGCGAACAAGTTAAAAAAGATCAAGAAAAACTTCGCCTCATAAGCGAACTTGCAGAAAAAAATGATAATCTTACTCAAGATGGAGATCGTGTAATTGAAAACACTGTTTCAAATGTTCAGAATATTGCTGATATGATGTCTCAAAGTTCAAATCTTGTTTCTTCATTAAATCAACAATCAGATGAAATTAAATCTATTATTCAGACTATTAGTGATATTGCTGATCAGACTAATCTGCTTGCTTTAAATGCTGCTATTGAGGCAGCGCGTGCTGGTGAACATGGTAGAGGTTTTGCTGTTGTTGCTGATGAAGTAAGAAATTTAGCCGAAAGAACAGGGCATTCAGTTAATGAAATTACCACTACGATTAATTCTATTCGTAATGTTACATCACAAGTGGTTGAGAGTATTAAAAGCGGTTTAGAGGATGTTAATCAGAGTGTTGAACTTGCAAAAGAAGCAAGAGAATGTATGGAGAAAATTCGTGAAAGCTCTACTGAAGTTGCTAAAGCAATGTCATAAGCGTGATTTTCACGCTTATTTTTTAAGTCATTAAATCTTTAAAATTTTTAAAACCACTTTCTTGATTGCATTTTTCTTTTAAAATATTTAAAAATTCTTTCCTAGAAATATTATGAGCACCCATGAATTCTAAATGTTGGTTATAAACTTGACAATCTATGATAAAATCATAAGGTTTTAATAAATCACAAAGCTTAATCATGGCAACTTTAGATGCATTTTTTTTAATGCTTACCATGCTTTCACCAAAGAAAACCTTGCCTAAAATTAAACCATAAATTCCACCTATAAGTTCATTATTTTCATAAAGTTCAAGGCTATGCGCATAGCCTTGGGTAAATAACTTATAATAAGTGGTAATAAATTCATCATCTATCCAGCTTTGAGAGCGTGTATCGCGACATAGTGTAATTAATTTTAAAAAATCATAATCAAGTTTAATTTGATAGAGATTAATAAATTTTTTCATATTTTTTTGGATGTGAATTTGATTTGGAATTAAAACACATCTAGGATCTGGACACCACCAAGTTACAGGTTTACTTGTCCATGGGAATAGACCAAAAGTATAAGCTTTTACAATAAAATCAGCTTCTAAATTTTGACTTAAAAATACAGGAGCATTTTTAGGTGCATTGAGTAATTTAGAATATAAATTCGAGCTTTCCATTTTTACCAAGTTTGATTTTAGCTATACCGCCTTTTTTAAGCTTTCCGAATAAAATTTCATCACTGATTTTTTCTCCTATTTCCTCAGAAATTATGCGTTTTAAAAGCCTTACTCCAAATTCTTTATTATAGGCTTTTTTAGTTAAATAAATTTTGGCTTTATCATCCGCTGATAATTTTATATTGTTTAAATTTTTAGAAATTTCATCAAGTTCTTTTTCGATAATTTTAACAAGTATAGCATCGTTTAAATCATTAAAATGTAAAATTTTATCAATGCGATTAATAAATTCTGGAGCAAAAAAATCTTTGATAGCACGATTACTTTTTTCTTCATTTTTACTTAAAAAACCAAGCTCATTGCTTTCTTTAAGTCCTAGATTGGATGTCATAATAATGATTGTATTTTTAAAATCTACTTTAAGACCGCTATTGTCGGTGAGTTCAGCATTGTCAAAAATCTGTAAAAAGGTATTACTTAAATCAGGATGAGCCTTTTCTATTTCGTCAAAAAGAACAAGACTGAAAGGATTTTTGCGGATAGCATTGCTTAAAAGTCCACCCTCTTCAAAACCTATATATCCAGCTGGAGATCCTATTAGTTTACTTATAGCATGTTTTTCTGCATATTCACTCATATCAAAGCGTTCTAAATTTAAACCTAAAAATTCAGCTAAAGCTTTGCAAAGTTCTGTTTTTCCAACTCCACTTGATCCAGTAAACAAAAACACTCCGCGTGGTGTATTGGAATTTTTAAATCCTGCGAAACTTTGCTTAAGTGATGAAACAAGACTATCTATAACTTCATCTTGGCCAAAAATTTTTGCTTTTAAATTTGTTTTTAAATTCATTAAAGCTTTATTTTGATCGAATTCAAACATTTTGTGATGGTGGGTCATTTTTGCTAAAACATTTTCTAAATCTTTTAAATTGACATTTTTTTTAGCTTTTGGATTTAAAGCAAAAGAAGCGCCAAGTTCATCGATCAGATCTATAGCACAATCAGGTAAAAATTTATCATTAAAAAATTTTTTACCCCAAATTACAGCATATTGAAGAATTTCATCGTTTAATTTTATATGATGAAATTCTTCATATTTGTTTTTTAATCCTTTAAGAATTTGCAAGCTTTCTTCTTGGCTTGGTTCATCTACATTTATTTTAGCAAAACGGCGACTTAGGGGTTTATTTTTATCAAAAGTATTTTTATATTCCATAAAAGTTGTTGCACCTATGCATTTTAAAGTTCCATTACTTAGAGCTGGTTTTAAAAGATTGGAAAAATCAGTATGAGATTCTCCTGTGCTTCCAGCTCCTACTATAGTGTGAATTTCATCAATAAATAAAATAGCATTGGGTATTTTCTCAAGTTCATTTAAAATTTCTTTAATTCTTTTCTCAAAATCTCCACGGTATTTTGTTCCCGCAAGTATACTAGCCATATCAAGACTAAAAATTTTTGCATTTTGTAAGTTTTTAGGCACCTTTTTTTCCGCAATAGCCAATGCTAATCCTTCTACAATGGCCGTTTTGCCAACTCCTGCTTCTCCTATTAAAATAGGATTATTTTTCTTGCGACGTGAAAGAATTTGCATCATTCTTTCAAGTTCAAATTTTCTTCCTATTAAAGGATCAATCTTGCCATTTTGAGCTAAAAGTGTTAAATCACTTGTGTGGTTGCTTAAATTTTGTATATTTTTATGATTTTGAAGTTCTTGAATTTTGTTAAGATTTATGTTGTGTTTTTTTAAGAGATAGCTAGAATAACTTCTTGAATCCTGTATGAGCTTTTCTAAAAAATCTATAATTTTAATTTCATTATTTTTATTTTTAAGTGAAAGTAAGATTTCATCTAAAACAACAGATATTGTAGGTTCTATTTCTTGTTTAATAATTTGATTGTTTTGAGAAATGTAATTTTTTAATTCAGTTTCTAGAAGTTCAAGATCTCCATCTGAAAATTCTTCAAATATATCCTTAAAATCAGTGCTTAGTTTTAGTAATGCAAACAGCACATGCTCACAGGTAACAAATTCATGGTGGTTTATTAAGCTTAGATTTTTGGCATTATCAAGATATTTTTGTAAATTTTCTTGGTATTTCATTCTTCTTCTACCTTCGCTTGTAGTGGAAAATTAGCAAGTTTAGCCGCATCTATAACTTTTTTTTGTTTTGAAAGAGCTATTTCTTGAGTGTAAATGCCACAAATTCCAGAACCATTGTGATGAATTTCTAACATTGTTTGACTTGCTTTCTCAAGGTTTTGATGAAAAATATTCATCAAAATTTCTATAACAAAATCCATAGTTGTTACATCATCATTTAAGAGTATAACTTTATACATTTTTGGTTCACTAAGTTTTATTTGTTCTAGAGTTTGGGTTTTTGGCATTATTTTCCTTTGTAGATTTTATTTAAATCTTCTTGCATGAGTTCTGTTGGAATTTTACCAAGATAAAAATTTGTTGGAGCATTATTATTCCAGTAATCGCTTATTTTTTGATAAATTCCATTTTTTAAAACGACCTTAAAAGGAAGTTGCTCCATATTTTGATAGTCTATATCTTTTAAAATTTGAGCAATAATACGATCGTTAGAGCTGCCATTGCTTAGAAAATAGTAAGCACCATAATCATCTGCGAATTTTTTAACTGTTTCATCGCTAACATCTTCAAAATGCGTAAGTCCTATAATGATAAATTTGCTAGAATTATTTTTCCAAAGTTTGCTAAGATCTAAAGCTTCTTCTTTACATGGGGTGCAAAAAGTGCCAAAAAAATCAAACATTAAAACTTTTCCTTCCTCTCCTTCTACCACAAAACCTTTATCTGTTCTTATTAAAGTTTTGCTTCCACCATTTACACTATTTAAGACTATTTTATCTCCTTTGTGATACTCTTCAAACATAAAATCATTTTGAATTTCTTCTTCTTTGGAGCAAGCATTAAGAAAAAATGCTAAACTTATTAAAAATAGGGTTAAAATTTTTTTCATTTAATTTCCTTTATTTATAATTTTTCATAGCAGCTCTAGCCTCTAAATCGGCTTGCTTTTTCTTTAAAGTTTCACGCTTGTCGTGTAAATTTTTCCCTTTAGCTAAAGCAAGAGTGGCTTTTACTTTATTTTTCGTGTTAAAATAAAGATCTAATGCAACGATAGTATATCCTTCTATACTTACTTTACCTAATAATTTATCAATTTGTTTTCTATGCATTAAAAGCTTTCTAGCGCCTCTTTCTTCGTGTTTATAGAAAGAATGTGTAGTATGAAGCAATGAAATATGAGAATTAAGTAAAAAAATCTCATTTTTTATAATGCGAACAAAAGAGTCTTTAAGATTTGCTCTTCCTGCTCTTAAGGCTACAACTTCACTTCCTTTAAGGACAATTCCAGCTTCAAAGCGTTCTATGATGCTATAATCAAATAAAGCTTTTTTATTTCTCGCAATAATTTTCATCGATCAACCTTAAAAACACTACTACCGCTACCGCTTAGAAAAAAATCTTCTTGTAAGTAAGACTTCATTTTAGGATATAAAGTTGCACAAGGAGTAAATAAATCATTTAATTCTTTGTTTTTAAAGTTTTGCAACAACTCTTTTGTGCTGAGTTTTTTGTAGATTTGCACTTGATTATTATTTTTTTGAAAGTCAAATATTCCTCTATCAAATTCATCATAAACAGCTTTAGTTTGGCAAGATATTTGTGGAAAAGTCCATTTTAAATTAGGTATGTCATCTTCAAATTCTTTTATAATTTCACCACAGCCACTTACATCAGCAGAGTGAAAGCCACTTAAAAAAAAGGCAATATCACTTCCTAGTTGCATGCTTAAATTTATAAGTTCTTGTAGGTTTAATTTTAAATTTAGGGTTTCATTCATTAGCAGTAAAAAACTCGCACAATCGCTACTTCCACCGCCAAGTCCAGCACATACTGGGATATTTTTTGTGAGTTTTAGGCTTTTTTTGCTAAATAATTCTTTTAATTCATTATTATATCTTTTAGAAAGTAGTAAATAAGCCTTTTGAATAATATTATTTTCGCATTTAAAATTACTAATGATTTCAAATTCTTTTTTAGAATCTGATTCTTTATCAACAAGCTCAAGCTCATCAAAAAGATCTTTTAAAAGTATAAATCGTGATTCTAAAAGATGATATTTTCTTGAGTCAAAACCGGTAAGTTTTAAAAAAATATTTGCTTTAGCGTAAGCTTTCATTTGATTAGTTTTTTGCTTAAGTCATCAAGTTTAATATCATTCTGAACAACAGAATGCAAATTTTCATCCTTTACTTGTTGAACAAGTTCTTTTCTAAGTATCATAAGGGATTTTGGAGCTTCTATGCCTATTTTGGCATATCCTTTCCCTGTTTGAACGACTTTGATTTCTATACCTTCTCCGATAATTATACTTTCATTTTCTTTTCTTGATAATATTAACATTTTTCAACCTTATTCAGAAGATATTTTACTGTATTTTCTTTAATATTAATTATGCTAAAATATTTTTCTGTTTCAATATAATAATCTCCTTCATCATGAAATTCTAATTCTTCGACAAAAATTTTAGCACCATTTTCGAGTTTATTTAAATCCTTGATAAAATTTGGCTTTAGGTTAATGTATTTTAACACATTTAAGCTTTTCTCATTATTATAAACAAATTTACCTTCTTTAATGCGCTCTAAAGAGCTTAAAGTTGCATTAATACCTAGTTTTCTAGCAAAAAGTTCACAATAAGATCTTATATAAGCACCTTCACTGACTGTGATTTCAATATTTAAAAAAGGATGATTATAGCTTAAGATCTTACAATCAAATACTTCCATTTGACAAGGTTTTAAAATTGCTTCTATACCTTTTTTTGCAAGTTCATAGGCGCGAGTTCCATTGATTCTTTTGGCGCTAAATTGAGGTGGTGTATAGGAGATAATTCCTTGCATTTGATCAATGATTTGTTTTAAATTTGCAAGATCAAATTCTTTTATATTTTGAATTTCTTTTATATTTTGATCATCAAGACTTAAGGAGTAAACTCCAAGCCATAAAGTAGCTTTATAGGTTTTTGGAGTTTTTTTTAAAAAACGGAAAAGTTTTGTGTATTGTCCAAATGCAACGATTAAAACCCCTTTGGCGAAAGGATCAAGAGTGCCAGAATATCCTGCTTTTTTATTTTTATATTTTTTCTTTAAAGTGCTTAAAAAGGCATTAGAGCTCAAACCCCTTGGTTTAAAGGCTGCAAAGATCTTGTTCATACTGCTTTTTCCACAAAGCTTGCCATGATTACACGCATTATGCCACCAAAATTAATATTAAGCTTTTCCTCTTTTCCGCTTTTATTAACTTCAACAACCCTGCCAATGCCAAAAATTTTATGTTTAACTAGATCTCCTTTGCAAAAACTAGTTTTTTGTATATTTTGATTTTTTGATTTTTCATTGATTAATTTACTTTCTTCTAAGAAGCGACTAGGATTGATATTTGCTCTTGAACCATGATAAAAACGAGAATTTGCAACACTTATTGTGAGAAATTTCTTGGCGCGAGTGATGGCAACATAAGCAAGACGGCGTTCTTCTTCGAGATTTTCTTCGCTATTTAAAGGAAAAAATCCTTCATCAAAGCCTATTATAAAAACATAATCAAATTCCAAACCTTTGCTAGCATGAATACTCATCAAGCAAACACATTCTTCATCTAAATTATCTTGATCACTTAATAAAGAAATTTCACTAAGTAGATCTTCTAAAGAAGCTTCGGGATCTTCTTTGAGTTTTTCTCTTAGATTAGCATAAAACTCATCAAGATTTCTGATTCTTTCATCTCCATCATCTTGCTCTGAAAAATAATCTTTGATTTTAAATAATTCTTCTATATTGTCAAAAACCTTTTTTGCATTATCGTAGCTTTTTAGAGTGTGAATATTTTGTATAAAAATATTTGCTTCATTTTGTGCTTTTTTTGTTGTTAAAATTCCTACACCACCATCGCTTTCACATAAGGCATCAAAAAGTGAAATTTGACGTTTTTTTGCATATTCTTCTAAATTTTTTAGGGTTTTTTCTCCTATGGATCTTTTGGGGCGATTAATAATGCGCCTAAACGACAAATCATCATTTGGATTTAAGATAAGTCTAAGATACGAGATTAAATCTTTTATTTCTAATCTTTCATAAAAACGCATACCACTAAGCAGTTTATAAGAAATTTTTTCCTTCATAAATGCTTCTTCTATTGCTCTTGATAGTGCATTAACTCGAAATAAAACGGCGATCTCTTTAGCTTCTACTCCAGAATTTAGCAATTTTTTTACTTCTTGAGCGATATATAAACCTTCATCTTTTTCGTTTTCGTTTTTTAATATTTTAATATTTTCCCCAGTATCTTTAGTGCAGATTAAAGTTTTTCCAAGTCGTTGTTCATTGTGAGATATGAGATTATTTGCTGCTTGTAAAATAGTCCCTACTGAACGATAATTTTGTTCAAGTTTTACAAGTTTAACATTTTTAAAATCGTTTTGAAAATTTAAAATATTTTCAATTTTTGCTCCACGCCAACTATAAATACTTTGATCATCATCACCAACAACTGTGATATTTTCATGCATACAACATAGATTTTTTAGAATTTTATATTGTAAGGTATTAGTATCTTGATACTCATCAACTGTAATGTAATTATAAAGTAAGCTTTGTTCTTTGGCAAAATTTATATCATTTTCTAAAATGAGATTGCTTAGCAATAAAAGATCATCAAAATCTACAAAATTTTGTTTTAATAAGTATTCTTCATAAGCACGGTAATAGTTGGCAAATTTGTATTCATTTTGATATTTTTCAAAATTATGTTCTTTTAGTAAATTTAAATCTTCAAAGACATTGCTTACTTTTTTGCCTTCATTTTTGCAATAAGATATGTATTTGATAATATCATAGACATTATCTTTGTTTTTATCATGGATTAAGTCTTTAATTATTTTTTTTGTATCATCTGTATCGATAACAATAAAACTATTTTTACGCTCCAATCTTTCAAAATGGAGTTTTAAAAATAAAAGTCCAAATTTATGAAAGGTGCAAAGCAAAGGATTGTGATTGCCTTGTAGAAAATTTAATGCTCTATGACGCATAACACTAGCTGCTTTATTTGTAAAAGTAAGAGTAAGAGTGTTATGCGAGGGGATGCCTACTTCACCGATAAGATAAGCAAGACGAGTGGTGATAGTTTTGGTTTTTCCACTACCTGCACCCGCTAGGATAAGCATGGCTCCATCAATGTGGCTTACTGCCTGTTTTTGACTATCATTTAAATCTTCAAATAGATTCATTTTTTGAAAATATCTTTATTTTTTGGATTATTTAAAAATATATTTTTAGATTTTTGTAAATTTTTACTATCTTCGCGTTTATAAAGGCTAAAATTAACAAATAAAATGCTATTTTCTATTTGAATTTGCGTGATAGCTCCTAAATCAACCTTTACAAAACTATCAAAATCATCATTTCCAAAACCTGCGTGAAATTGAATGAAATCTTTATTTAGTTGTATGGATTCAAAGGTGTATCCTCCAAGAGCAAAAAGAGCATAAGGATTTTGTTTAACATCAAGCTCTTTGGGAAGTTCAGGGTTAAAATCTATGAAATTTGTATTTGCAACTATGGAAAATTCTATATTTTCTTCTATAAGGTGTGAAATAACTTCATAGCAATGCTTTTGCATGGTATGGATAAAATTTTCATTTTTTAAGATTGTTTCTAGCATGATTGTAACTCCATAAATTCATTGATGAGTTTTTGAATTTCTTTTATGCCTATTTCCCAAAAATTTTCATCTTCTATATCAAAGCCAAACATTCCTACTAGTTCTTTTGGACTCACACTTCCACCTAAAGAAAGCATTTTGATATAAAGTTCTTTAAAATTTTCACATTTTTTACTTTTGTAAAGTCCATAAAGAGCTAAAACTAAAAGTTGTGCATAAGCATAAGCATAGCAGTAAAAAGGAGAATGGATAAAATGAGGAATATAACTCCACCAAGAAGCATAATTTTTTGTAAGTTTTACGCTGTCTTGAAACATTTTTTGAGATTCTTCCATCCAAATTTTATTGATTTCTTCGGTGCTTAATTCATTTTCTTGAGCATGTAAGCGTCTTTCAAAACAAGTAAAATTAATTTGTCTATAAAAAGTTGCAAAAATATCTTCGATTTTATTTGCATATAAAGATAGGAGTTCTTCTTTTTTTAACTTATCTTTAATAAAATCAAATACGAGCATTTCGGCAAAAACTGAAGCTGTTTCTGCGGTGGTTAAAGGTGTGTTTTGATTTAAGTAGCTTACATTGTAAGAAAGTTTTTGATGGATAGTATGTCCTAATTCATGTGCAAGTGTAAAAAGATCACGCCTTTTATCGGTGTAGTTTAATAAAACAAAAGGATGCGCATCAGAAGTTGCAGAATGTGAAAAAGCACCCCCTTGTTTATTTTCTTGTGGATAAACATCAATCCAGCCTTGATCAAAAGCATTTTTTGCTATATTATAAAATTGAGAAGAAAAAGCTTGAAATGCCTCTAAAACAATATCTTTACTTGTTTTAAAATCAAAACTTGCTTCTTTTCCTATGGGCGCATATCTGTCGTAGTCTTTAAGCTCATCATAGCCTAAAATTTGTTTTTTTCTTTTGTAAAATTGCGATACTAAGTTAAAATGTTTTTGCGCACTTGCTATCAAAGAATCAACGCTTTTTTGTGAAATTTGATTGCTGATATGTCTTGAAATTTCAGCATTTTCATAACCTCTTAATAAGCTTATATTTTTTCTTTCTGTTTTTATCATATTGATAATAAAACTTAAAAGTCTGCTATTTTTTTGCAAAACTTTACTGAATTTTTTAGCAGCTTTTTTGCGTATCTTTCTATCTTCATCATACATTTTGCTTAGAATTTCTTCTTCACTAAGTTTTTTACCTTCAAAAGGGATTTTTAAAGCGCTCATACTTTCATCAAAAAGCCTACTAAAAGCATTTGCACCTGTATTTGAAAGATAGAGCATAATGCGTTCTTCGTTTTTGCTAAGATTATAGCGTTTGTTTTGCAATAAATTAGAAAGATAAAAATCATAATCTTTACAAAAAGTTGTAAATTCTTGACTTTTTTCAGGAACTAACTCACAAAATTCAAGCTCGAAAAAGAGTAAATTTTCTTCTATTTTTTTGCATTCTTCTTCGTATTGTGCGTAAAAAGAACCATTTTGAGTGTTTTTAGCAAAAAGCAAATAAGCATAAGTCATGATTTTGCCAAGAGCTTGATTTAAATTTTCATAATCTTTTAAAGCTTGTAAAAACTCATTAGCATTTAATGTATAGAGTTTATTTTCATAGTCTTTTTTAAAATTTAAACTTTGTTGGATTTGATCTTGTGTAAAATTTTGCAACGCTTCTTTATTGTGAAATAAAGCACTTAAATCCCATTCTAACATTTTTTATCCTTCATTTTCTAATATGAGTTTTTTAAGAACAGCCATTCTAATGGCCACTCCATTTTTAACTTGTTTTAAAACTAAAGTTCTTTCATCACTCATCATTTCATCGCTTATGTCAATATTGCGATTTACAGGGCCTGGATGTAGTAAAATAAGCTTTTTATCTTTTACCAAGCTTTTTTGAATACAAAAATCATTTGCATAGTCTTTAAGTGAAGCATAAACGGTTTTATTATGTCTTTCTGTTTGTGTTCTAAGACTCATGATAATATCTGAATTTGCTATGATATTCTCATCAAGCTTATAATGTTTTTTAAGATGGGTATTAGGCATAAAATGTGGTGGAGCTACTAGGGTAATATCAAGATTAAATCTGCTTAAAAGTTCTATATTGGACGCTGCAACGCGGGAATTTTTGATATCACCTACGATGCAAATTTTCTTACCTTCGACATCGCCTTGAAAATGATTATAAATAGTGAATAAATCTAGCAAAGCTTGGGTAGGATGGGCGTGTTTTCCATCTCCTCCATTAACAACTGGACAATGCATATGCTTTGCCAATATCAAAGGAACTCCTGAGTTTGCGTGTCTTATAACAATAGCATTAGGACTCATCGCATCTAAATTAGCAGCAGTATCATAAAGAGTTTCTCCTTTGCTAGAGCTTGATCTTGAAACATCAAGGCGTAAAACCCTAGCACCTAATCTTCTTGCAGCGCTTTCAAAAGATGAAAGGGTGCGTGTAGAGTTTTCAAAAAAAATTGTCGTGATACTTTTTCCTTTAAGAAAAGTTCTAGGTTTTTCATCTAAGAAATCACTTGCTTCTTTAAAAAGCTCCATAATTTCGACTTTATTAAAATCCTTTGTAGTGATGAGATGACGCATACTTTTACCTTATTTGATATTATAATTTAATTCATTTTTAGAACAAATTGCTGTAAAAAGAACATCTGTAGAACTATTTAAAGCAGTTTCAACACTATCTTGAATAATCCCTATAATAAAACCTATGGCAACTACCTTCATAGCAATATCATAGTCTATATTAAATAAAGAACAAGCCAAAGGTATAAGCAGTAAGGATCCACCCGCAACTCCGCTAGCCCCGCAAGCTGCAAAGGTGGCAATAATGCTTAATAAAAGGGCTTGCAAAAGACTGATTTCTATACCAACGGTATTGGCTGCAGTAAGACTTAAAATAGCTATAGTAACTGCCGCTCCTGCCATGTTGATAGTAGCTCCTAAAGGTATAGAAATGCCATAAAATTCTTTATCTATGCCAAGTTTGGCGCAAAGTGCCATATTAACAGGAATATTTGCTGCTGAACTTCTTGTAAAAAAAGCAAAAAATGCACTGTGCCTTAAGCAGATAAAAATCAAAGGAAAAGGATTTTTTCTTGTATAAAAAAAGACTATTAAAGCATTGATAACAAAAGTAACAAAAAGCATAGTAGCTACAAGTAAAATTAAGAGTTTTACATAGCTTAGTAAACCTTGTGCTCCTGTTTGTGCTACAGAATTAGCCACAAGTCCAAAAATTCCAAAAGGAGCAAGTTTTACTACAAATTTAACAATTTTCAAAACCCCTTCATTAATATCTATAAAAACTTGTTTTGCTTCGTTAGAACAGTGTTTTAATGCTATACCTCCAGCTATTGCCCAGGTTAAAATTCCTAAATAATTCCCGCTTGAAAGAGCATTTATGGGATTATCGACAATTTTAAATAAAAGATCTTTAAAAATCTCACTCATGTGGGTTGGAGATGAGTTTGTAGCAGTTTGAACTCCATCTAAAACAAGCTTTATAGGGAAGAAAAAATTAGCAAGAACCGCACAAGCTGAAGCAAGAAAGGTACCTACTATATACAAAATAATAATATTTTTGATCTTAGCACCACTTTGAGAAAAATCTTTAGTGCAAATTGAGGTTAAAATTAAAATAAAAACAAGCATAGGAGCGATAGCTTTTAAGGCGCTTGTAAAAAGTATTCCGAGTAAATTTGCAATTTCAGATATTTCTTTAGAACTAATGCCTATAAGTATTCCTAGTACTATACCTATGCAAATTTGAACTATGAGGTTGCCTTTAGCGTAGCTTTGAATGATTTTAGAAAACATAAAAACCTTTTAAATATTTTTTATATCAGAAGTTGATTTTAACTAACTTTTGCTTAATTTTAGAGAATTTTTAATTTATCAAGCTTTGATAAGTTTATTTGGATACAATTGTGGTTCATTTTAAATGAAAGGACTTTTTATGTATCTATTCACTTCAGAAGTCGTAAGTGCAGGTCATCCAGACAAGTGCGCTGATATAATCGCTGATACGATAGTGGATATACTCTTGAAAAATGACAAAAATTCAAGGGTGGCGAGTGAGGTTTTTGTCGCAGGAAATAAGGTTGTGATAGGAGGCGAAGTTAAGTCAAATCACAAACTTAGTAAGGCTGATTACGATAATTTAGTTAAAGATGTTTTAAAAAACATTGGTTATGACGGGGCAGGGTATTTTAGTAAAGAGCAGTGTTTGCATCCTGATGAAGTTGATGTTATGGTGTTTTTAAATGAACAAAGCCCTGATATCAATCAAGGTGTCGATCAAGAAGATGGCGAAACAGGAGCAGGTGATCAAGGTATTATGTTTGGTTTTGCAAGTTGCGAAGCTGAAGAATACATGCCAGCAGCTATTAGTTATGCAAGAATGCTATGCGATAGAGTTTATGCTTATGCAAAAGCAAATCCACATGAACTTGGAGTGGATATTAAAACTCAAGTAACTATTGATTATGGTACTAAGGCGAATTTTGAAAATTGCGAACCGCAAAGTATCCATACTATAGTAGTTTCTGCACCTTGTGTTGAAAGTATGAAAATAGAAGATTTAAGATCTTTGGTGATGAAACTTATCTTAGATAGTAATTTACCAAAAGAACTTTTTGATCCTAATAAAACTAGAATTTTAATCAATCCAACTGGTAAATATATCAATCATTCTTCTTTGCATGATAGTGGTTTAACAGGAAGAAAGCTTATAGTAGATAGTTTTGGAGGTTATTCTCCAATAGGTGGTGGCGCACAATCAAGCAAAGATTATACTAAAGTTGATAGAAGTGGACTTTATGCAGGTAGATGGCTAGCTAAAAATATAGTTGCAGCAGGGCTTGCTAAAAAATGTATTGTTCAACTTAGTTATGCTATAGGTGTTGCAAAACCTACTTCGGTAAGTGTGGATTGTATGGGCACAAATACCAGTGTAAATGATGATGTTTTAAGTGATTTTGTTATGCAAAACTTCTCTTTAACGCCAAATTGGATCCGTGATAAATTTCATCTGGATAAACCAAGTAAAGAAACTTTTCTTTATGCGGATGTAGCGGCTCGTGGGCAAGTAGGGCAAAAGGACTATCCTTGGGAACAACTTGATGCTCTAGAACAGTTTAAAAAGCTGCTTTAAAAAATTAACAATATTATACAAGCTTAAATAAGGCTTGTATAATTATAAAGAATTAATGAAGTTGTATTAATTTTTGACTTAGAGGGATATTTTTCAATATCCCCCATAAATATAAAAGTTAGGAAGGAAGCTAAATTAATTTAGCTTTGGGGTAAAAACCCCTCTAAGTCAAAATATTATTTGACAGAATTATAATATAAAATAACTTAAATTACTTTAAAATTAAAATTTTAATATTATTTTTTATCATTAAATATTTCTTTGGATAAATTTTTTCCAATCTTTACTTAAAAGCTTTTTAGGGAGTATAACTATATTCTCTTTACCATTTGTAGCATGATAAACACTAACCCCATATTTACTTGCATAAAATTTCATTAAGAGTTGTTGGAGTTTGTATTCGCTGCTATTATTAAACCAAGCATTGTTGCTTAGAGCTATAATAATTTGTGAATTTTGATAGTTTTGTTCTTTGGTAGCTTCATAACAAATTGCATTTGTAATAATTTGATTGTCTAATTTATATTTGCTTTGTATAGGACCTTGGGAAAATTCTTCAATATTTTTAAGAAAATATTTTTTTATTAAGTCTTTAAAAAATGGAATTTCTTCACCAAAGGGAACTAAAAAATGCTTATTTAAAATATAGACATTGCCTTTTTTAAAGATATACGTGCTATTGTAAGTATGCTCTTTTTCAGTATAAAATGCTCCCGTAATAATGGTAATTTTATAAGATAATTCTTTAAGCATAAGTTCATATTTGGTATTTTTTAAATCAAAAGCAAAAGCGGTTTCAGGCAAGATTACAAGTTCTTTTTTTTCATTTATAGCTTGAAATATATCTTGAATTAGGATATCAGAATTTGATTTTAAATTTTCTTGTAAAAATTTTTGATCTTGAGAGATATTAGTATTGATGAGTTTGTAGTTTAAATTAAGAGTTTGAGCTTGTTTTTCATTATATTGAAATCCACTAAAGAATAAAATAAGAACAATTGCTATTTTATAATATCTTGATATATAACCCTCATAGATGAAATATGCTATTAAAAATATGCAAATAATGCCACGATAACTTGGGTCAAAAAAACCATAAACTGTAAAAATTCCCCAATTAAGCCAATCAAATCCTAAAGGATGGATAAAACTTATGCAAAAAATTCCACAAAGTCTTAAAAAATCAAATTTTAATAAATAACATAATCTAAAAAGCAGCCCATAAATAAAACCAATGATAATTGGTATAATTGGTACTAAATAGTTTAGATTAAAATAAATTGAAGATAAAGCAATCCACCAAAACCAAAGAATCCCTACAAAAAAACCTATCCAAAAATATTGTTTAGAAGTTTTACTTTTTAGGAGTAAAACTAACCCCCAAATAGCTAAAAACGGGCTAATGGTTTGTGTAAAAATATTTTCAAAAAATGATAGATAAATAGAATTTGAAAGTAAAATTGCAATAAAAAAGACTTTTATTATTTTAAAAATGATAGAATTAGTGTTTAATTTTTTTGGAATAAAGGAAAAATATGGCAGAAAATTCAATTTTAACTTCATTGTTACCTCTTGTAGTGTTATTTGCAATTTTTTATTTCTTGGTGATCAGACCGCAACAAAAACAAGCAAAAGCACATAAACAAATGCTTGAGTCTTTGCAAAAGGGAGATAAAATCATCACTAATGGCGGACTTATTTGTGAAGTCGTAAAACCAGAGGAGGATTTTATCAAAGTTAAGCTTAATGAAGACAATGTTACTGCAAAAATTTCAAGAGAATTTATAGCAAAGAAAATTGATGCGTAATTCTAAAATCAATTATCGCTTGATTATTTTTATAGCGGTATTTATTTTTGGAGTAGCTTTTTCACTCCCTTCTTTTTTGCAGTCAGAACGTGGTGCGAAGATTAATTTAGGGCTTGATTTGCAAGGTGGGCTTTATATGCTCTTAGGTGTAGATAATGAAGAAGCTGTAAAATCTAAAATAAAATCAATTGCATCTTCATTGAGTTATTCTTTTAATAAAGAAAATATTTTAAATGATGGCTTAAATACCCATGATGATATTTTAGAATTTACTTTGCTTGATAATGCGGATATTGCAAAAGTTGAAAATTTGCTTAAAGAAATAAAAGGAATTAATATACAAAGTGAAAATATGCACTATAAAATTTCTTTTACCTCAGAAGAAGTAAAAAATATAGAAAATTTTACACTTTTGCAAGCAGTTGAAACCATAAGAAATAGGCTTGATCAATTTGGTTTAGCAGAGCCAACAGTTGCTAAACAAGGTGATGATAAGATTTTGGTTGAACTTGCAGGGATTAAAACCAAAGAAGATGAACTAAGAGCAAAAGAACGCATCACAAAAGCAGCACATTTACAACTTATGGAAGTTGATGATTCTAAAATGGGTCAAGCTTCCACAATGAGCGACGCTGAGGCTGCGAGTTATGGACTGATTTTAGTGCCTGATTCTAGAAATCCAAATTTAAAATATACCTTAAAAAGCATACCTATTTTAGATGGATCTATGCTTACTGATGCTAGAGTAGGGATTAGTGATAAGAGTAATTATCCTGTGATTAATTTTACTTTAAATGCCGAGGGTTCTAAAAAATTTGCTGATTATACAGGAGCAAATGTTGGAAAGCGTCTTGCTATTGTACTTGATAATAAAGTGTATTCTGCCCCATCTATCAATGAACGCATAGGTGGAGGTAGTGGGCAAATCAGTGGAGCTTTTACCCAAGAAGAAGCGCGTGATGTGGCGGTAGCTTTAAGAAGTGGAGCTTTGCTTGCGCCTGTAAAATTACTTGAACAAAGAAGTATAGGACCATCTTTAGGTGCTGATAGTATTAAAATGAGTATGATAGCCTTAATTGGTGCATCGGTTTTTATTGTAATATTTATGATGATGTATTACGGTGTGGCAGGAATTTTTGCAAATATTGCAATGTTAGTTAATGTTTTGGTAGTAGTGGCTGTTATGGCTATGTTTGGAGCAACTTTAACTTTACCAGGGATGGCAGGACTTGTTTTAACTGTGGGTATGGCAGTAGATGCAAATGTGATTATCAATGAACGCATACGAGAACTCTTGCGAGATGGAGTAAATATAAGAGCTAGTATAGAGCAAGGTTATAAAAATGCTATGAGTGCGATTATAGATTCAAATATCACTTCTTTAGTTACTTCGGTAGCACTTTATGCCTATGGAACAGGAGCAGTTAAAGGTTTTGCTGTGACTTTGGGAATTGGTATCGTTGTTTCTATGATTACAGCTATTTTAGGAACTCATGGAATGTTTGATTATTTTATGCAACGCATAGAAAAAAGTAATAATACAAGATTTTGGTTTGGTTACAGGAGAAGATAATGCAGTTTTTTAGCGAAAAGAAAATTTATGATTTTATGAGAATGCGTTTTGCTGCTATTTCTCTTTCTTTTATTTTGTTTTTTGGTTCTATTTATTTGCTTTGGGATAGGGGTTTGCAATATGGTATTGATTTTAGCGGAGGAACTTTAGTTCAGCTTAAATATGAAAATGCAGCTCCTATAACACAAATCCGAGAAATTTTAGAAAAACAAGGAACTTTTCAAAATTTATCTGTAACCGAATTTGGAAGCAATAAGGAAGTAACCATACGCTTTTTAGGAAGTAATGATAATGTAAGCAATGATATAGGCGAGCATATAAGTACTCTTTTAAAAGATACGGGAAAATTTGAAGTGCGTCGTGCCGATGTGGTGGGTCCAAAAGTAGGTGATGAACTTAGAAATAAAGGACTTATGGCCATAGCTATATCTTTGATAGCAATTTTAATTTATATAGCGTTGCGTTTTGAGTGGCGTTTTGCTCTTGCGGCTATAATCAGTGAAATTCATGATGTTGTGATTACTTTAGGGGCAATTTCTTTATTTAAAATTGATGTCAATCTAGATACCTTGGCTGCTGTTTTAACTGTACTTGGGTACTCTTTGAATGATACAATTATTATTTTTGATAGAATCAGAGAAGGTATTAAAACAAGTAAAAAAACCGAACTTGCACCTATTATCAATGAAAGCGTTTCAGCAACTTTATCAAGAACGGTTTTAACTTCAGGGTTAACTTTAGCAACCGTTGTGATACTTTATTTCTTTGGAGGGGAAATGATACAGGGATTTTCTTTGGCTTTAATTGTAGGTATTATAGCAGGAACTTTAAGCTCTATTTTTGTTGCAAGTCCGACATTATTGTGGTTTAAATTTAGTGTGCTTGAGTTTAGAAATAAAGAAATTGAAAAAGCAAAAAGAAAACAAGATAAAGAACGCAATCGTGCAATGTATGAAAAAGGAACAGTGTAAGGAGAATTTTTATGGCTTATGAAGCAAGTTTAATAGAAAAAAAATGGCAAAAAATTTGGGATGAAAATGAATATTTTGAGCCAAAAGATGATTTAAATTTGCCTAAAAAATATATTTTATCGATGTTTCCTTATCCTAGCGGGCGCATTCATATGGGGCATGTAAGAAATTATACTATAGGTGATGCTTTAGCAAGATATTATCGCAAGATAGGTTTTAATGTTTTACATCCTATAGGTTTTGATAGTTTTGGTATGCCTGCTGAAAATGCAGCTATTAAACATAAAATTCATCCTAAGTCATGGACTTATGAAAATATAGCTTATATGAAAAAAGAACTTTTTTCTTTAGGTTTTTCTTTTTCTAAAAAAAGAATGCTTGCTACTTCAGATCCACTTTATACAAAATTTGAGCAAGAATTTTTTATTAAGATGTTTGAAAAAGGTTTGATTTACACTAAAGAAGCAAATGTAAATTGGTGTGAGCAAGATCAAACGGTTTTGGCTAATGAGCAAGTTGAAGACGGAAAATGTTGGCGTTGTGGTCATGAAGTGGTGCAGAAAAAAATGCCAGGTTATTATGTAAAAATCACTGCTTATGCTGAGGAACTTTTAAAAGATTTAGAAGAATTAAAAGATAAATGGCCTAATCAAGTTTTAACTATGCAAGAAAATTGGATTAGTAAAAGCGAAGGTTTGGAATTTTCTTTAAATTTAGACGAAGAAAGCAAGCAAAAAACCAAAGAAAGTTCTTTAGAAGTTTTTACTACAAGAGCAGATACAATTTATGGAGTTTCGTATATCGCTTTAGCTCCAGAACATAAAATTGTTCAAAATTTGCTTTCGCAAAATTTATTAAATCAAGATGTATTAAATAAAATCAAAACTATTCAAAATCAAAGCCCAAGAGAAAGACAAAGTTCTGAAAAAGAAGGTTATTTTCTAGGAATTTATGCCATTCATCCTTTAAGCGGAGAAAAAATTCCTTTGTGGGTGGCTAATTTTGTCTTGGCTGATTATGGTAGTGGAGCGGTTATGGCTGTTCCAGCTCATGATGAAAGAGATTTTGAATTTGCAACAAAATATAATCTTGCCATCAAACAAGTTATTCAAACTCAAGAAAATTTACCTTATACGCAAAAATTAGGAAAATTAATTAATAGTCAAGAATTTGATAATCTTGATTGTAATGAGGTAAGATTAAAAATCATTTCTCAGTTTGAAGCTAAAAATATAGGAAAAAGGGTTGTAAATTTTAAAATTCGTGATTGGGGTGTTTCACGCCAAAGATATTGGGGTGCGCCTATTCCTATGATTAAATGTCAAATTTGTGGTATAGTGCCTCAAAAACTAGAAAATTTACCTATTACCCTACCTGAAGATGTGCAAATTACAGGTGAGGGTAATCCACTTGATAAACATCCAACTTGGAAAAATTGTATTTGTCCCAAATGTGGCAAAGAGGCTCAAAAAGAAAGTGATACTTTAGATACTTTTTTTGAAAGTTCTTGGTATTTTGCACGTTTTGCAAGTGATGAGAGAACTTGGCAGGAAAAAGCTTTAGATGAAAAAAGTGTAAAGTATTGGATGAGTGTGGATCAATATATAGGTGGTATTGAACATGCAATCTTGCATTTACTTTATGCGAGATTTTTCCAAAAAGCTTTAAGAGACTTGGGTTATTTAACACAAAATGAACCTTTTGATAAACTTTTAACTCAGGGTATGGTGTTAAAAGATGGTGCTAAAATGTCAAAATCAAAAGGCAATGTTGTAGATCCTGATGAGATTATAGAAAAATACGGTGCTGATACCGCAAGACTTTTTATACTTTTTGCCGCACCTCCGGCTAAAGAGCTTGAATGGAATGATGATGCGGTTGAAGGGGCTTATAGATTTATTTGTAAACTCTATGATAGGGCGCAAAATATTAAAAAAGGTGAGCTTGTAGAATTAAAACAAGAAAATTTAAATAAAGAAGAAAAATATGCAAGATTAAAGGTATATGAAGCTTTGAAAAAATCCTTTGAAGTTTATCATCAAAGTTTTGCTTTCAATACTTTAATTGCAGCTTGTATGGAGGCTTTAAATGCTTTAGCGCTTTGTAAAAATGAAGCTTTGGAGCAAGAGGCTTTTTATATTATTTTAAATATCTTAGAGCCTATCATTCCTCATGTTTGTTTTGAGCTTAGCGAGGAGCTTTTTAAATGTAAAAATTTTAAAAAATTAGAACTCAAAGAAGAGGTTTTTGTAAAAGATACTTTAAATTTAGCTGTAAGTATTAATGGTAAAAAAAGGGCTGAATTTGAAATTTCAAGTAGTGCGAGTAAAGAAGAAATTTTAGCTTTTGCAAAAGAAAATACTGCTAAATGGCTTGAAGGTAAGAGTATAGTTAAAGAAATTTATGTGGAAGGAAAGCTAGTTAATCTAGTGATTAAATGAAAAAGATTTTAATTTTTTGTATAGGTTTATTTTTAGGTGCTTGTGGATATGTTCCTACATCAAAAATCGCTAATAATATTTTCGATGAGAAAGTTTATGTTAATGTTGAATTAAGTCAACAAGACCCAAAAAATAGTATCTATGTTGCCGATACTTTAAAAGAAATGGTAATTTCAAAATTAGGGCGCAAGCTTGCTTTAAAACACGAGGCAGATGATGTAATTAATGTTAAAATGAATAATTTAGAATTTATTCCTTTAGCTTATGATAAAAATGGCTATGTCATTAGTTATAAAGCTAAATTAAATTTAGATTTTAATGTTGTCTTTAAAGATGGTTCAAGTCAGGCTTTTAGTACAAGTGGAAGTTATAATTTTGAAATTTCTCCAAATAGTATTATTAGTGATTCTGCAAGGTATGAGGCTATTCGAGCAGCTTCAAGCGAGGCATTTGATGAGTTTATTTCCGTAATTGCTATTAAAGGGCAAAAACGTGATTCCAAATACTAATGAAATAGCAAAGCAAACTTTAATTGCATTAAAAGAAAGAAAACTAAAACCAACTCCTGAAAATTATACGGAAATTTTTGAAGAACTATCTTTAAAATATGGTATCACAAGCTCAAATAAAGCTAAACTTGACAAATACAAAACCTTACTTTTACCGATTTATCAACAAGAATTAAATTCTAAAACTATAAGAAGTTTAGAAGAACTAATTAGTTTTTTAATTTCTGTTTTAAATAGACAAAGCGGAAAACAATTTAGTGAATTTTTTGATTTTTTATATACCATATCTAAAACTTTGCAAATAAGTAAGGATAAAAAGATAAGAGATTTGGCTAAGGTGACTTCGATTAGAATTTCTAAAACTATGGATAGTGAAAGTATTTACTTGCTTACCAAAAAATGGAAAGAGCTTGAAAGAAATTATGATGAAAATAATTTAGAAGAACAAGCTCGTAAATATGGCATTAGTAAATATGATGATTATGATAGCGTGATTAAAAAACTCTTAGTTAAACTTGAAGAGCGTAGTTATGAGCACTTTAGTGAATTATTATGCTTGGGTTTAAATCCTTCATTGGTGGAAGATTTAAAAATTCAAGGTTTTATACAAAATTTAACACAAAAGCCTTTTGTAATAGGCGAAGAAAATTTTAAGAACGAATTAATGGAATTTATCAATCATCGCATAATGGTCGATAATATGTATGTCCAAAAAAATTTAAATTTTTTTAATGATAATCTAAAAAAAATCTATGAATTGCTTGTTTTGCTTAATAAATCGAATGAACAAAACATGGATTTTATTAATACCTTAAAACCAGATGAAAATGGGGAAGTAAAACTTAGTTTTGAGGATTTAAAACTAAAATTTAAACAACTTGGAGAAAAAATTACATCTTTAAATAATCAAATTGAATTCACGCAAAGTTTGGAGGAGAGAGAGGCTTGGAGTGTTCTTAAAGAGCTTGATAAAATGGATGAAAATTTTAATAAGTATAAAGTTAATTACTCTTTAGCTTTATTTTCTATAGTAAATTACCGTTTCATTATGGAAAAATATGGTATGGGAAGTTTGAATGAAATTTTTGTTCGATTTAAAAAAATTTTAAAAGATTCTTGTAGCGAATTTGATGAACTGTGGATGATAGATGAAAAGAGTTATTTGATTGTTTCGCCAGGAAAAAGCAAAGATGAAATTACACAGCTTGTAAATACAAATCTTAAAACTATAGAAAATTTTAGATTTATTTATAAGCAAGATATTATAACTCCTAAAATTCACGTGGCTTATCTTGATAAGCAAAGTAAGCCAAGTATTAATATTTTAGATGAGTTAATAAAGCAAATTGCAGCGGTTAATGAACAATATAATGAAAGTTGAGAATTTTTTAGCTCAAAAAAGTATAAATTACGATAAAATTGATCGTTTTTTGATGTTTAGAATGTATGAAAAATATAAGAAATATTTTAAAAATATTCCTATAATTCAACTTATAGGCACAAATGGTAAAGGTAGTACGGGTAGATATTTAACCCAACTTTTAGAAAATTTAAATTATAAAATAGGGCATTATACTAGCCCCCACATTTTCAGTTTTAATGAAAGATTTTATCTTGATGGTAAGATTGCAAATGATGAAGAATTAGAACAAGCTCATATAAGACTTGAAGAAATTTTTAAACAAGACTTGCAAAAATTAAGTTATTTCGAATATGCTACTTTTTTAGCTATGATTTTATTTCAAAAATGCGATTTCATTGTTTTAGAAGCAGGAGTGGGTGGAGAATATGATGCTACTTCTGTTTTTGAAAGAAGAATGAATATTTTTACAAGAATTGGATTTGACCATGTTCAAATTTTGGGCAATTCTTTAGAAGATATTGCAAGAACCAAGCTTAAAGTTATGGCGCCTATAGCACTTATAAGTGATGAGCAAGAGCAAAATGTTTTAAATTTAGCAAAAAAAATTGCTTTTTTAAAAAAAGCTAATTTGCAAGTTTCTTCCTTAAATCCTTTTTTGAAAGAAAAATTTGAGATTTATTGTAAAAAGTTTGTTTTACCTTGTTTTTTAAAGCATAATTTAAAGCTTGCATTAAAGGCTTGTGAAATTTTAACTTCGCAAGAAAAAACCTTAGAAGCTTTAAAAAAGTTACAAGAGTTAAATTTACAAGGAAGATGCCAAGAAATTTCTCCAAATTTTTTTGTTGATGTGGGTCATAATCCCATGGCTGCTAAGGCTATGCTTGATAAATTTCAAGGAGAAAAAATAAATCTTATTTATAATGCTTATTTGGATAAGGATATTTTTCAAATTTTAAATGCATTAAAGCCTATTATTGATACAATACAAATATATAAATATAAAAGTGCAGAACGAAAGCTGGCTGATGATGAAATTTATAGTATTGCATCAAAGCTAGGCATACAATGTAAAGAATTTGTAAAATTAGAAGAAAATAAAAAAAATCTAGTTTTTGGCTCTTTTATGCTGGTAGAAAATTTTTTAAAGGAGTGGTGTGGTAAAAAATAAATTCACTATTACCATTACAGATATTAACGGTTCAAGACATTTTTATTTAAATCAAATAATCAAAAAAATAGTTTTTTATACTATTGCTTTTATTGTTTTATTTTTAGTTTTTAGTGGTTTTTATATCAAATATCTCGATAGCAAACTTAGTGATATCAGTGAAAAGCGTGAGGAGCTTTTGAAAAAAAGTAAAGAATTGGAATTATCTAATTCGCAAATGCAAAAAAGCATAGAAGAAAAAACTCAGCAGTATGCAGCTATAGAAGATAAAATAGCTTCTTTTGAAGAGGCTTTGGGCTTAGAAGCAGAAAATAATCTTACAATTAGTGCAAGACTTGATAATCTTCAGCTTACCAATGAGCAGCAACTTGGAATTTTGGGACAAATTCCTAATGGATGGCCTATTGAAAATAAAGGTATTACGGGAAATTTTGGCTGGAGAGAGCATCCGCTTTTAAAAAGAAGGGAATTTCATCCTGGCATTGATTTAAGAGCAGAAATTGGTACTCCTATTTATGCACCAGCAAGTGGAGTGGTGGAATTTTCAGGTTATAATGATAATGGCTATGGTTATAATGTAATTTTATTGCATAATTTTGGTTTTAAAACAGTATTTGCTCATATGATGCGCAAAGAAGTAGTCAAAGCGGGTCAATTTGTTAATAAAGGGCAGTTGATAGGTTATAGTGGCAATACAGGTCTTTCTACGGGGCCGCATTTGCACTATGAGGTAAGGTTTATTAATAAAACTTTAGAACCTTTGTATTTTTTAAATTTGCAAAGAAAAAATATGAATGATTTTTTTAATCAAGAAAGGAGAGTTCCATGGCAATCTTTAATAAAGGCGGTATCAGCCCAACATCCAGCTCTAGCTCAGAAACAACAGTAATTTCTTCAGGTGCGAGAATTGAGGGTAAATTTTATTTTGCTTCTATGCTTCATGTTGATGGAGAGTTAAGTGGTATTATTCATTCTGAAAGTATTGTAGTTATCGGAAAAAATGGAAATTTAAAAGGTGAATTACAAGCAGATAAAATTGTAGTAAATGGGTATTTTGAAGGGCAGCTTGAGGCTAATAGTTTAGAAATTTTAGCAGGCGGAGTTGTTAATGGCGATATTTCAACGCAAAAAATTTCTATAGAAAATGGCGGTCGCTTTAATGGAACTAGTAAAATTAAAGAAGATACTATCAAACTTATTGAAAATAACAACGAAGAATAATGCAAGCTTCATTTTATGAATACCTACAAAATCCAAAAATTTGTGAACTTTTGCTTTGTAAAGATGAAAAACAAGCAGATTTACTTGCTCAAGTTTCACGATTTAAGGGTTTAAAAACCTTTGTTTTACCTGATTTTAGAGCGCAGTTTGGAGATGATTTAAGGGCTTTTTCCAAAGAACTTTTTGATCTTTGCAAGATTTTAAATGCTTATCATAAAGAAGAAGAAAAAAAAATCCTTATTTCTCCTTTAAATACTGTTTTAAAAAAACTTCCTTCAAAAAAACATTTACAAAATTATCATATCGATAAAAAACAAAATTTTGATTTGAAATGTTTTGAAGATGAAATTTCAAGATTGGGATACGAATTTGTAGATATAGTTCAGGATAAAGGTGAAATTTCAATTCGTGCGGATATTATTGATATTTTTTGTATCAATGAAGAAAATCCTATTAGAATTTTACTTTTTGGCGAAGAGATTGAAAGCATAAGATATTTTGATTTGCAAAGTCAAAAGTCTATTCCTAATGAACTAGAATATTTTGAAATTTGTCCTTTTTTAAAATATTTTGACAAAGAAAATTATGAAATTTTTAAGGACAAATTAGAAGATTTTCAAAGCGATACTTTAATACATGATATTAATTCTTTAGGATTTTGGTGTATTGATGATTTTTTTGATTATTTAGAACTTGATTTTTTAGCTTGTGAAAAGTTTGATATTAATGAATATGAAAAAGATATAAGTTTTGTGAATGCAAAAATTTTACCTCAAGCTAAAAAATTTAAAGAATTGCAAAGTTCTTACAATAAAGATTTTTTTGAATTTCATAAAAATAAAAAAATCACACTTTTAGCTAAAAATGAAGCTTTGTTTAAAGCTTTGGAGCTTGAAGATACTCAAAATATCCATTTTGTAAAAAGTGATTTAAGGCTTAATCTTATTAGTCCTGAAGAGCTAATCATTTCTTTAAATCAAAAAGAAAAACAAAAAACAAGAAAAAAAGCTAGTTTGATTATAGATGAGCTTAAAAATGGGGATTATATAGTGCACGAAGATTATGGAGTGGGCAAATTTTTAGGTCTTGAGATGATAGTGATAAGCGGAGCAAAAAAAGAGTTTGTTGCTATAGAGTATCAAAATTCTGATAAGCTTTTATTACCAGTGGAAAATCTTTATTTGATTGATAAATATTTGGGTGTGAGTGGATCTATTCCAAGCTTAGATAAACTAGGTAAAACAAGCTTTATTAAACTTAAAGAAAAATTAAAGACTAAACTTTTAGCCATAGCTTCTGAAATTGTTATTATGGCGGCTAAAAGATCTTTGGTGCAAGCAAAAAAAATTACAGTGGATTTAAATAGACAAGCTGATTTTATAACTAGTGCAGGTTTTATTTATACAAGCGATCAAGAGAAAGCTTGTCATGAAATTTTGCAAGATTTTCAAAGTGGAAAAGTTATGGATAGGCTTTTAAGCGGTGATGTGGGTTTTGGAAAAACAGAAGTTGCCATGAATGCTATTTATCCAGTGGTTAAAAGTGGATTTTGTGCATTTTTATTTGCGCCTACAACTTTGCTTTCTCATCAGCATTATAAAACCTTAAAAAAGCGTTTTGATCCTTTTGATATAAAGGTTTTTAAACTGGATCGCTTTACAAGTAGTGCAGAAAAAAAACAAGTTTTACAAAATTTAAAAGAAAATAAAGCTTGTGTAGTTGTAGGAACTCATGCGCTTTTAAGTGTAGAATGTGAAAATTTAGCTCTTGTTATTATTGATGAAGAGCATAAATTTGGAGTGAAGCAAAAAGAAAAGCTTAAAGAAATCACTCAAAATTCACATATTTTATCCATGTCAGCAACCCCTATACCAAGAAGCTTAAATCAAGCTTTAAGTTCTATAAAATCTTATAGTGTTTTACAAACTCCACCAGAAGATAGAATGGATGTAAGAACTTTTGTCAAAGAAAATGATGACGCACTTTTAAAAGAAGCTATAGCAAGAGAGTTAAGACGTGGTGGGCAAATTTTTTATATTCATAATCATATTGCAAGTATAGAGCAGTGTAAAAAACATTTATTAGAACTTTTTTCTACTTTGCGTATTTTGATTTTACATTCTAAAATCGATGCCAAGGTGCAAGAAGAAGAAATGTTGAAATTTGAAAACAAAGAATATGATTTGCTTTTAAGTACCTCTATCGTAGAAAGTGGGATTGATTTACCTAATGCAAATACTATCATAGTAGAAAAAAGCGATCGTTTTGGTATGGCTGATTTGCACCAATTGCGTGGGCGTGTAGGAAGAAGTGATAAGCAAGGTTATTGTTATTTTTTAATCGAAGATAAAAATGCTATCACAAAAGATGCTTTAAAGCGTCTAGTTTCTTTAGAAAGTAATTCTTTTTTAGGCGCAGGTTCTGTTTTGGCTTATCATGATCTTGAAATTCGTGGCGGTGGAAATTTATTAGGCGTAGATCAAAGTGGACATATCGAGCAAATTGGATATAGTTTATATCTTAAAATGTTAGAAGATGAACTTAATGCTTTAAGTAAAAATGAAGTGGATCAAAAAGAAAATAAACTTGATTTAAAACTCAATGTTAATGCCTTTTTAAATAGTGAGCTTATCAGCGAAGATCGCTTAAGATTAGAACTTTATAGAAGACTTAGCAAGTGTGAGCAAGTTCATGAGGTTTATGAGATCGAAGGTGAAATTGAAGATCGCTTTGGAAAACTTGACGTTTATACTAAGCAATTTTTATCTTTGATTATTATTAAAATTTTAGCTTTAAATAAATTTAAAAGTATTAGCAACTATGAGCAAAATATTCAATTTACTGCTTTAAATGATGAAAAAGAACTCATCAAAGCAAAAAGCAAAGACGATGATGATATTTTAGAGGCAATTTTAACGCATTTAAGAAAGGCTTAAAATGGATTGGAATAAAACTTATGCAGCAATTTATAGAGCAAGAAAAGACTATTTAAAGCCTATTTTTGAAATCGATCCTATTGCTTTAAAAGATTTAGTAGGTATGGAAAAACAAAAAAAAGCACTTTATGAAAATACTTTAAATTTCATTCAAAACAAAGGGGCAAATCACGCACTTTTATGGGGATCTAAGGGTACTGGAAAATCAAGTTTAATTAAGGCTATATTTAACGAATTTAAAGATCAGGGCTTAAGACTTGTTGAATTAAATAAAGAAGATTTATTTGCCTTAGCAGATATCATCGATGAAATCAGATTAGAAAATTTTAAATTCATACTTTTTTGTGATGATTTTTCTTTTGAGAAGGGAGATGATAGTTATAAATTTTTAAAACCTTTACTTGAGGGAAGCATAGAAAAAGCCCCAAATAATGTAATTATTTATGCGAGTTCAAATCGTAGGCATTTATTAAGTGAAAGCATTGCTGATAATCTTGATACGCAAATTGCACATACAGAACTTCATTTAAGCGATGCTGCTGAAGAAAGATTAAGCTTGAGTGATAGATTTGGTTTGTGGTTAAGTTTTTATCAAGGAAATTTAGAAGAGTATTTAAAGATGATAGATTTTTATTTTAAAGATTATTCTTGTGATAAAGAGCTTTTACACGCTAAAGCTAAAGAATTTACTACTCTAAGAGCAAGTAGAAGTGGTCGTACTGTGAAGCAATTTTATTTGGCTTTTAAGGAGAATTTTAAATGACTGGAGCGCAAATTTTTACCAAGCTTTTAAATTTGGATTTAAATTATCATGATTTTGATTGGCTTGAAAATCAAGGATTGAGTGAATTTGAGCTTTTAATTTCTGTGATTTTAACTCAAAATACAAATTGGAAAAATGTCTTAAAAGCTTTAGACAATTTAAAAAAAGAAAATATTGCAAGCTTAGAACAAATCAATACTTTATCCAATTTAGAACTTGCAACTTTAATTAAGCCTAGCGGATTTTACAACACCAAAGCCAAGCGTTTAAAAGGCTTGGTAGAAAGTATCATAAACACTTATAAAAATTTAGAAAATTTTAAAACAAATGTAAGCAGAGAATGGCTTTTAAATATCAAAGGTTTAGGTTTTGAAAGTGTTGATGGTATTTTAAGCTATCTTTGTAAAAGAGAGATTTTGGTTGTAGATAGCTATAGTTTGCGTTTGGCTTTTTACTTAGGTTATGAGTTTGAAAATTATGAAGAATTAAGAGAATTTTTTCAAAGTGGCATAGAAAGTGAGCAAGAAAATTTGTGTAAAATTTTAGGAAAAAAATGCGAACTTTACGAACTTTATCAAATTTTTCATGCTTTGATCGTAGCTTTTGCAAAACAGAGTTTTAAAGGACAAAAATTAAGCCCTAAGGGTGAAGAATGGATCAAAATTTTAAAGGAAGATTTATGAAAGCAAAAGGAAGTGAACTTATACCTGTTTTAACTATAGCAGGGAGTGATTGTAGTGGTGGAGCAGGGATACAAGCCGATCTTAAAACCTTTAGTGCGCACAATCTTTTTGGTATGAGTGTGGTTTTAAGTGTGGTAGCTGAAAATACCGCAAGGGTGATTTCTGTACACGATATACCTACTCAAAGCGTAGATGAACAAATGCTTGCCGTATTTGAAGATATAGTGCCAAAGGCAACTAAAATCGGAATGATAGGTTCTTGTGAATTAATGAGCTGTGTAGCTAAAAATTTAAGCGAGTTTAAACCTCAAAATGTAGTGATCGATCCTGTAATGTTTGCTAAAAATGGCTATGCTTTAATGCCGCAAGAAAATTGTGATTTTTTCAAGCAAACCATAGTAAAATTTGCAGATATTCTTACGCCTAATATTCCTGAAGCAGAGTTTTTATGCGGTTTTAAGATCGCTAATGAAGAGCAGATGATAAAAGCAGCTAAGCATTTATGCAGCTTGGGGGCTAAGGCAGTTTTACTTAAAGGCGGACATAGTGAAGAAAATGCCAATGATGTGCTTTATGATGGAAAAGAAATTTATATTTTAAAAGGCGAACGCATAGAAACTAAAAATACTCACGGTACAGGTTGTACGCTTTCTTCGGCTATTGCTAGTAATTTAGCTAAAGGCAAGGATTTATTTTATGCTGTTAGTGAAGCTAAAGAATATGTAAGAAATGCGATTTATTATTCACTCAATCTTGGAAAAGGTTGTGGTCCTACAAATCATTTTTTCAAGTTTTTAGATGAAAAATAAATTAGATCTTAGCCTTTATTTGGTTGCTACTAAGGGAAATAAAAGCGAGGAATGTTTTTTAAATACTTTAGAAAATGCTATAAAAGGCGGAGTGAGTATAGTTCAACTTCGTGAAAAAGAGCTTAATGCAAGAGAATTTTACAAACTAGGTTTAAAGGTGCAAAAACTTTGCAAGGCTTATAAAATACCTTTTTTGATTAACGATAGAGTGGACATAGCTTTAGCCTTAGATGCTGATGGGGTGCATTTAGGACAGGAAGATTTAGAAGTAAAACTAGCTAGAAAGCTTTTAGGAGATGAAAAAATCATAGGCTTAAGCCTTAAAAAACTAGAACAACTTGAGTTCATACAAGGAGCAAATTATTTAGGTTGTGGAGCTATCAAGGCAACGCCTACTAAAGAAAGTTCGCTTTTAAGCCTTGAGCTTTTAAGCCAAATTTGTGATAAAAGTCCTATAGGGGTTGTAGCTATAGGAGGGGTTGATAAAGCAGTGCTTGATGAGTTAAAGGGTATAAATTTAAGCGGCGTGGCTGTGGTTAGGGCGATCATGGATGCTAAAGATGCTTTTTTGGCAGCTAAAGAGTTAAAGCGTAAAATCTATGAAAATTTACCTCTTAAATGAAACTCCTTTTAAAGGGGTGGAAAATCTTATTTTAAATGAGATTATTTTTTACGATTTTAGTATAGATTTGAGTTTGTATGATGCTTTAATCTGTACTTCAAAAAATGCTTTAAAAGCCTTACAAAATGCAAAAATCACTTTAAATTTTAAACTCAATTTATACGCTGTAGGACAAAGTACAGCTCAATACGCTAAAAATTTAGGTTTTAAAAAGATTAAAATTCCATCAAAGGCTTATGGAAAAGATCTTTTTCTTGAATTTAAAGAGGAATTAAAAACGCAAAAATGTTTGTATTTAAGGGCTAAAAATATTGTTTCAACTTTAAATTTGGATCTTAAAAATGTAGGTGTGGATTTAGATGAAGTGATTGTTTATGAAAATGTTTTTAAAAAAGGTGACAAAAAACTTACTCATCCTGCTATTTTTATATTTACCTCTCCTTTAAGTGTAGAAAATTTTTTAAAATTTTATAGCTTAAAAGAAGAAGATAAGGTTGTAGTTATAGGACAAAGCACAGCAAAGAAGCTTTTAAATTTTAAAAATCTTTATATATGCGAAAATCAAAGTCTTTTAGAGTGTGTTAAGCTTGCTAAGACTTTGGTTTAATTTTTTAAATTCCAAAAATTTTCTTTGGGATAAATAATAATGCTTTTTGTGAGTAAAATTTCATCATTGACGTTTTTATCACGATTTAAAGCAATGCTAATGTGGGCTATAATAACACCATCTTTGCTTAAATTTGCATCGGGATTAAAGTTGGAAAATTTAAAATTAACACATTGTGCAATAGGATAAAAATATTTTATTTTAATCAAAGCTTTTGTGTAATTAAAATATATATTATCTAAACATTCTTTATTTTCTTGCTTTGCTTGATATAAAAAATATTTAGAAAATTGTGTTGCATTATGACTTAAAATTTGAGCTTGAAGGTAGTAATAACTATCTTGGATTATTTTTGGAGTGTAGCTAGATATGTTTAAGGTCAAGCTCATCCATAGACTTATTAGTAATATTAAAAAAATTGTCCAAATTAAAACATAAGCTTTTTTCATAGTAAAATTCTTTTTTCAAGACAATATTTTGCTTGTCTTTTTAGGCAAATTTTTAATTTATTGTTTTGCAGGTTAAATGAGCTTATGTTTTTAGAAATTAATCCTTGTTGGTTTAATTGTTCATTAAATTTTGGCTTTATTTCATATATAAGTTCTCCATTTTGCAATTTGATAACTAATTGAGCTTGCAAAGGAATAAAACTACCTGTAAAATTTGTAGATATACCATTTTCTAAGATGGATATTTTTTCAATCTTATTAATTTTATAAGCATAGCTAATATGCTCATTGTCATTATATAAATCTTTTCTATTTTGGAGTTGTGTTTTAAAATCAGAATGAGGTGAATAAAGTGTATGATTATTTTCTAAAATAAGAGCAGAATTAATAAGATAAAGTTTATTATCTTTTAGGCTAATTAACTCATCTTTTAAAAGACATTTTAATGTATTTTGTGAAAATGTAATATTAATACAATTTTGTATTAATTTTTCTATTTTAAGCAAGTTTAAATGTGCTTGAGTGATAAGATTGTTTGTATGTAAAGCAGTGAAATTTAAATGATAAAAATCCATTAAAGGTTTTGAAAGTAAGCTAGTTATAAAAGTAAAAAGTATTAGTGATATTATAAGTTCAAAAAGTGTAAAAGCTTTGCTCATTCTTTAAAATAAACGCTATAATTTTGATCTTGAAAGTATAATTTTTGAAATTGAAATATACCATCATTAACAAACTGTTCTTGTAAAACTATAGGTTTTAAGGCTGAAGTTTGAAGTATGATGGTTTTAAAAATGGGCTTTTCATATAATTCTTCTTGAAGTTTATAGAGTCTTTCAAAAATATTTAAATTTTCATAGTTTTTGTAAAGTTGAGTATAGTAATAAAAAATGCCAATGAAAATTAAAGATATGATCGTTATAGCACTAATACTTTCTATAAGTATGAAAGCCTTTTTCATTTAGCGCTGCTAGCATTTATGGCTTCAAAAAAACTTCCGCGAATTCCTTTTTGTTCGAGTATTTTTATGCCTTTTATTGTAACTCCGCCAGGGGAGCAAATATTTTCTTTGATAATAGCTGGATGTTCATGTTCTAGTAAAGCACTAGAGCTTTTAAATAAAGAGCGCGTAAGATTGAGACTAAGTTCTTTTGACAAACCTTCATAAACTCCAGCATTAGCAATGCTTTCCGCTATAAGTGCTAAAAAAGCAGGAGCGCAGCCGCTAATCGCCATAGCTGCATTCATTTGTATTTCATTATCTAATTTATAAGCCGAGCCAAAAGTTTTTAAAATGTCTAAAATTTCATTTTCAAAATGAGAGTTTTTAAGTATATATGGTGTGGTTGAAGCCTTATATTTAGCTGCTGTATTGGGCATTATTCTAACATAATTTTGAGCTTTGATGGTTTGTAGTTTTTCAAAATCAACATTGGCTAAAACAGAGATTAAGATACGTGCTTGTCCTTTTAGCATTTGAGCAATATTTTCTAAAGCATAGGGTTTAAATGCTAAAATAACATCTTTACCTTCTATGTTAAAATCTTTGTAAAGTAAGGTTTTAAAGCCTTCTTTGGTGAGGGCTTGAAGTTTTTCTATACTTCTTCCTACTATACAAATTTCATAATCATCTTTTAATCCATAGGCTAAGGCTGTTGCCATAGCTCCATTTGCAAGTATATAGAGCATTATTTTTTAATATAATTAGCAATTTGATCAGCTTGAAAAAAGTCCGGATAATTAACTGTATCTAGTATCACTTGTACCATAGTATTATTATCAAGATTAATGACTACTGGAGCTAGAAAATTCACTGTCGATTCTTCAATGCTTTTTGCTATGGCTACTATATTAAAAATTTTCATATTAGATTCAGGTGTTAAAGAAAGAAGCTCTTGATAATAAGTTGGTATATCAAATTCATAATCAGGTCTAATCAAATAAGGATTAATTAAAACAAAAGAAAAGTCTTTACCATCAAGACTTTTAAGTCTTACAAATACTTCATCGATAGTTGAAAATTCCATATTTTTGGTTTCTTCAAAACCTAAGATAGGGCATTTAACAGCTAGGGTCATGTTTTCTCCTCAAGTTATAATGTTTAATATTTTAACATAAAATAAGCAATAATCATTCCAAAATTTTAAATTATTTAATTAATTTTATTATAATTTTAGAAGAACATAATTATAAAATCGTTAAAATATAGATTTTTGAGAATATAAATCAAGGTGAAGTATGAAAAAAGGTATTTTTTTATTGGTTTTTTTAAGTGTTTTTTTTAGTGCGTGTAGTACGAAAAATGATGAAGGTTTATACAATCTTAGTGCTAGTGAGTGGTATAAGCAAATTATTAAAGATTTGCAGGACAAGGATTTGGAAAAAGCTGATGATCATTATAATGGTATGGCAAGTGAGCATGTTGCCGATCCTTTATTGGAAACTACTTTAATTATTTTAGCACAAGCTCATATGGATGAAGAGGAATATAAGTTAGCTGAATTTTATTTAGATGAATATAATAAAAAATTTGGAAATTCACGCAATGCTGATTATATTCGTTATCTTAAAATTAAGGCAAAATTTGATGCATTTGCAGTGCCAAATCGTAATCAGGCTTTAATGCTTGAAAGCCAAAAAGAAATAGATACTTTTTTGAAAGATTATCCTTATACAGAATATGAACCTTTGGTTCAGACAATGCTTACAAAATTTAATTTAGCGGTTTTTTATCTTAATAGCACTATAGAAAATCTATACCAGCGCATAGGGCATGATGAAAGTGCACAAATTTATAAACAAAGACTTCAAGAAAGTGAATTTTATCAGCAAAGTATTATCAAACCTGAGCTTCCTTGGTATAGAAGTATATTTGAAAGATTTTAATAAACAAGGAAAATAAATGCAGATTGAAGAGATACAAAATTATCCAGCAAATTTACCAGTATTGGTTGAAGATGAATTATTTTTATATCCTTTTATGATAACTCCTATTTTTATTAACGATTCATCCAATATGAAAGCTTTAGATCTTGCGATTAAAAATGATAGTATGCTTTTTGTTGCACCTTCAAGGTTGGAAAATGGAAGAAATTTTGATGAAATTTATAATTGTGGAGTGATTGGGACTATCATGCGAAAAGTTCCTTTGCCTGATGGAAGGGTGAAAATACTTTTTCAAGGATATGCTAAGGGTAAAATTATAGAGCAAATTTCTAATAAACCTTTAGAAGCCAAGATAGAACTTATAAAAGAAGACTTTTTAGAAGGAACTAAAAAAGAAGCGCTTCTTGAAGTTTTAAAAGAGAAGGTAAAAAATTTGGCAAATATTAGTCATTATTTTTCTCCGGATCTTTTAAGAACAATTGAAGAAGGTTTTGATGCGTCTAGGATTTGTGATTTGATTTTAAATACTGTGCGTATTAAAAAACAAGTTGCTTATGAGTTTTTTGTTTTAACAGATCTTGAGCAAAAATTAGTAAAATTAATAGATTTAATTGCCCAAGAAATAGAAGCCAATAAAATTCAAAAAGAAATTAAAAATAAAGTACATTCTCGTATTGATAAGGTAAATAAAGAATATTTTTTAAAAGAACAATTAAGACAAATTCAAAAAGAGCTTGGTTCTGACACACAAAAAGAAGATGAGGTTAGAGAGTATCAAAAGCGTCTGGAATTAAAGAAGAAATTTATGCACGAAGACGCTTATAAAGAAATCAAAAAACAAATTGAAAAATTCGAACGCATTCATCAAGATAATTCCGAAGCATCGATGATTCAAACTTACATAGAAACAGCATTAGATATTCCTTTTGAAAAAATTTCTAAGAAAAAACTTGATATTAAAGAAGTTTCAAAACAGCTCAACCATGATCATTATGCATTAAATAAACCAAAAGAACGCATAGAAGAATATTTTGCAGTTAGGGAACTTTTAGAAAAAAGAAAAATAGCAGAAAAAGATGGTGCTAAAGTTATACTTTGTCTTTATGGACCTCCTGGCGTGGGTAAAACTTCACTGGCAAATTCTGTTTCAAAAGCTTTAAAAAGAGAGCTTATTCGCATAGCCTTAGGCGGACTTGAAGATGTTAATGAGCTACGTGGTCATCGTAGAACTTATATAGGCGCTATGCCTGGACGTATTACCCAAGGACTCATAGAGGCAAAACAAATTAATCCTGTAATTGTATTGGATGAAATTGATAAATTAAATCGCAGTTTTAGAGGCGATCCAAGTGCGGTGCTTTTAGAAATTTTAGATCCAGAGCAAAATTCTAAATTTAGGGATTATTATTTAAATTTTAATATTGATTTAAGTAAAGTCATTTTTATAGCAACAGCAAATGATATTAGCAATATTCCTGCACCTTTAAGAGATAGAATGGAATTTATAGAACTTAGCTCTTATACTCCAAGTGAAAAATTTCATATAATGAAAAAATATTTAGTTCCAGATGAGCTTAAAAAACATGGCTTAAAATCCAATGAATTATCTATTGATGATGAAACTATAGAGTTAATCATTAGTGATTATACTCGTGAATCAGGAGTTAGAAATTTGCGTCGCAAAGTGGCAGAGTTGTGTCGTAAGAGTGCTAAAAAACTACTTTTAGAAAATATTAAAAAAGTCATTATTAATACAAAAAATTTGAATGAATTTTTAGATAAAAAAGTTTTTGAAATAGAAAAAAATAATGGAGAAAATCAAGTAGGTCAGGTTAATGGTTTGGCTTGGACAAGTGTAGGTGGAGATGTTTTAAAAGTAGAGGCTGTAAAAATTAAAGGTAAAGGAGAATTAACGCTCACGGGAAGTTTGGGTGATGTAATGAAAGAATCAGCTAGAATTGCTTTTAGCATGATAAAAGTTTTAATCGATGAAGGAAAAATAAAAATACCTAAAAAAATAATTATCGATCCTAAAGTTAATGTTTATGATAGTTATAATATTCATATCCATGTGCCAGATGGAGCTACTCCAAAAGATGGTCCAAGTGCGGGCATTACGATAAGCACAGCTATTGCTTCTATTTTTAGTGATAAAAAGGTTAAAGCAGATGTTGCAATGACAGGTGAAATAGATTTAAAAGGAAAAGTTTTACCAATAGGCGGATTAAAAGAAAAATTAATTGCAGCTTATAAAGCAGATATAAAAACAGCTTTAATCCCAAGAAAAAATTACGAAAGGGACTTAAAAGATATTCCTAGTGAGGTTAGAGACAATATGGAAATCATTGCTGTTGATACTTTTAGTGATGTCTTAGAATATACTTTGATTTAATTTTATTTTGAGAATAAATGTATAAGAAAGCAAACTTTTTACAAGTTTGCTTTTAAAAGATTATAGTCCTTCAAAAGGATTATTGATTACTTCTTTTCTATCCACTATATAAGGGATAAGAGCTACATGTCTTGCACGTTTGATTGCAACTTCTACCATTTCTTGGTATTTTTTGCTTGTACCTGTTAAACGGCGTGGCATGATTTTAAATCTTTCAGATAAAGCATGTTTTAACATTGCTGTATCTTTATAATCAATAAATTCAACTTTTGCTTCAGTGTATTTGCAATATTTGCGAGAGTATTTTCTTTTTTCTGCCATAGTTTATCCTTTAAAATGGTAAATTAGTATCATCGCTATCATAAGCATCGATATCAATTTCTTTTAATTTTTCTTCGTGTTGTGGGTTTTGGTTTCTTTGTGGAGCAGGGTTTGTTTTTGCTTTATTAAAATTTTGATTTTCACTCATATAAGGATCATAGCTTTGATTTTCATAGTTTCCACTATAATTGTTGTTTGAAAAGCTATTATTGCCAAAATTTCCGCCTTGTTGTGGAGCATTGGAATTGCCAAGCATTTCCATATTTTCAACTTGAATGCTATGTTTAGAGCGATTTTGTCCATTTTGATCACTCCATTGTTCAAATCTTAAACGTCCTTCTATGAGTACTTTTGAACCTTTTGTAAGGTATTGGTTTGCAACTTCTGCGGTGCGACCATAAAAGCTTATATCAATAAAGCAAGTTTCTTCTCTTTTTTCTCCATTTGTGGTAAATCTTCTTGTTACTGCTATAGCGGAAGCTCCAATAGCACTACCGCTTTGTGCATAACGCATTTCTATATCACGTGTAAGATTTCCAACCAAAACAACTTTGTTAAACATCTTTTTCCTTATTGAATTTCAGGAGCATCTAAAGGTTTGATTTCTTTTTTAGATTGCTTAATCCCGTGGCTTAGTTTTTCCCAAGCTGCAATTTCTTTTTTATTTTCATATTTTACGATTAAAAATCTTATTACTTCTTCAGTGATTCTTAACACCCTTTCAAGCTCTGCAATTAAGTTTGTAGGAGCTTTGAAGTAAATCACAAAATAAGTTCCTCTTTCGTATTTTTTGATTTTATACGCTAATTTTCTAGTGCCCATTGGAACAACAGTTTCAATTTCTGCACCATTTTTGGTTAGGACTTCTTTAACGAATTCCAACTTCGCATTCACTTCCTCTTCGGTAAGTGTTGGTTTTAAGATAAATAAAACCTCATAATGTTTCATCTTTTCTCCTTATGGATATTAAAGCCCATTTTCATGAGCAAGGATTTTGCATAAAGCAAGACTAGATTATATCAAAATATACTTAATTAGTCTTGAATATCCAATGTCTTATCTAAATTTACTTTGATTTCTTCAAGCATGGCAAAACGTTTTTTATACATGGAGCGTTTTTGTGAAGGGATTTCTTCTAGGTTTTTTTGCGAGTGGTGGAGCTTGTAGTATTTGTGTTTATCGATTTTTATTAATTCTCCACCATTTTCTAGCCAAATTTTTTGATAATCTACAAAATATCCTTTTTCTTTTCCTTTTTGAGAACGGATTTGATTTTTTTCATGTACACCTAAAGTAGCTTGAAGTTTTAAAATTTCACAAAGCATCTTAGAGCATTCTATAAGTAAAGCAACAGGGCGCAAACCATGACATTTTTTAGTTAAAATTTTATTAATTTCTAAAATATTAAAATCTTTGTATTTATATCCTTGTATGCAAGAAAGTAGAAGATTATTTTCTAAAGTAAAGCAAAAATTACATTGTGAAATAGTGTATTTTTTAAATTTTAAAGAAAAAGCCCAAAAACCTTCTTCGTAAACATTATGGTTATATCCTAAAAAAAGCTCAAAATCTTCATCAAAAGAAAAAATCATTTGTTCTTCGGGAAGAAATTTAAAACAAGTAAGTCCCTTATCAACATCATAAATAAGTGTTTTAACGCGTTCATTTGCTTTAAAACTTTTATCGCAAAATCTTCTTATAGCATTGTAGCAAGCATAGGGTCTTTGAGAGAAAAAGTCTTTTAAATGTTTATTTTTTTCTTCATTAAGCGTTTTTTCTAGAAGCCTTACTTGAGGAAAATATAGAATTTTTCTTGCTTGAAAACGTAAATAGCGCCAAAAGATGATACTTTTTCTTCTATCAGTAAAATTTGGAATAGGGTAGGAAAATTTTTTATTCACCTGCAATCCTTGATATATCATTATAAGTTGCAAAGAGCATTAAGCTTAAAAGTATTGCCATGCCTGCGTAACTTAAGTATTCAAAAGCACGCTGTGGAACCTTGCGTCTAAAAATCATTTCATAAAGATTAAAAAGTATATGTCCTCCATCAAGCATAGGAATAGGTAAAAGATTTAAAATGCCTAAATTTATGGAAATTAAAGCAGTGATAAATAAAAGCAAAGTAAAGCTATTTTGTGCAGCCTTTGAGGTAATTTCAGTCATGGTGATAATACCGCCTAAATTTTTTGCTTCAACTTCACCACTTATGAGTTTTATTATACCCTTGATGATGAGTGTAGAAGCTTGAAAACTTTCTTGTATGGCATATTTAAAACTTTCTAAACCTTGATGTTTTACAAGAGTGCTTGTCCCATTTGGACTGACTCCAAGTTGAGGTTTTTCAACGATTTGTCCAAAGTCATTATATCCTTGTCCTATTTTTGGAGTTAGGGTAAATTCTAAATTTTTTCCTTCTCTATCGATTAATATTTTCAAAGGCTCTAAACTTAAATGCTTTGAAATTTCATCAAAGCTTTGAATTTTTACACCGTTAATTTCTAAGATAGTATCATTTTTTTGAAGTCCTATTTCTTGTGCAGCAGAGTTTGGCGCTATGTTTCCTATTTGCGGAGCAAGTTTGTTTAGACCTAAATTTCCTATGATAATATAAAGAAAAAAAGCTAAAATTAGATTAAAAAATGGTCCAGCAAAAAGAATATAAATCTTTTTTAAAGGACTTAAAATGCTATAGCTATCTTTGTCTAGATTTTCAAAACCAGGACGCATATCATCTTGTCCTTTAAGTTTAACATATCCTCCAAGTGGCAAAGCACTTAAGCGATAGTTCGTGCCTTTAAATTCACGCTCTATAAGACTTTTTCCAAATCCTATGCTAAAGACTTCAACTTTTACACCCAAAGATCTTGCAGCTAAAAAATGTCCTAATTCGTGAAAGAAAATTAAAAATGAGATGACTAAAACAGTTGCTAAAAATTCAATAGAATAAAATTTAATTCCCAAAATCAAAATAACAATTAAAAGCAATAAAGATCTCATTTTTCTCCTTTTTTCTGAGCTTTTATATAAGTATAGATGTATTCAAATCCAGAATAAAGAGTTAAAATCAAAGCTATGTAAAGTAGAATTTCTCCGCCTATCCACTCCATGATTAGAAATCCTATCGCAGTCATTTGAAAAGCGGTTTTAAGTTTGCCTGCAAAAGAAGCATTGACATTTAAATTTTCACTGATCATTACAACTCTAAAACCTGTGATAAAAAATTCCCTTACTAGTATAATATAAATTACCCATTCATTAGCTTTTCCTGTAAGTAAAAGCCCTAAAAAAGCTGCTAAAACAAGCATTTTATCGGCTAATGGATCTAAGATTCCGCCTAGTTTTGTAGTTTGTTTCCAAGTTCTTGCGATGTATCCATCGAAAAAATCACTTAAAGCTGCTAATGAAAAAGTTAAAGCAGCAAAATAGTTAATCCAACTTTGATGAATATTTTCAAATTTATGAATTAACAAAAAAAATAGCAAAGGCGCTAAAACCATTCTAAAAATCGCCAAGATATTGGGTAAATTCATAACAAGCCTTGTGAAATTAAATGTAAAATTATAATCAAAATTGTATAAAATTTAAGCAAAGACTTAGTAAAAATACAAAAAAGAATCAGTTTATTTTTATTTAAATTTTGCTTAAAAGCAAAATTTAAATAAATTTTACAAATTCATCAAAACTAAAACGATTTTTTTGAGGATTTTTTTTATCGTTGCAATATCCTAAAGCCACCACCAAACTTGATCTTTCTTTTTGAATATCAAGTGATAAATAAGAATCAAGCTTTTCTTTATCAAAACCACCTATAGTGCAGCTTGCTATATTTAAAGCATTAGCACTGTAAAGTATGCTAGCTAGAGCTATATGAGCTTGTTCTCTTGCATAAGATATTTTTTGTTCTTGATTTAGAGATTTTAAAAAAGGCATATAAGTATCTAAGCGTTTTTGCATTTCTGTTTCACTCATATCTCTTTTTCTAAGTTTTTCTTCAAAATAATCCAAAAAATCAAGTCTTGAAATGATTATAATTAATGCAGCACAATCTTTTACATGTTTTTGTTGATTGCAAATTTTAGAAAGTTCTTCTTTTCTTTTCTCATCTTGCACTACTATAAATTTCCAAGGTTCCAGTCCCAAGGAACTGGGGCTTAATCTTGCTATTTCTAAAATAGAATTTAAATCCTCTTTTTTGAGTTTTTCATTTTTAAAATTTCTACAAGAATATCTTGTGCTAAAAATTTCAAGTTCTTTTTTCATTATTTTTCCTTGTAAAATTCGACGACTTCATTAAAATTTAAGCGTTGAGTAGAATATTTTGGTTCATGGGCTTTATATCCTAAGGATAAAATTACAGCAGTTTCAAAAGGATAAGTTAAATTAAGAAAATTATCAACCCTAGCTTTTTCAAAGCCACCTATCATACAAGAATCAATACCTAAGCTCATTGCAGCTAGCGACATTTGCATCATAGCAAGATAGCATTGAAGTTGTGCGTAATGATAGAGTTCATTATCATTCATTGCATTGGTTTTATGGGTGTAAATTTCTAAAATTTTTTGAAAATTTTCTTCGCTAGAACCTGAGAAACGACGCACTTGTTTTTGTGCAAATTCATCTTTGCTTTGAAGATCTTTTCTTGCTAGAAAAATGATATTATGACTCGCACTTGCTACATTTTGTTGATTGTAACATAGGGTTGAGAGTTTAAGATTGTGTTCTTTTTGTTCTAATACTACAAATTTCCAAGGCTCAAATCCATGTGAGCTTGGGGCTAAGACTCCACTTTCTAAGATAAAATGCAAATCCTTTTCATTGATTTTTTTATCATTAAAAAGTTTACAAGCTCTGCGTTTTGAAATTAGTTCTTTAAAATTCATTTTATTCCTTAAAATCAAAAATAATAATATTAATTATAAAATGCAAAGCTTAATCAAAAAATATTATAGTTTGATATTTTTCTTAAAAACAAAACCGGATTTTTCAAAACCCATTTTTTGGATATAAAATTCATGAGCTTGTGTTCTAAAAAAACTTGAACTTAGTTCTAATTCTTCATATCCTTGATCTTTTGCCCAAATTTGGATTTTTTTCAAAAAAGCTTGACCTATACCTTTTCCTCTTAAAGCTTCATCTACGACAAAATCACAAATATAAAGACAATGATTATGATAAAGTACATTAAAGGGCATGACTCCACAAGCTGCTTTGTAGCTTCCCTCATTTTCATAGGCAAAAAGTTTATAATGTTGAGTTTGTGTAGCAAGTTGGATTTTGTCTAAAAAATCTTTCAAAGATAGGTTATTTCTTAATTGTTTTATCAAGGGATAAATTTTTTCCAAGTCTTCTTTTAGCTTAATTTCTTTCATTTTTAAATCCCTTAAATTTCAAAAATCTCAGGTTTTAATTTTAAAAGTAGGCAAAAAGTTGCTAAAACAGCTTGTTCTTGCATAAATTCACGATCTCCATCTAAATAAAGCGTTTCTTGGATAAAAGTTCCATCTCTAAACATTGCGCCTATATAAATAGTGCCTGATTTTATTTTTCCCTCATCTTTTTCGCCAACTACTCCGCTAATAGCTAAGGCAAAATCAGGATTAGCCGTTTTAAAAATACCTTTTAGCATAAAATAAACACAACGTTCACTGTATTCGCCATTATTTTCTAAGACGCTTTCGCTAATTCCAAGCCATTCGTGTTTGATGCGGTTGGAATAACTTACAATAGATCCTTCAAAAATTTCACTTACACCTGAAATTTTGGTTAAGGTGCTTGCACAAAGTCCGCCTGTGCAACTTTCAGCAAAAGAAATTTTTAATTTTTTTTCTAAAAGTTTAGAGCTTATAAAATGTATAGGATCTTTACCTAAAAACACCTTTTGTCCAAAAAGATTTTTTACGCTATTTAAAAAACCATCAAGTTTTCCAAAATTAGCGCAAGTGGCCTTAATAAGCACAAGATTATCTAAAAACTTGGTTGATTTTATACTTATCTCATAAGATTTTGTTAGGGTTTGCAGTAGTAATATAGCGCTTTCATCATCCATGCCAAAAATGCAAAAATATGCAAAATTTAATTTTATATGCCCAAGAAGATCAGGTAATTTTTCGCTTGGATTTATTTTAACGACATTAATTTTTGAATTTGAAAAATTACATACAAAGCTATTTTTACTAAATTCTGCTTTATCTGGAACCAAGGTATCATCTTTTAAGATAAGATTATCATCATTTAAAGTTGCTAAAATTTTAGCAACAGTCGCATAATGCAAAGGGCTTGTAAATAAAGTGATAAAATCATACTGATTTAAGAGATTTTCAAGCAAAAAGGGTAAATCTTTATCGGTTTTATTTTGTATGCGAATTTCGTTAATTTCTTTAAATTTTTCTTCATAAGTTCTATAAATATAATTTTTGAATTTTTCGTTTATAGTAAGCTCATCTCCTATAAGATAAAGCAAATGTTTCATAAATTTTCCTTTTTTTCTTATAATTATAGCCAAAAACAAAGTAGAAATTAAAGCTAATTTGAGTAGAATTTAAGATTATTAAAAATTAGGTGGAAAAAATGGACTACAAAGAAACTCTACTTTTGCCCAGCACTACTTTTGCTATGCGGGCGAATTTAGCGGAACTTGAACCGCAAAGATTTAAAAAATGGTTTGAGCAAAATTATGCTTATGAAAAAATGAAAGAAAATCGCAAAAATGCGAAAAAAAGTTTTACCTTGCACGATGGCCCCCCTTATGCTAACGGACATATTCATATAGGACATGCTTTAAATAAAATTTTAAAAGAAACTATTATCAAAACGCATTATTTTAAAGGTGAGAGTGTGCGTTTTACTCCAGGGTGGGATTGTCATGGTTTACCTATAGAACAACAAGTAGAAGTAAAGCTTGGAGAAAAGAAAAAAAGCTTAAGCAAGAAAGAAATTCGTGAGTTTTGCAGACAACATGCGAGTGAATTTGTAGATATCCAAAGAGAAGAATTTAAAAATTTAGGCATTATTGCGGATTGGGATAAGCCTTATTTGACTATGAAATTTGAGTTTGAAGCAGCGATTTATAGAACTTTATGTGAGATTGCTAAAAAAGGCTTACTTTGTGAGCGTTCTAAACCTGTTTTTTGGAGTTGGGCGGCAAAGTCAGCTTTAGCGGAAGCTGAAGTAGAGTATCAAGATAAAGAAGATTATTCTATCTTTGTGGCTTTTGATTTAGATGTAAAAGCTTGCGAAAAATTAGGCGTTTCAAAAGCAAGAGCAGTGATATGGACAACTACGCCTTGGACTTTGGTGGCTAATCAAGCTATAGCCTTAAATCCTAACGAAAATTATGTGATCACTAAAGAAGGTTTGATTTTTGCAAGTGCTTTGCTTAAAAGCATGGTAGAAAAAGGACTTACAAGTGGAGAAATTCAAAAAGAACTCAACGCAAAAGAATTTGAAAAACTTGAAGCTATCAATCCTTTAAATGGAAGAAAATCTGTTTTAATCATGGGTGAGCATGTATTGATGGATGGTGGAAGTGGACTTGTACATACTGCACCAGGACATGGCGAAGATGATTACTATGCTTGTTTGAAATACGGTATTGAAGTTTTAATGCCTGTTGATGATAGTGGATGTTATGATGAAACTTTAAGAGCTAAAGGGCTTTTGCCTTCTCATTTGCTTGAAGAGTTTATAGGTCTTCATATTTTTAAGGCCAATGAAAAAATTTTAGAACTTTTAGGCGAAAAACTTTTACATTCTTCTAAATTTATACACTCTTATCCATTTTGTTGGAGAACGCATAAGCCTGTGATTTATAGAGCTACTAAACAATGGTTTATTTTAATGGATGAACCAAAACTTCAAGGAAAAACTTTAAGAGAGTGTGCAAAAGAACAACTTTTAAAAACAACATTTTATCCGCAAAGTGGGGTAAAAAGAATAGGTTCTATGGTGGAAAATCGCCCAGATTGGTGTATTTCAAGACAAAGGGACTGGGGAACGCCTATAGCCTTTTTTAGAGATAAAAACACTAAAGAAGTGATTTTTGATGATGAACTTTTTGACTTTGTAGCAGCTATTTTTGAAAAACACGGTGCTGATGCGTGGTGGGAGTTTGAAATCAAAGATTTAATTCCTACAAATTCAAAATACAAAGCTGAAAATTTAGAAAAAGTATATGATATTTTAGATGTTTGGTTTGATAGCGGAAGTACTTTTAATGCAGTTTTAAATAGCGGACTTTATGACGCAGGAGAAAAAAGAGCAAGTATGTATTTAGAAGGAAGCGATCAGCATCGGGGTTGGTTTCAAAGCTCTTTGCTTGTAGGTACAGCGATCAATGAAAGTGCACCTTATGAAAGCATTTTAACTCATGGTTTTACCACTGATGAAAAAGGGCAAAAAATGTCTAAATCTAAAGGCAATGTGATTGCTCCTGAATATGTAGCAAAAACCTATGGAGTTGAAATTTTAAGACTTTGGATACTTTTAAGTGATTATTCAAGTGATTTAAAAATTTCAGACAATATCTTAAAACAAGTAGGCGAACAATACCGCAAAATAAGAAACACTATAAGATTTTTACTTGCTAATACAAATGACTTAAAAGATTTAGAAGTTAAAGAATTTAGTTTTATTGATAAATGGATATTAAGTCGTGCAACTAAAGTTTTTAAAGCAAGTAAAGAAGCATTTTTTGCTTATGAATTTGCTAAAGGTTTTAGTTTGCTTTTAAATTTCTTAAGTGCGGATTTAAGTGGGATTTATCTTGATATCAGTAAAGATAGACTTTATTGCGATAGTGAAAATGCTCAAAGAAGAAAATCTGCTCAAGTGGCTATGGCTTTGATGGCAAAAGAGCTTTTAAATTTACTTGCTCCAAATTTAAGCTATAGTGTAGATGAGGCTCTAGAACATGCTAATGTTTTAATCAAAGGCGATGCAAAAGATGTATTTGATCTGAGTTTAACTCAAGATTTTGATTATGATTTTGGTATAGATGATACATTTTTAATGAGCGCTAGAGAGAAATTTTTTGAACAAATTGATATACTTAAAAAAGATAAAATTATTAAATCTACTTTGGAATTAAATTTAAACATCAGTTTTAATAAATTCCCAAATGAGGAATTAGCCGATTGGTTTATGGTAAGTCAAATCAGCAATGAAAATGAAGAAATTTTGGCTGAATTTGAAGTAGAGAATGAGAAATTTAAAATCACCAAAGCTTCACTTTGTAAATGCCCAAGATGTTGGAAACTTCAAAGTAAAAATGAAGAAACACCTTGTTTAAGATGTGAAGAAGTTTTAAAAGGAGTTCAATGCTAGAAAATCCGATTCCAAATAGTATTATCATCACAACTATAGCGGTGGTTTTGGCTTTTAGTGCTTTAGCAGTATTTTTGATCAAAAAAACAAAGGAAAATAAATGATAACTTTAAAAGAAGCTTTAAAATACTCCAAAGAAGAACTTGAAAATTTAAAAAAAGAACTCAATGAAAAAGCAAAAAAAGAAAAAAAATTAGGTGCTTATATTGAACAATTTTTAGATAAAGACTTAAGCGTTTCAGGTGAAGGTGTGCCTGTAGCTATAAAAGATAATATCAGCGTAAAGGGCTGGGAGCTTACTAGTGCGAGTAAGATTTTACAAGGTTATATTGCTCCTTATGATGCAAGTGCGATTGTTAATTTAAAAGCTAATGGTTTTTCTCCTTTTGGGCGTTGCAATATGGATGAATTTGCTATGGGAAGTTCAACAGCGAGTTCTTGTTATGGAAAAACTTTAAATCCTTTAAATTTTGAGCGTGTTCCAGGTGGGTCAAGTGGTGGAAGTGCTGCTGCGGTAGCGGGTGGCTTGGCTTTGGCAAGTTTGGGTTCTGATACAGGTGGATCTGTACGCCAACCTGCGGCTTTTTGTGGTTGTGTAGGATTTAAACCGAGTTATGGAAGAGTGAGTCGCTATGGCTTAGCTTCTTATTCTTCAAGTTTGGATCAAATCGGGGTTTTAACGCAAAATGTAGAAGATGCGGCAATTTTATATGATGCGATCGCAGGATATGACAAAATGGATAGCACAAGTGCAAATATCGAGTTTATCAAAACCGTTCCAAATTTAAATGCAAATAAAAAATTAAAAATCGCAGTGATTGAAAATTATGTCAATGATGCAGATAGTGAAGTAAAAAACGCACTTTTAAAAACCATAGATATGTTAAAAGCTAATGGACATGAGATTGTATATAAAAATTTGCTTGATTCTAAGTTTGATATTGCGGCATATTATATCATCGCAACAGCTGAAGCAAGTGCAAATTTAAGTCGTTATGATGGGGTGCGTTATGGCAAGCGTTCTGAAAATATCCAAAATTTAAAAGAAATGTATGTAAATACACGCAGCGAAGGTTTTGGCGAAGAAGTAAAAAGAAGAATTTTGTTAGGAACTTTTGTTTTAAGCAGTGGATATTATGATGCGTATTATATCAAAGCACAAAAAGCTAGAGCTTTTATCAAGACAAAATATGAAGAAATTTTGCAAGATTGTGATCTTATTTTTATGCCTGTAACTCCTACAACGGCTTTTAAATTTGATACTCAAAAAAGCCCTATGCAAACTTATTTAGAAGATGTTTATACTATCTCTGTAAATTTAGCAGGGCTTGGAGGCATTAGTGTGCCTGTTGCAAAAGATAAAGAAGGGCTTAATATATCAGCACAACTGATTTGCAAAGCTTATGATGAACAAACCTTGTTAGATGGGGCTTTAAGTTTAGAACAAATGATTAAAAATTAAGGATGAAAGATGAAAATTGTAAAAAGAGCTTTAACTTTTGAAGATGTATTATTGCGTCCTGGGTATTCTGAAGTTCTACCTAAGGAAGTAAAAATTCATACTAAACTGACAAAAAATATCACTTTAAATATGCCTTTAATCTCTGCGGCTATGGATACAGTTACTGAACACAGGGCTGCTATTATGATGGCAAGACTTGGAGGACTTGGAGTGATTCATAAAAATATGGATATAGCCTCGCAGGTTAGAGAAGTAAAAAGAGTGAAAAAAAGTGAAAGCGGGGTGATTATCGATCCTATTTTTGTAAGTCCTAAAGCAAGTGTTGCAGAGGCTTTAGAAATCATGGCAGAGTATAGAATTTCAGGTGTTCCTGTAGTAGATGAAGATAAGAAACTAATAGGCATACTTACCAATCGTGATTTAAGATTTGAGAGCGATTTTTCAAATTTGGTTGAAAATGTTATGACTAAAATGCCTTTAATCACTGCTCCAAAGGGTTGTACTTTAGATGATGCGGAAAAAATTTTCAGTACCAACAAAGTAGAAAAACTTCCTATAGTTGATGAACAAGGACGCTTGGAAGGACTTATCACTATAAAAGATCTTAAAAAACGCAAAGAATATCCTGATGCCAATAAAGATAATTTTGGAAGATTACGCGTGGGTGCGGCTATAGGAGTAGGACAAATGGATCGTGTGGATGCTTTAGTTGAAGCGGGTGTTGATGTTGTTGTGCTTGATTCTGCGCATGGACATTCTAAGGGTATTATTGATACAGTAAAAGCGATTAAAGCTAAATATCCAAATTTAGATCTTATCGCAGGAAATATCGCCACTGCAGCTGCAGCAAAAGCACTTTGTGAAGCAGGAGTAGATGCGGTTAAAGTAGGTATTGGGCCAGGAAGTATTTGTACCACACGTATTGTTTCAGGTGTGGGTGTGCCTCAAATTTCAGCCATTGATGAGTGTGTGGAAGAAGCAAATAAATTTGGCGTTCCTGTGATAGCTGATGGTGGAATTAAATATTCAGGTGATATTGCAAAAGCTTTAGCCGTAGGTGCGAGTTCTGTTATGATAGGATCGCTTTTAGCTGGAACAGATGAGAGTCCAGGAGAGCTTTTTACTTATCAAGGAAGACAATATAAGTCTTATCGTGGTATGGGTTCTCTTGGGGCTATGCAAAAGGGAAGTTCAGACAGATACTTTCAGCAAGGTACTGCTCAAGATAAACTCGTTCCTGAAGGTATAGAAGGGCGCGTTCCTTATGTAGGAAGTATAAGAAGCGTGGTGCATCAACTTTTAGGAGGTTTGCGTTCTTCTATGGGTTATGTTGGAGCTAAAGATATAGAAGATTTTCAAAAAAGGGCTGAATTTGTTGAAATTACTACCGCAGGGCTTAAAGAAAGTCATGTACATGATGTTACTATCACTCATGAAGCACCAAATTACAAGGTCAATCATCAATGAGTTTTGAAGAAAATTTAAAACACGCTAATGAATCTTTGGAAAAATTAAACAATCAAGAGCTTGCCTTAGATGAAAGTGTAAAAATTTACAAAGAGGGTTTAGAAAGTATCAAAAAAGCAAGACTTGAGCTTGAAAAAGCAAAATTAGAAGTGGAGCAAATCGATGAGTAAAATAGCGGCTTTACAGTTTCCAACTTTAGCTTTAAGTGAATCAAGGCTTGATTATTATCTCAAAGCTTCAAAAGACAATGGGGCAAATTTAGTAGTTTTGGGCGAATATGTGATCAACAGTTTTTTTACAGAACTTTTGCATATGCCAAAAAATATGATAAAAGAACAAAGTGAAGCTAAAAAAGAAAGCTTGATTAAACTTGCTAAAAAATACGAATTAGAAATCATCGCTCCTTATGTAAGCGTTGAAGCTAAAAGTTATAAAAAACTTTGCTTAAAAGTGACTCCAAATGGTGTTAAAAGTTATGAACAGCAAATTTTAATGCCTTATGAACATTGGAATGAAGAAAAATTTTTCAGCAACAAAACTCCATCAGAATTAAAAATTTTTACTTTTAATTATGAAAAATTAAAATGTGCTTTACTTTTTGGTTTTGAGACACATTTTGATATTTTTTGGCAACAGATTATGGCGAAAAAAATTGATTTGGTTATCGTTCCTAGTGCTTGCACCTTTGAAAGTAAACAAAGATGGGAAGAACTTTTAAAAACAAGAGCTTTTTTAAATTCTACAAGCATTTTAAGAGTAAATCGCATAGGCAAAACAAAAGATGAGTGGAATTTTTACGGCGATACTCTGTTTATCAATGCTTTTGGCGAGATAGAAAGTAAATTAGGTTCTGAAGAAGAAATGCTTATTATAGAGCCTAAAAAAAGTGATGAAGCAAGAAAACTTTGGGGTTTTGATAAAATTCTTAAGAATTTTTAAAGAAGGTAAATATGAGAAAAATTTTACTTCAAATTTTTATTTTTAGCGTATTATTTATAGTAACTTTTGCCATTAATCGTATTTTAATGCAAAATTCTTTCATCCCTACAGGTTTAATTAGTGATAAAAATGAAATCTTTTTAATGTATCTTTTGGGTGTTTTTCATGATATAAGATTTTTAAGCGCAGCGTTTTTACCATTCTTGTTTTGTGGTTTTTTAAGTTTAATTTTTTCTAATATAAAAATAAATAATAAGTTAGTAATATATAGTAAAAATTTTTATTTCATTTTTTCAAGCGTTTATATAATTGTTCTTTCTTGTCTTTGTATAGGATTTTCTTATGTAAAATACTATTATTACGAAATTTACAAGACTAAATTTGATATTTTTATGTTTACTCTAAAAGATGATAATACAAAAACTATTTTAAGTATTATTTATCATGATTATCCAATTTTAAAAATTTTAGCTTTAATGTTGATTTTTGGAGTTTTTGTATTTTTTTTAAATTTGAAAATATTAAATTTAAAGCTAAAACCTGTTAATTTAAGATTATTTCCCTTGATAGCTTTAAATTTAATATTAATTATTGTTTATGTTATAGCCTTAAGGGGCCCCTTTAAGCATGTGGCTATAAATGTACAAAATTATTCTTTTAGTGAGTATAGTGTTGTAAATGATACAATGTTAAATCCAATTATGGCATTTTCTTGGGCTTTAAAACAATATAAAGAAGAAGCGGCTTTGAAGGTTATCACACCTTTGAAAGCACAAGAACTTAAAGAAAAACTTTTTGATTATTTGCATCAAAGTCCTATAAATCTAAAAGCTGAAAAGAATCATCCTAGTGTATTTGTTAACTTAATGGAAAGTTTTGGGCTTAATTTGGCTGATTTTACAAATACAGAACATAATTTTTTAGGTTCATTAGATAAACATTTTAAGCAAGATTTTTTATTCAAACGCTTTTTGAGTTCTAGTAATGGAACTATACCAAGTTTTGCAAACTTATTTTTTGTAAGTCCATTTTCTAATATTTCTACAAGTAAATTTCAGAAAACTTATTTGGATTTAACACCTATTGCTGTTTATAAGAAAGCAGGATATAAGGTGATTTTTGTAAGTGCAGGTAATGGATCTTGGCAAAATATTAAAAATTATCTCAGTATTTTGGGAGTAGATGAGATTATAGATGAAAATATTTTAATGAAAGAGTATAATGGAGCAAAAGATAGTGAAAATGGTTATGGGATAGCTGATGAGTTTTTATATAAAAAAGTTTATGACTTGCTTCAAAAAAATCCACATAAAACCCTTATAATTGCTCTTACCATATCCAATCATCCACCTTATAAAATTCCACAAAATGATTTGCCAAAATTACAAAACATTCCACAAACTTTGCTTAATATGCTTCCTTATGAAAAAGATAAACAAGATAATATTATCAAAGCTTATACTTATGCAAATAATGAATTTGGAAAATTTCTAGATAAAGTAAAACAAAGTCCATTTAAGAATAGTGTTATTATAGCAGCAACTGGAGATCATAGAGTACGCGAAATGAGTATGGATTTAAATTCCCAAAAAGCTTTTGCTTATAGTGTACCTTTTTATCTTTATATTCCTAAGGATTTGCAAGATAATATTTATTATGATAAAGATCGTGTAGGATCTCATAAAGATATTTTTCCAACTCTTTATGCTTTAAGTTTAAATAATGTCAAGTATTTAAGCGTAGGCGGAAGAAATATGTTAGCAAGACCAAGTGATGAGAAATTAGAATTTGGGATCAACGATGCTGTATGGATTGATAAAAAAGGTATTTATAGTGGCGGTAAAGGGTATTATTTTGAAAGTAATGATACTTTAAAAGATATGAATAAAGCTTTTAACCTTGATGGTTATACTAAAGACTTTGATAAATTTTATAGAGAGTTAAATTTATATCAATTAGCCGAGCGTTTAGGCATTTCAAAATAGGATTTATATTTTCTTTTTAGTAAAAAAGTGCTAAAATTTAGCCTTTAAAGTATAAAGGTTTAAATGATGCAAAATATCCATTTTATCGGCATAGGCGGTATAGGAATTTCCGCTTTAGCAAGATTTTTAAAAGAAAAAGGTTTTAAAATTAGCGGAAGTGATCTTAAAGAGAGTAAAATCACTAAAGAACTAGAAAAAGAAGGGGTTAAGGTCAGCATCCCTCATTATAAAGACAATATTTTAAACAAAGATTTAGTTATTTATTCTGCTGCTATCAAAGAAGAAAATCCTGAATTTAAATACGCTAAAGAATTAGGCATTAAATGCCTTTCACGCAAAGAGGCTTTACCTCTTATTTTAGAAGATAAGCGCGTTTTTGCAGTTGCAGGAGCACATGGAAAAAGTACGACTTCAAGTATTTTAGCTTCTTTGCTTGATGATGCTTCTGTGATTATCGGAGCGATTTTAAAAGAATTTGGTTCAAATATGATTTATAAAGAAAGCCAAAACCTTGTTTTTGAGGCTGATGAGAGCGATAGTTCTTTTTTAAATTCAAATCCTTATTTGGCTATAGTTACTAATGCAGAAGCAGAGCATTTAGATCATTATGGCAATGAAGTTTCAAAACTCCATCATGCTTATACGCAGTTTTTAGATGTGGCTAAAATTCGCGTGATTAATGCTGAAGATGAGTTTTTGAAAAATTATAAAAATGAGTCAATCAAACTTTATCCAAGCAAAGATATCAAAAACTGCACCATGTGTATAGAAAATTTCAAACCTTTTACAAGTTTTGAGTTAAAAGATTTAGGTGAATTTAAGGTTTTTGGTATGGGATATCATTTAGCTCTTGATGCGTCTTTGGCGATTTTGGCGGCTCTAAATTTTTTAGATATAGAAACGATAAGAACTAGGCTTAAAAATTATCAAGGTATTAAAAAGCGTTTTGATATTTTACATGCTGATGAAAATTTGGTTTTAATCGATGATTATGGTCATCATCCTACTGAAATAAAAGCGACTTTAAGTGCAGCACAAGAATACGTAAAATTAGGTGGATATAAAAAAATCACAGCTATCTTTGAACCTCACCGCTACACGCGTTTGGCTACAAATTTAAAGGAATTTGCAAAGGCTTTTGAAGGTGTTGATGAGCTTGTAATTTTACCTGTTTATGCTGCAGGAGAAGAGCCTATAGAACTTGATTTAAAAGCGGTTTTTCCTAAGGCTTTATTTGTAGAAGATATCAAAAGAGAGGGTAAATTTTTAGTAGCTTCCAAGGGACAGGTTTTTGAAGAAGGGCTTATTATAGGTTTTGGTGCAGGAGATATCAGTAATAAATTAAGGCAAAAAAATGAGTAGGGTTTTTTTATATTTTTTAATTATTTTAATTTTAGCCTTAATCACTTTTGCTTTGCGTGAAAAATTAGGCAAAAAAACCAAACCTTTTTTTGGTATTTTACTTGTGATTTTTATTGTTTTAGCAGTATTTTTTGAATTTGAAAACACACAAAAAAGTCATTTAAGAACAGATATTATCGTAGCTTTTAATCAAAATAAAAATATTTTATGTAAAGATATCAATGTTTCTAAGGCGTATTTTAATTATGAATTTGGTACAGGAAGTTTTATTTCAAAGGATAATAATCAAAGTTTTAATTCTTTAATCATAGATATTAAAGATTGTAGGTTAAATGATGAATGATACAAAAGAAGAATTGATCTCAAAGCTTGATTTAAACAGCTATTTAGAAGAGTTTAAAGCCCTTTTTGCAAGAGATAAGGAGATTTTTTTACAAGGAGATTCTAATCTTCATTTTAAACGTATACATGAGCTTTGCGAGGTGGAATTTCCTACTATGCCAGAGCTTAGCAATCTTGATAAAGCCTTAGTGCATTTAAGCAAGCAAGGAATTTTACATTTAGATGAAATTTTTGAATTTGTAAAAATTTTTCGTTATTTTGAAAAGCTAAAAAAATTAAAACTAGGAACAAATTTAGACTCTTGGTTGCAAAAGATAGAATTTGTTAGCGGGGCTTTGGAGCTTTGTTTGAATTTCGATGAGAAAGGGGAATTAAAAGAAAGTTTAGATGAAAGACTTGTAAATCTTAATGCTGCTTTAAGATTAAAAAATGAAAACATAATAGTTGAGTTTAAGAAATTTTGCCATACAAAAGCTTTGATGCCTTATCTTATCGATACACAAATCCATCTTATAAGCAATCTTGAAGCCTTGCTTGTAAGAGGCGGGTTTAATCACGCTATTAAAGCAAAAATCATAGGTAGAAGTAGCGGTGGCGGCTTTTATATCGTGCCTTTAAGTGTTGAAAATTTGCAAAATGATATAGAAAAAATCAAAAATCAAAAAGAAGAAATTTATTATGAATACGCTAAAAATTTCTCAGCTTTTTTAGCAAAAAACCTACCTTTTTTAAAATTTATCAATACAGCCTTTGATCTTTTTGATCATTATAGTGCTAGGGTTTTGCTTGCTAAAAAAAAGGATTTTGAATTTGTTTTGTGTGATCAAAGTACGGATTTAGTGCTTAAAAATTTCGCTCATCCTGCCTTAAAAAATCCAAAAAGCGTGAGTTTGGAATTTAAAAAACAAGTTTTAATCATCACAGGGGTAAATGCAGGTGGAAAATCCATGCTTTTAAAATCCATGCTAAGCGCAGCATTTTTAGCTAAACATCTTTTGCCTATACATATAAAAGCAAGTGAAAGTAAAATCGGTACTTTTAAAGAATTTGATGCCATCATAGAAGATCCGCAAAATGTTAAAAACGACATTTCAACTTTTGCAGGAAGAATGTTGCATTTTTCTAGACTTTTTTCTAAGAAAAATTTGCTTTTAGGTATAGATGAAATAGAGCTTGGAACAGATTTTGAAGAAGCGGCTTGTTTGTATAGCGTGTTAATTTCAAAACTCATAGCTAATAATCTTAAAATCATCATCACCACGCACCACAAACGCCTTGCTATGCTTTTAGCAAAGAATGAGCAAGTTGAACTCATCGCTGCTTTATATAACGAAGAGCTTTCACGCCCAAAATATGAGTTTTTAAAAGGTACTATAGGAAAATCTTATGCCTTTGAAACGGCTTTGCGTTATCAGATTCCGCCGAATTTAGTTAGCGAGGCTAAAAAGCTTTATGGCGAGGCTAAAGAAAATTTAGAAGAGCTTGTGGGTAAAAATATCAATCTTGAATTAGAACTAAAAGCTAAGCTTGAAAATGTCGAGAAAAAAGAGCAAAAAGTCGATGAAATTTTACTTTCTTTAAAAGATCAAAAAGAAAAAAATGAACAAGAATTTCGTACGAGTTTGAGAAATTTAGAATTTAAATTTCACAAAGCCATAGAAGAAGCTAAAAAAACTATACAGCTTAAAGATACAAAAGATAAGCAAAGAAGTCTTAATAAAGCCAATGAGCTTAAAAAAGAAATCATCTTGCCAAGTATGGAGCAAAATGAAGAATTGCGTGTGGGGGATTTTGTAAAATATGAAAAAATTAAGGGTAAAATCATAAGCATTTCTAAAAACGATGCTATGGTTGAAAGCGATGGGATCAAACTTCGTGTGCCTTTAAAACTGCTTAAAAAAAGCACTCCTACACCTAAAATAAGTCCAAAAACAAGCATTAGTGTGGCAAAACCGACTAATCTTAGCGTTAGCTTGGATTTGCACGGGCTTAGGAGTGATGAAGCTATTTCAAGGCTTGATAAATTTATTTCAGATGCTTTGCTTGCAGGCTTTGATGAAGTTTTAGTTTACCATGGTATAGGAACAGGAAAGCTTGCCTTTGCGGTAAGAGAGTTTTTAAAAACTCACAAAAGTGTCAAAGGCTTTAATGACGCACCGATCAATCAAGGTGGCTTTGGTGCTAAGGTGGTAAAATTATAAGGAAATAAATGATTACAAAAGATAATTTAAAACAAGTTTTAAAAAACTTAGGCTTTAAAAATAAAAATGAAAATTATGTAAAAACAATCAATAATTACACTCTTTTAATAGATTATAAAAACCAAAGTATTAATTATCCAAAAGAAATAAAAATTCACGATAAAACTACTTCTAATTTTTCACACCCTGAAAATTTTGTAGTTTTTGAATGTGTGCATAGACTTTTAGAAAAAGGTTATAAGGCTGAATATTTAGAGTTAGAGCCAAAATGGAATCTTGGCAGGGATAAGAAAGGCGGTAAAGCTGATATTTTAGTAAAGGATAATGAAAACAATCCTTATTTAATTATAGAATGTAAAACCACAGATTCTAAAAATAGTGAGTTTATAAAAGAATGGAATAGAATGCAAGAAGATGGAGGACAGCTTTTTTCTTATCTCTAGCAAGAAAAAGGTGTAAAATACCTTTGTCTTTATACAAGTGATTTTATTGATAAGTTGGAATACAAAAACTACATCATACAAGCTTACGATAACGAAGAATATCTAAAAGAAAAAGAATTGCAAAATTCTTATAAAAAATCTAATAACAATATAGAACTTTTTAAAACTTGGAAAGAAAGTTATGAACTGCAATATTTCGAGCAAGGTATTTTTGAAACAAATGTCAATGCCTATAAAATTTTAGAAATTACTCCAACTTTTGATAATCTTAAAGAACTTAAAGAAGAAGGCAAATATCACGAATTTGCAAAAATTTTACGCAAGCATAATATATCAGGCAAGGAAAATGCCTTTGATAAACTTGTAAATATTTTTCTTTGCAAAATTTATGATGAAACTTTTAATAAAAACAATCTCAAATTTGGATATTTTGGTGTAATGGCAGATACTTATGCAAATATGCAAGATAGATTAATGTGGCTTTATAAAGAAGCTATGAAAGAATTCTTAGGAGAGAAAATTACCTTTGTATCTAATGAAGATATAGAAAAAGACTTTAAGCAATTAAAGATAAAAACTTTAAAAGAAGTAATGCAAAATTACATCAAAGAATTAAAATTTTATTCAAATAATGATTTTGCATTTTTAGAAGTGCATAATAAAGAATTATTCTTAAAAAATGCACTTGTATTAAAAGAAATAGTAGAGCTTTTTGCAAATTACAAGCTTACCCAAAACTCTACAAATCAATTTTTAGGCAATCTTTTTGAACTTTTTTTGCAAAAAGGTATGAAGCAAGATGAAGGGCAGTTTTTTACCCCTATTCAAATTTGTGAATTTATTATGTATTCTTTACCGCTTCACGAAATGTTAAGCAAAAACTCTAAAGCTTTAAGGGTGATTGATTATGCTTGTGGTGCTGGACATTTTTTAAACACCTATGCCAATGAGCTTAAGCGTTATCTAACAGAAGATGAGCTTAAAGAGCATTATAAAAATATTTATGGTATTGAAAAAGAGTATCGCTTAAGTAAGGTTTCTAAGGTATCAAGTGCAATGTATGGGCAAAATGAAATCAATATTTTATACGCTGATGCACTTGCTTCTTTTGAATTAGCAAATACAAATAATTTAGAAGGAGAAAAAGCAAAACCACAAATAGAATCAAATAGTTTTGATTTGCTTATAGCAAATCCGCCTTATTCTGTAAAAGGATTTTTAGAAACTTTAAGTGATAAATCTAAAAATACTTATAAACTTTTCAACGATGATATAAACATAGAAACAAATAATTCTATCGAATGCTTTTTTTGTGAGCGAGCAAATCAAATTTTAAATGATAATGCTAAAGCTGCTATTATCTTACCAAGTTCTATTTTAAATAAAGATTCTATTTATAAAAATACAAGAGAAATATTATTTCAAAATTTTGATTTTATTACCATTGTAGAGCTAGGTAATCAAACATTTGGAGCAACAGGGACAAATACGATTATTTTATTTTTACGCAAAAAAGAAACTTTTAAACAAGAAAATCATCTTATTTCTCAAGATTATAGTTTGATTAAAGAACGCATAGAAGCTGAAAATTTAAAAGACAATGAAAGCTTTTATCAAAATTATCTAAGTGCATATTGTGATTTTAGAAAATTTGATAAAGAGCTTTATAGCAATTTTTTAAATGGAAACTTAGATTCTAAACTCACAGAGCTAGAAGCCTTTAAAGATTATCGCAATGCATTTAGGCAAACAAGTGATTATAAAAAACTTAAAGAATCTAAAATTTATAAAGAAAGTAAAGATAAGCAAGATTTAGAAGATAAAGCCTTTTTAGCTTATGCTCAGGCAATAGAAAAGGATAAATTGCTTTATTTTAGTCTAAGTCTTAATCAAGAAGTTTTAATCATAAAATCTCCAAGTGATATAAAAGAACAAAAGAAATTTTTAGGTTATGAGTGGAGTAATAGAAAAGGTGATGAAGGTTTAAAAGAATTGCACGAGCCTTATTTGAGCCCACTTTTTGAAAGAGGCAATCCACAAAATGAGACTAAGCTTAATACTTTAATCTACAAATCTTTTTTAAATACGCTTGATGTTATCCCGCAAGAATTACAGACTTATGCTACAAAAGCAAGGCTTGTTGATATGATGGATTTTGAAAAAGTGGAATTTAATAAAGCTATAAGTTTAAATCCAAAAACTCAAAGAGAAGAAATAAAGTCTCAATACCCATTGGTTAAATTGAAAATTTGTGGAGATTTTTTCATGGGAGGAACACCATCAAGAAAAAATATAAATTATTGGAATGGGGATATTAAGTGGCTAACAATTAGCGATTACTCTAATCGTCAAGTTATTATGGATACTAAAGAAAAAATTACAAGAGAGGGTTTTAAGAATTCTAATGCAAAAATGATACAAAAAGGTGCTGTTGTTGTTTCAATTTATGCAACTATTGGTAGAGTTGGAATATTAGGCGAAGATATGACAACAAATCAAGCTATAGTAGCTATTATTCCAAATAAAGAATTTATAAATAAATATCTTATGTATGCTATTGATTATTTTAAATTTCAATTATATAACGAAGTTATTATAACTTCGCAACAAAATATAAATTTAGGAATCTTGCAAAATATGGTTATTCCAAAACCACCGCTTGAAATTCAAAAACAAATCATAGCAGAGTGTGAAAAGGTAGAAGAGCAGTATAACACAATAAGAATGAGTATAGAAGAGTACCAAAAGCTAATCAAAGCAATACTTCAAAAATGTGGTATTATAGATGATGGGGGGGGTATGAGCTAAATTCTATTTTAGATAAAATTAATAATTTGTGTAAAATAAATTTGGATAGTGAATTTTTATCATCATTTAATAAAACAATTAAAGAATATGCTTTATCAAATCCAATTTTTAAACTAAGTATTGGAAAAAGAGTTTTAAATAATGAGCTGCTTGAAAATGGACAAATTCCTGTTTATAGTGCAAATGTGTTGGAAGTATTTGGATTTGTTAATAAAGAAATTTTGCAAGATTATGATAATGATTCTGTTTTGTGGGGTATAGATGGAGATTGGATGGTGGGATTTATACCAAAAAATAAAAAGTTTTATCCAACTGATCATTGTGGGGTATTAAGGGTTGATGATACAAAAATAAATGCTAAATACATAAGTTTTGTTTTAAATGAAGCTGGTAAAAAACAAGGATTTTCAAGAAAACTTAGAGCTTCAATAGATAGAATAAAAGCATTAAGGGTTAAACTTCCTTCTTTGGAATTTCAAGATTAAATAGCAGATATAACTGACAAGATTGAGAAAAAAATCAATGAATATAAAATAGAACTTGATAGATTAGAAAAAGAAAAAGAAAAAATCTTGCAAAAATATTTATTTTCTTAAAGCATTTTTCGCTAAACTTTGTAAATTTTATAAGGTTTAGCGATGAAAAACATTATGATATTAAGCGGAGCGGGTTTGTCTGCTCCAAGTGGGCTTAAAACTTTTAGAGATAATGATGGACTCTGGGAAGAATACGATGTTATGGAGGTTTGCTCTGCAACAGGTTTTAGAAAAAATCCTAAAAAGGTACTTGATTTTTACGATGCAAGAAGGGCACAACTTCAAAATGTAAAGCCAAATCATGCTCATGAAAAAATCGCACAATTAAAAGAAAAATGGGGTAAAAATCTTTTTGTCATCACGCAAAATGTAGATGATTTGCTAGAGCGTGCAGGGTGTAAAGATGTAGTACATTTGCATGGCTTTTTGCCCGAACTTCGCTGCTTAAAATGCGAAGAAATTTTTAATATAGGCTATGAAAAAATCACAGATAAACAATGCCCAAAATGCAAAAGTAAGGATTTAAGACACAATATAGTTATGTTTGAAGAGCAAGCTCCTGCTTATGCTACGCTTTATTCTTTGTTAAATCAAACTTCGCTTTTTATCAGCATAGGCACAAGTGGGGCGGTTTTGCCTGTAGGGCGTTATGCTTCAATGTGCGAAAAAAGTATTTTAAATATCTACGAAAAAGATGCAAATTTAGAGCGGTATTTTGATAAAATCTATATAGAAGATATTATAAGCGCTATTGATAAAATCGCACTTGATATAGAAAATTTTATGAAAGATGGTAATGTTTGATTCTTTTTTAAGTGGAGTTTTTTTGGGCTTTGGAGTGAGTGTTCCTTTTGGACCTGTAAATATTTTGATTTTAACTTATGCACTAAAAGCTTTTAAAAATTCCATAGCTGTAGGACTTGGAGCATTTAGTATAGATATGCTTTATCTTTTTTTGCTTCAATTTGGGCTTTTAAATTTCTTGGACAATGTTATTTTTATGCGTTCTTTGGCGATTTTTGGTTTTTGTTTTTTAACTTATATGGCGTACTTGATGCTAAGAAAAAAGAAAGAAAGCTTAAATTTAGAGCATAAAGAATTTAAAGAAAGTCTTTTGAAAAGTTATATTAAAGGAGCTTTTTTAAATGGTTCAAATCCTTTTGTGATAGGATTTTGGCTTAGTGCTGCAAGCGTGGTTTTAAGTAGTGATCATGCTTATTTGATGACTTTAGGACTTGTTGTGGCTATACTTTTTTGGGTAAGTGCTTTAGCTTTTGTGGTGGCAAGATATAGTCATGTTTTTAGTGCAAAAGTTGTTTTTATAATCAATATAATTTCAGCTATAATTATAGAGTATTTTGCTCTTAATTTATTATATAAAACTTTCTTAGGATAAAAAATGAATGCAAAAGAATTTTTAATCGAACTTTTAAAATTTAAATCTGTTACGCCAAATGATGATGGAGCTTTAAATTTCATCGCTATGGAACTGAGTGATTTTGAAGCTTTTTTTATAGAAAAAGAAGGCATTAAAAACCTTTTGCTCACTAAAAAATTTAAAGATGAGGGTGATCATTTAGCTTTTGGTGGGCATGTAGACGTGGTGCCTGCAGGCGAGGGTTGGAGTAGCGATGCTTTCGTGCCTATGGAAAAAGAAGGCTTTATCTATGCAAGAGGTGCTCAAGATATGAAAAGCGGAGTAGCAGCCTTTGTAGATGCGGCAAAGAATGTAGATTTTAAAGGAGCAAGACTGAGTCTTATTTTAACAAGTGATGAAGAAGGCGAAGCTATATATGGAACTAAGGCTGTTTTAGAATGGATGCAAGAAAGAGATATGCTACCTGATTATGCCGTGGTTGCAGAGCCAACCTGTGTTAAAAAAATCGGCGATAGTATCAAAATAGGGCGTCGTGGTTCTATCAATGGAAAGCTTTTAATCCGTGGAAAACAAGGGCATGTTGCTTATCCTGAAAAATGTATCAATCCTGTGCATGATTTTGCGCCAGTTTTAAAGCTTTTAGCGGGTTTTGATCTTGATCCTGGAAGTGCTGAATTTAGTCCTTCAAAAATCGTTATTACTGATATTCGTGGAGGTATGGGGGTATGTAATGTTACGCCAAATGATTTAAAACTTATGTTTAATGTTCGCAATTCCCCTGATACAAGCTTAGAAGATGTAAAAAGCTATGTAGAAAAAATTTGTCATGGTTTAAACTATGAGTTAGAGCTAAAACAATCAAGCGAAGCTTTTTTGACAAATATCGATAATAAAATCGTTCAAAAAATGAATGAAAGCGTTCAAAAAATCACTCATGAAGTGCCAGAGCTTAATACTAAAGGCGGCACAAGTGATGCAAGGTATTTTGCAAAATACGGTGTAAAGGTAGTGGAATTTGGGGTTTGTAATGATAGAATTCACGCTATTGATGAAAGAGTAAGTATAGAAGAATTTGAAAAACTTTGCCTTGTTTTTAAAGACTTGATAGAAAATTTTTAAAGGTTTAAAATGATTATCAATGGACAAAAGCTTGAGTTAAAAGAGCTTAAATTTATGGATTTTATCAAAGAAAAAGGTTTTAAAATCGAACTTATCGCTTTAGAATTAAATGGAGAAATCGTACCAAAAAGTGAGTTTGAAAATTTGATTTTAAAAGAAAACGATAAAGCTGAAATCGTAAGCTTTGTAGGAGGCGGTTGATGAGAGTGAAATTCAATGGCAAAGAACTTGATACAGACTTTAAAACAAGTTTGGAATTTTTTGAAAATATCAGCAAAAATGAAAATGATGTTTGGATTATCAATGGTTTTGCAACAAAAGAGAATATCGCTTTAAACGAAGATGATGAGCTTTTTTGCATAGAAAAAAATACTTTACCTCCAAAAGATGCACTAGATGCTATGATGAGAGCAAGACATACACCAAAACTTCACGATAAACTTAAAAATGGGCGCGTGGCAGTTTGTGGTTTAGGTGGGCTTGGCTCACATATAGCGATAAATTTGGCAAGAAGTGGAGTGGGGTTTTTAAAGCTGATTGATTTTGATGTGATTGAGCCTAGTAATTTGAATCGTCAAGCTTACCGTGTAAGTGATTTGGGTAAATTTAAAACCGAAGCTTTAAAGGAGCAAATTGGCGAGATTAACCCTTATATCAGCGTTGAAATTTGCACTTTAAAAATCGATGAGAATAATTTAAAGTCTTTGTTTAAAGATATAGATATAGTTTGCGAAGCCTTTGATAGTGCTATTGCAAAAGCGATGATGGCACAAAATTTTCATAGATTTTACAAAGATAGTATTTTAATCTGTGCTTCAGGGCTTGCGGGCTATGGTGATAGCAACAGCATACAAACAAGAAAAATTGCTAAAAATTTTTATGTATGTGGGGATTTGGTAAATGGTGCTAAGCTAGGAAATGGACTTATGGCACCAAGGGTAAATATTTGTGCAGGACATCAAAGTAATCTTGTTTTAGAGCTTTTAGCAAATAAGGAGTAAAAATGCAAGAAAATTTAAAAAATGATAAATTAAAAATAGGCAAATACGAGTTTAATTCAAGATTTATTTTAGGTTCTGGAAAATATTCGCTAGAGCTTATAAAATCAGCCATAGAAGAAGCTAAAGCGCAGATTATCACTCTAGCCTTACGCCGTGCAAATACAGGGGAAATTGCTAATATACTTGATTATATCCCTAAAAATATCACACTTTTACCCAACACTTCAGGCGCAAGAAACGCCGATGAAGCCTTACGTATTGCAAGGCTTTCAAGAGAGCTTGGTTGTGGAGAACTTATCAAGATAGAAGTGATAAGCGATAGTAGGTATTTGCTGCCTGATAATTATGAAACGATTAAAGCTTGCGAGCTTTTAGCTAAAGAGGGTTTTACACCCCTACCTTACATGCATGCTGATCTTTACGCAGCTAGAGCTATGCGTGATGCAGGAGCTGCGGCTATCATGCCTTTGGCAGCGCCTATTGGGAGCAATAAAGGCTTATGTGCTAAGGAATTTATACAAATTTTGCTTAATGAAATTGATTTGCCTATCATTGTAGATGCGGGTATTGGAAGTCCTGCACAAGCTTGTGAAGCTATGCAAATGGGAGTAAGTGCGGTGATGGTAAATACAGCCATAGCTGAAGCTAAAGATATAGCCTTGATGGCTAGAGCTTTTTCTTTGGCGGTAAATGCGGGAAGAGTGGCTTTTTTGGCGGGTTTGGCAAGCGTGAGCGAGGCTAAAGCAAGTTCTCCATTAACAGGCTTTTTAAGGGATTAATCATGCAAGATTATATGCAGCATTTACCTCATATGCAGGAAATAAAAAGCGAAATTTTAAACAAGGTTTTAAGTCAAGTTCAAAGCTATGATGAGAGTCAATTTAGCGCTAAAGATGTTAAAAATGCTTTAAATCAAACACATTTAAGTATAGAACATTTAAAAGCTTTGCTTTCAAGCGCAGCAGAAGATTTCATAGAAGAATTAGCCTTTAAATCCGCTAAAGTCAAGCAAAAATATTTTGGAAATTCTATCTCTCTTTTTACCCCACTTTATTTGTCAAATTATTGTAATTCTAAATGTGTTTATTGTGGTTTTCAAAAAGGTAATAAAATCGCAAGAGCTAAACTAAATGAAGTTGAAATTCACGAAGAAATGCAAGCCATTGCTAAAAGTGGTTTAGAAGAAATTTTAATGCTAACAGGCGAGGGTAGGGAGTTTGCAAGTGTAGAATATATAGCAAATGCTTGCAAGATTGCTAGAGAGTATTTTAAGGTTGTAGGTGTTGAAATTTATCCTATGAATGAAGACGAATATAAAATTTTACATGAAAAGGGTTGTGATTATGTGACTGTTTTTCAAGAAACTTACAATCCTTTAAAATATTCTAAAATTCATTTAGCGGGTGAAAAACGCATTTTCCCTTATCGCTTTAACGCTCAAGAAAGAGCTTTAAAAGCGGGTATGCGTGGAGTGGCTTTTGGGGCGCTTTTAGGCATAGATGATTTTAGAAAAGACGCCCTTGCTACGGCACTTCATGCACATTTTTTACAACAAGCTTATCCTCATGCTGAAATTTCTATTTCGGTGCCTCGTTTAAGACCTATTATCAATAATGCTAAAATTCATCCTAAAGATGTGAGTGAAAAACGCCTTTTACAAGTGCTTTGTGCTTATAGGCTCTTTTTGCCTTTTGCGGGCATTACTATTTCAAGCCGTGAAAGAATAGGTTTTAGAGATGAGGTTATTAAGCTTGGGGCTACTAAAATGAGCGCAGGAGTTAGTGTGGGTATAGGTGAACATAAGGGCGAGAAAAAGGGCGATGGGCAGTTTGAAATTTCAGATGATAGGAGCGTGGATGAAATTTTAACTATGCTTAAAAGATCAAATTTACAAGCTGTGATGAGTGATAGTATCTATGTGGGATAAAAAAATCATTGCTATAAGCGATAGAAAATGTGTAGAAATAGACTTCTTAAAGCAGATTGAAAAACTTGCTAAGGCTAAGGTAGATGCTATAGTTTTAAGAGAAAAAGATTTAAGCGAATTTGAGTATTATGACTTAGCAAAAGAAGTTTTAAGCATTTGTGCAAAGCAAAAAGTGACTTGTTTTTTGCATTTTTTTGATAGGGAGTGTTTAAAATTAGGACATCGTTATTTTCACGCACCGCTTTCTTTGCTAAGAAAAGAGCCTAAATTAGTAAAATATTTTCATGTACTTGGTACTTCAGTCCATAGCAAAGAAGAGCTTTTAGAGGCGATGAGCTATAAGGTAAATTATGCTTTTGCAGGGCATATTTTTGAAAGTTCTTGCAAGGTGGGTTTAGAGCCTAAAGGGCTTGATTTTTTAAAATCCTTGCTTGAATTTAGTCAAATACCACTTTATGCTATAGGCGGTATCAATGCTCAAAATATAGAAAATTTTAAAGATATAAATATAGCAGGCGTTTGTATGCGTGAAATTTTAATGAAAGAAAAAGATCTTAAAAAGTATCTTTTAGAATGTAGGCAAAATTTACGATGAATAAAATTCTTTCTTTACCAGAAGATTTAAAGCAATTAAAAGGTGTCAATTATAAAAAAATTAAATCTTGCACTTTTGCTAAATATACACAAACGGATACTTCGCATTCTACTTTTGTTAATATAGGAAGTCATCTTTTAACTTTTGTTCGCAAAGGATATAAAATTTTACACACTGCATCAAAAGATTATAAGATTAACTCTTATGAAACTTTGTTTTTAAAAGCTGGGAGCTATACTTTAAGCAATGTAGGACTTAGTAAAGGAGTTTATGAAGCTTATTTATTTTTTTTTGACAATGCATTTTTAATTGAGCTTATTTATAAGTATAAAGATTTTTTTAAACTAGATCAAAAGTTTCAAAACTATGAAATTTTTTGGGTAAAAAATGATAAGATTTTGCAAGGAATTTTGGAAAGTTTTTCACCGCATTTTGAAGAAAATACGCAAATTTTAGATCCTATAGTGAGTTTGAAATTTGAAGAGATTTTTTTACATTTGCTTTTAAATAAGAATATTTATTTTATTAGTTTTTTATCAGGAATTTTAAAAGAATTTCGCCTTGATCTTTCCCAACTTTTTGAGTATTGTGGTAGAGAATTTTTAAGCGTAAATGAAATGTCTAATTTTGCGAAATTAGATTTAGCAACTTTTTCTAAAGAATTTAAGAAATGTTTTGGACAAAGTCCTAAAAAATGGTTAGATGAAAAAAGGTTGCAAAAAGCAAAGATTTTACTTAAATTTTCTAAAAAAAATATTAATGAAATAGCTAATGAGTGCGCTTTTTCTTCAGTAGCTTGGTTTATTGAAAGATTTAAAGAGAAATATGAGCAAACTCCTAAGCAATATCAAAAAACAAAAAACTTGTATTTTTTATCAAAAAACTAGCACATTTTTTTTATCTAAATAAATATAATTCAATGAAAATATTTTTAAATAAAGGAGAAAATATGAAAAAATATGTTTTAAGTTTAGCGCTTCTTGGAAGTTTGCTTGGTGCAAGTGAATTAAAATATCAAGAATTTGATGGTTTTAAAAGCCCTGAAAGTATTTTTGTAGATAAAAACTATGTTTATGTATCTAATGTAGGAGAAAAACTTGAACCTTTGGCGAAAGATAATGATGGATTTATTTCTAAGCTTGATAAAAATGGCAAAGTGCTAGAATATAAATTTTTAACCCATCTTAATGCACCAAAAGGCATGATGGAGATTGGAAAAACTCTTTATGTGGTAGATATCGATGTTTTACGCGGTTTTGATCTTAAAACTAAAAAAGAAATTTTTAATTTACCTATTAAAGGTGCAATCTTTTTAAATGACATAGAAAAATTAGACGACAATACGCTTTTGGTTAGCGATACTGGCACAGGACTTATTTTAAAGGTTGATTTAAAAACTAAGCAATATGATGAATTATTAAAACTTGATTTAGTAAAATTTGGTGGTCCAAATGGGTTATATCTAGATAGAAAAAAACATAAGCTTTTTATAGCTGGTTATCATCCTGATGGTGTAAGTGGCGGTGTTGTAATGGCTTATGATTTAAATACAAAAGAACTCAGTATAATTAAAAATGAAAAAGAATCTTATGATGGAATAGTTCCTTATAAAGATGGTTTATTGGTAAGTTCTTGGGGAAATAATCTAAATGGATATATTTATAATTTAGATAATGTTAAATCTGTAAAACTTGAATTTCCTTTGATGAAAGGTCCTGCAGATATATTTATTGAAGGTAATATTTTATGGATTCCTAAGATGGCAGAAGGTAAAATATTCAAAGTAGAACTTAACAAATAAGGCTTTTATGGCTTCTTTTAAAAAGATATTTTGGATTAATGTTATTATTGTTATTATTGTAGCTTTTAATCTTAGAGCCCCAATTACTGCAGTGGGGCCTATTATTGATATTATTAAAGATAAGTATTATTTAAACTCAACCGTAGCGGGCATACTTACAAGTCTTCCTTTGATAGCTTTTGGAAGTATTTCTTTTATTGTGGGGTATTTTTCTCCTATTCGTGCTATTGTTTTTGGAATTTTTTTAATTTTTTTAGGCGAAATTATTCGTTCTTATTTTGGTGTATATGGCTTATTTTTAGGAATGTTAGCAATGGGCTGTGGTATAGCAATTGCAAATGTTTTACTTCCTAGTTTTATTAAAGAAAAATTTCCAAAAAAAATGGCAAGTATAATGGGAATTTATAGTCTTGTTTTGAGTATTTCTTCGATTATGGGTATTGCTTTAGCTATACCTTTGCTTAGTGTATTTGATTTAGCTGGAGCTATGTTTTTCTGGGCTATTTTTTCTTTTGTAGCTTTAGTAGTTTACTATCCTCAAGCTAAAAATGGTAGATTTTTTCGCATTAAGAAAAAAGCTTATAAAAAAATCAATCTTTTTACAAATTTAACAACTTGGAAAATTACTCTTTTTATGGGATTTCAAAGTTTTTTAGCTTATTCTTTGTTTTTTTGGTATGTTCAAATTGTTGTAGAAAAAGGATTTGATAAAGAATTTTCTACAAATATGGTTCTTTTTGCTCAACTTGTTGCAGCTCCAGTGTCTCTTTTTGGCCCTTTACTTTTAGGAAAATTAAGGCAAAATTTACATACTTTTTACATAGCAAGTTTGTGTAGTATGTATGTGATCGCTTTTGCCATGCTTTTTGTTTTTGATAGCAAAATTTCTATTATCATCAGTGCTTTTATCATGGGCTTTCCATGGGGTGGGGTTTTTGGTATTGCATTGCTTTTTATCGCTCAAAAAAGTTCAAATACCCAAGTAGCAGCAAAGCTTTCTGCTTTAGCTCAAGGTTTTGGATATTTAATCGCAGCACAAGGGCAGTGGATTATAGGCTTTTTACATGATAAATTTGAGAATTTTTCACTTGCTATTTTGATGTTGATTTTTGTAGGGATTTTGGTAAATATCTTTGGATATTTATCGTATAAAAGCCAAGTTATCAGATAGTGCTTTTTCTAGTAAAATATCCCCACCATTTTTTTGTGCTATATTTTGCAATCTTGTGGAAATATCTTCTAAGTTAAGTTTTAACATTGCTTTGAAAAAATCATCAAGATTGATCGAATCTTGCGTGAAAATTTGACATAAAGCTTGATCTTGTAAAAATTTAGCATTAAAGTATTGATGATTTTTAGCTGCATGAGGATAAGGTATGAAAATAGCAGGCAAGGTGTTAGCACAAAGTTCAAAAAGGGTGCTTGCACCTGCTCTTGATATAGCTAGATCTGCATTTTTCATTTTTTCTTCCAAATTTGAACTAAAGTCAAAAACATCAGCTTGGATATTTAAGCTTTGGTAGTGTTTTTTGCATTTTTCAAAATCATTTTTTCCACATTGATGGATGATTTTGATATTTTGTTCTTGAAGCTTTGGGGCGAGATTTAAAGCTAGTTCGTTTATAAAACTAGCTCCTTGTGATCCTCCTAGGAAAATAATATTTTTTAATTCTGTGCGAGTCCTAGCATTATCAAAAAATTTATTTGCCACAGGATAAGGACTAAATTCTTTTTCAAAGGCGCTAAAAAATTTTGTAGCGAAAGGTTTTAAAAGCATGTTTAAAGAGCCACTTTTTGAATTTTGCTCGTGTATAAAAAGAGGCAAATGTGAGAATAAAGCCGCAAAAGATGCAGGAGCTGCACTATATCCACCTACACTAAAAACGGCTTGGATGTGGTATTTTTTAAAAATTTCTCTACAATCTTTGGAGAGTTTTAAGGTGTGGAGTAAAGAACTAATTTTGCCAAATTTGTTTTGATTAACCACTCCTTTAGAGCTTAAAAAAAATTTTTCCTTAAAACGTACTTCATTTTCAAACCAAGCTTTATCTTGACCATTTTGACTACCTATGTATACACATTCTATATTTTTTTTAATCGCACTTTCTAATAAGCAACGCACTATGGCCAAATGTCCTCCAGTTCCGCCACCTGTTAAAGCTATTGTCATAATTTAACCTTTTTTGAAATCATTAATACATATCCTATACCTATACAAATTGCCCACATTGAACTTCCTCCATAACTTAAAAGTGGAACAGCCACACCTTTTAGTGGAGTAAGAGAAATAATACCAAAAGCATTCATAAAAAAGGAAAAAAGTAAAAGTAAGGCTATGCCTGAACAGAAAATAAAATCTTGTTTAGCTTCGCATCTTCCTGCAATTCTAAAAATTCTTAAAATCATCCAAAGATAAATATAACAAATAACTCCAAGACCCAAAAGTCCTATTTCTTCAGTAATTCCTGAAAGAATAAAGTCAGTATGTACTTCACTTAAAAAGCCTAATTTAAAAGTTCCAAGTCCTAAGCCTTCGCCAAACATTCCTCCATGGGCTATAGCATTTAAAGAGTGCGAAATCTGATAAGGTTCGCTGTTGCTACTTACTCTTAAAGCATTTGCCAACCAATCAGGAAGCATAGGTAAAAAAGCATCTTGTATATTCCCCCACCAAGAAGCAATTCTTTGAATTCTTCTTTGATTACTAGAAATTACCATTATACCTATCATCATAATGATTAAAGTTCCAAAAGCAAAAAGTCTTTTACTAGCTCCTGCAAAAAAAGCTAAAGCTAGAATTAAAAAGAAAGAAATTATACTTTGTCCTAAATCGTTTTGAGTGATATAAATATATCCTATAACTATAGAAGCTAAGATACAATAAGGCAGAAGAATTAGAGCCTCGTGTCTGATAGCTTTTTTGCTATCATCAATACGCCTTGTATAGCTCCATGCTAAAAAATAAATCAATCCTATTTTAAAAAATTCCACAGGAGAGATAGAGAGTGGGCCTAAGCGTATCCAGCGTTTAGCTCCTCCGCTAGCTGTTGCTAGTGCAGAAGGTAAAAATGGTAAAATGATGATAAAGATAAAAGAAACAATCAAAATAGCTAAAATAATTTTTTTAGAAAGTGCTTTATCAGGATCCAAACGAGAAATAAAAAACATTATAAGTATGCCACTAATTCCAAAAAAAAGCTGACGAATAAAAAAATGAAACTCGCTATAGTCAAGAAAAAGAACAGTAAAAGCTGTAAGAGAGTATGAAAATACTATTCCTATGGTGATTAAAATACAACTTAAATAAAATAATCTTTTATCAGCAACCATTATAATTATAACTTTTCTTTATTGGAATTAAAATTTTAAAAAGTTTTATTATAACTAAAATAAATTAAATTTTTTGCTAAGTTTTTGTAAGGAAAATTTGCTAAAATTAACAATAAAAATATAACAAAAAAGGCAAATTATGAATCAAATCCATAAAATTCTCATAGCAAATAGAGCTGAAATAGCTGTTAGAGTAATCCGTGCTTGTAGAGATTTACATATTAAAAGTGTTGCAGTTTTTACAGAGCCTGATCGTGAATGTTTGCATGTAAAAATCGCAGATGAGGCATATCGCATAGGAACGGATGCTATAAGAGGATATTTAGATGTTGCTCGTATTGTCGAGATTGCTAAGGCTTGTGGTGCTGATGCGATCCATCCTGGTTATGGATTTTTAAGTGAGAATTACGAATTTGCTAAGGCTTGTGAAGATGCTGGAATTATTTTTATAGGTCCAAAATCTGAAGTAATTCATAAGATGGGAAATAAGAATATCGCTCGTAAGTTAATGGCTAAAAATGGTATACCTATTGTTCCAGGGACTGAAAAATTAAATTCCTATAGCATGGAAGAAATTAAAATTTTTGCTGAGAAGATTGGTTATCCTGTTATTTTAAAAGCTTCAGGTGGTGGAGGTGGACGCGGAATTCGCGTTGTTCATAAAGAACAAGATCTTGAAAATGCTTTTGAATCTTGCAAAAGAGAAGCTTTAACATACTTTAATAATGATGAAGTATTTATGGAAAAATATGTAGTTAATCCTAGGCATATAGAATTTCAAATTTTAGGAGATAACTACGGAAATATTATCCATCTTTGTGAAAGGGATTGCTCTATCCAAAGAAGACATCAAAAGGTAATTGAGATAGCACCTTGCCCTGGAATTTCAGATAATCTTAGAAAAACCATGGGTGTTACAGCTGTGGCAGCTGCTAAGGCTGTAGGTTATACAAATGCTGGAACTATAGAGTTTTTGCTTGATGATTATAATCGCTTTTATTTTATGGAAATGAATACAAGAATTCAAGTTGAACATCCAATTACTGAAGAAATTACAGGTATTGACCTTATTGTAAGACAAATTCGTATTGCAGCAGGAGAAATTTTGGACTTAGAACAAAGCGATATTAAACCTAGGGGTTTTGCTATTGAAGCTAGAATTACTGCTGAAAATGTATGGAAAAATTTTATTCCAAGTCCTGGAAAAATAGGAGAATACTACCCAGCTCTTGGACCATCTGTTAGGGTTGATAGTCATATTTATAAAGACTATACTGTGCCGCCTTATTATGATTCCATGCTTGCAAAGCTTATTATTAAAGCAACCAGTTATGATTTAGCGGTTAATAAACTTGAGCGTGCTTTGAAGGAATTTGTGATTGATGATATTAGAACAACGATACCATTTTTAATTGCCATTACAAAAACAAGAGAATTTAGAAGAGGGTATTTAGACACCTCTTTCATAGAAACACATATGCAAGAATTATTAGAAAAAACAGAAGATCGTCATCAAGAAAACAAAGAAGAAGTTATAGCTGCAATAGCTGCTACGCTTAAAAAAATACGAGAAAGTAGAGAATAATAGATGGATTTTTTAGACAGTCTTAAAAGTATTAAAAAAGAAATGCAAGCTAACGCCAATACTCCAAAATTAGCGAAGAAATCAAGCAAGAGTGGTGCAAGTGTAAAAAATTTAGAAAAACTAGCTAAAGATATTCGCGAAAAAAATCAAGAAGCAAACATAGATAAGGAAATGCAAGAAATTTTCTTAAAGCAAGAAAAACTACAGGATGAATTTTCCGGATTTATCAAAAATGCAGATATTAAGAAAATTTAATGCTTGAGATTGGTTTTTGTACTCTTGAAGATCAGTGTCCTTACTTAAAAGATAAACGCTCAAGAATAGAGTATAAATACATTGAAAATTGCCCTAAAGAAATCAATAATGGGCTAATAAAACGAGGTTGGCGTCGTTTTGGTAGGTATTTTTCACGCCCTATTTGTAAAGATTGTGATGAATGTTTAAGTCTTAGAATTTTAGTTAATGAATATAATTTTTCAAAAAGTGAAAGAAGGGTTATAAATAAAAATATTAACACCAAAGTTATGCTTAGAACACCCAATTTAAGCAATGAACATTTGTTTTTATATGATAAATACCATCGTTTTATGGAAGAAAAAAAGAACTGGAAGCGTTATGATTTAAGCTTTAAGCAGTATTATAATCTTTATGTCGATGGTTTTATGAATTTTGGATATGAGCTTGCATTTTATATAGAAGATAAGCTCGTTTGTGTTGATTTGATTGATATTTTAGAGGATGGAATTTCAAGCATTTATTGTTTTTATGATCCTGATTTTTCGTATTTTTCTTTGGGTAAATTTTCTTTGCTCAATGAAATACAAATAGCTAAAAAAATGAACTTAGATTATATTTATCTTGGGTATTTTGTAAAAAAGTGTCAATCTTTATCTTATAAAGCCGATTATACACCCAATGAAATTTTAAAAGGCACTAAAGAGCTTTTTGAAAATGAGGTTTTATGGGAGAAATAGATGCAAATCGTGCAAACTTTAGAAACTATCAATGTTAATACAGATGATATTAGCGTATTTCAGTATTTTAAAGACTTGATTACTAAAAATTTCACAAAGGTCATAGGACGAAAAAATAAAATTTTTTCTTTTTTTGAAGAAAATGAAATTCCACAGCGTCGTTATTTCTTAAAAGTTTTAGATCAAAAATATCGCAAAAGTACAAATGAAGGTATAGAGAATTTACAAGATGCTCATTTTAAAACTTTTAGATTAAATTTTGAGCAAAATAATATGCTTAAGCCTATGTTGTTTATCAAGATTGATTTTGCTGCGGGTAGAATTTTGATGAAGTTAAGCTCTAATGAAAAATTATTTGTTACCTATATAAGAAATTATTTTCAAGATCATAATATAGAATATAATGAAATGACAAATATTCTAATTTTAGAATATAAAAACGAGAATACTCTTGAACTTTTTGAAGCTTTTGCAGATGAGAGCGAGCATTTAAAATATTGCGTGAATTTTGAAGTTGACCGAGAAGAGTATAAAAAATTTCGCCAAAATATTCACAATAAAGAAAATATGAAATGGAAATTTAATGCTTTAGCTAAGCTTTTTAGTAATTATTTTAATACTTTAGAATGTACTCCGCAAAATGATCTTAGTGAAATCAGACAAAAATATTTGATTTTGGTAAAACTTTATCATCCTGATTTTCATCAAGGAAAAAGTGCAATAGAAAAAGCTTACGCAAGAGAACAGTTTGAAAAAATACAAATTGCCTATGATAACTTAAAAGCACTTTATAAGAATAATACTTAAAAAAATTAAATTAATCATTTTGGTTAATTTAATTTTTCTCTCTCATAAATTTTTCTTAATTTGCTATCTAGCTTAAAACAAAATTTAAAAAGTGCAGGTACTACGAGTAAGGTAAGCAAAGTCGAACTTATAAGTCCAAAGATAATAGCTATTGCCATAGGAGAATTAGCTTCATAGCCCGCACCCCTTGAAAGAGCGAGTGGGAGCATGGCAAAAATCATAGCAAAAGTTGTCATCAATATAGCCCTTAAGCGTGATTTTCCAGCGATTAAAAGAGCTTTATCGGGATCTAAACCTTCATGGCATTTTTTATTGGCCACATCCACAAGTAAAATAGCATTTTTCCCCACCATACCAAAAAGTAAGATGATGGCAATAAGTACAAAAAGCGAAAAATTATGCCCTGTGATAAAAAGTCCTATAGAAGCTCCGCCAAAGGCTAAAGGCATGGTTATCATGATGATTAAAGGCAGAATAAAACTTTCATAAAGTGCGGCTAAAACAAGATAAATTAAAACAAAAGCAAGTACTACTGCCATAGCAAAACCTTGCACGGTTTCACCTAAAAGATTGATAAAGCCTGAAAAAGCATAGCTAAGACTTGCATTATTATTTAAAATTTTATCCATATTATCTAGTAAAAGTTTTTGCACCGCTCCTAAGGAAAGATCATTTACTCCAGCTGTGATTTTCACAGAGCGGTTTTTATTGTAACGATTGATAGTTTTTAAATCCTTACTGTATATAAAATCCACCACGCTTGAAAGTTCTAAATTTACACCTTGGTTGTTTTTAATACTAATGCGTTTTAAAGCTTCTATGTTTTTTTTAAATTCTGGAGCAAAACTTAGGATAATATCATCTTTTGAATTGCCTCTATCCATACTTCCTACGCTAAGTTGCGAAAAAGAATACCCTAAAACCCCAGCGATATATTCAGGATTGACATCTAAAAGTTTAGCTTTTTCTTTGTTGATGCGTAAGGCTACTTCATCTTTTGTAGCATTAGCATTGTCGCTTATATCTACAATGCGTGCATTAGTGCCCAAAATTTCTTTTGCTCGAGAAGCAGCTTCTTTTAGAGTGTTTAAATCATCTCCTAAGATTAAAAACTGCACGGGATCATCAATGCCTGCACCCTCTATCTTTGGAAGTTCTAAAATTTTGATTTTTAAACTTTCATCTTGAAATTTTTGACGATATAAACTTACTATAGCACTTTGTCTTAAATTTCTTTCGTCTAAATTTTTAAGTTTAACATAAATTTTAGCCTTTGTAGCATCTTTGGCATCATCATAGCCTACAAGTAAAAAAGCGTATTTGACATTGCTATCATTTTTGATTTTTTCAAGCAAATTTAAACTTTTTTCTTTCATGGCTTCTAAACTTAAATCCTTTTTGCTTTCAAGTAAAACTTGAATTTCGCTATCATCTTCCATAGGTAAAAAATCAAGTCCTATACGGGTAGCTAAAGCAAAAGAAAGCCCTACAAAAACAAGAGTGGCTAGGATAAATTTTGCTTTATTTTGTAAAATTTTATAGAGTAAATTTTCATACTTTTGCTCTATTTTTTCAAAAAAAACTTCTGTTTTTTCATAAAACTTACTTTCTTTTGGATTTAAAAATCTTGCTCCAATACTAGGTATTAAAAATACAGAAACCAAAAAGCTTATCACTATCCCACTTGCAACGCTTATGCCTAAGGCATTGAAAAAAAGCCCTGGTATAGAGTTCATATAAGAAATAGGGATAAAAACACAAAGTAAAACTATACTGATGCTTAAAACGCTAAAACCTATTTCGTTGATACCTAAAAAAGCAGCTTGTAAAGGCGGATAAGTTTTTAGTTTTTTAGCAATATTTTCAATCACTACTATAGCATCATCGATAAAAATTCCTATGCTTAAGGTTAAAGCTATGAAAGTTAAGCGGTTTAAATCATAGCCTAAAAGATCGATAATAAAAAAAGTTGAAATGATAGAAGTAGGTATAGCTATGCAAGCAATGAGAGTTGCACTTAAATTTCTTAAAAATAAAAATACAATTACAAGGGTTAGAAAAATTCCCAAAACCATATCAAAAATCACTTGAGAAAGGTGCTTGTGGATATTTAAGCTTTTATCGTAAAGCACATTAATGCTTATATCTTTTGGAATTTGTTTTTCTAAAATAGGCAAGGCATTTTTGACATTTTTAATCATTTCAAGGGTATTATAATTTGTGATTTTTCCGAGTTCTAAAAGCACCCCTTCTTTACCTTCGTATAAAGCACTTTGTTTTTCATCTTCATAAAGGCTTGAAATATTAGCAATATCGCTTAAAAATACCCCTGTTTTTATGCGAAGATTGCTAAGTTCTTCTAAATTTGTGGCTTCAAAATAGCCTTTGATGATATAGTTATCTTGATTGTTATTAAGTTCGCCAAGGGCTTGTTTAAAATTTTGACTTTTGATAATATTTGCTACATCAAGAGCATTAAGATTGTATTTTCTAAGTTCATTTGGTTTTAATTCTATGCGAATTTGGGGTTCTAAAAAACCCTTAGCTTCGATTTTACCTACTCCTTCAACTCTTTGCAAAAAAGGTTTTATTTTATCATTGATTTCGCGCATGAGTTGTAATTTATCTTTAGAATATAAAAAAAGCGAAATAGCAGAACCAGAATCTGAGCTGATTTTTTCAATTTCAGGCTTAGAAGGTAGGCTTAAAGTTCCTATTTTATCACGCACATCATTAGCAGCTACTTCAAGATTTTTACCTAGTTTAAACTCGACTACACTCACACTAAAATTATCATACGCAGCTGAGGTTATGGTCTTTACTCCATCAATCTCACTTAGAGCATTTTCTATTTCTTTAGTGATTTTTGATTCTACGAAATTTAAATCCCCATTTACCTTGCTTGTAATCTTTATAAGAGGTATGGAAACATTAGGAAATAAATTTACACTCATGCTAAAAGCAGAGATTAGTCCAAAAATCATAAGAGCTAAGAAAAACATTAGCACAGTAATTGGTCGGTTTATAGCTAGTTTAAACATTTTTAATCTTTAGTGATGATTCTACCTTCGCCAAAAAGCCCTGGTGTTAAATTTGTAGTTTGCACTTCAGCATAAATTTTTCTTGTTTTTACTTCTATACTTGGATAGATAAGGCTGATTTTTCCTTTCAATTCTGTACCATTTTGATCGATTTTGTAAAAGAAATCATCGCCTAATTTAACTTTATCTTTGTATTTTTCATCAAAACTTAAAATCAGTTTGCTTTGTGGATAGGAAAAAATTTCTATTAAAGGTTGAGCTACTCCTCCTACTCCTTCACCCACTTGTATAAATTTATTTGCGATAATAGCATCATAAGGTGCGCGCAATTCTTTTTTTGTCATGATATTTTTATAATAAGCTATATTGATTTTTGCTTTGTTTAAATTTAAATTAGCTGCATCAAACTTAGCTTTCATATCTTCATAGCTTTGTTTGTCTATAACATTTTCTACAGCTTTGATTTTTTGCATTTTGCTTTTGGTATTTTCGTATTCTACAAGAGCAAGTTGATAAGAATTTTGGGCATTTTGAAGAGCTATTTTTTCACTTTCTTGATCAAGAGCAAGTAAAAGTTCTCCTTTGCTGACTTTTTGTCCAATTTCTACAGGAATTTTTTGAACTAAACCTATGCTTTCAAGGGCAAGTTTACTTTGTTTTGATGCTTCTACATTGAAACTTGCATAAATTTCTTCGCCAAAGGCGCAATTAAAAGCAAGAAGTAAAAATAGAATTTTTTTCATTCTTTAACCTTTGAATTAAGATCTATACCTGCATTAAAATAATAATTTGCTTTAGTAATTTCAAATTCATTTTTAGCAAGCTCTAAATCGCTTTGTGCTTTAAATTTAGCCTCTAAAGCTTGAAGATATTCCACATAAGAAACAAGTCCTGCTTGGTATTTTTTATCTACACTTTCAAAAGCTAAATTTGCAGCATTTAAGCTAAGATTAAGAGCTAAAATTTGTTCTTGTAAAACTTTTAAACTTTTGTCTAAATAATTTAATTCTTCTTTATTTTTTCTCTCACTAAACCTTGCGTTTGCATTGGCTATTTGAACGTTTAAACGCTCTTTTTCAACTTCTTTAGCCCTTGCATTGAAATCAAAAATTTTCCATTCCATACCTAAAATAAACTGATTACCTTGAGAATATTTTTCTAAGAATTGATCCGCTAAATTTGCAAAAGGAGCCGGAACTTTTGGATTATAATTGTTTTTATAAAAGTTAAAATTATCTTGAATATAAAATTTTGGAAAATATTCAGCTTTTGCTAAATTTACACTTTCTTTAGCAAGATTGATTTGTTCTTTAGCTATCATTACTTCATAGTTTTGACTTTTTTCTTGTTGCGGATTTTCTAAAAAAGCATTCCCTTGCACTTTAAAATCTGTATCGCTTAAAATTTTAATCTCTTTTTGTATATTGGCAAGTTTTAATTCATTTTGACTGAGCTCTAATAAGCTTAAATGATATTTGGCTTTAATGCTTTCAAGTTCATGTTTAGGGCTAAGTCCTGCATCGTAAAATTTTTGCAATCTTTCAAAAGTTGATTTTAAAAAAGCTACTTTTTGTTGATTGGCTAGTAAAATTTTTTCAAGACTTAGGGTGTTGAAATAAAGTGTGATTGCATTTAAGGCAAGGTAATTTTTGCTTTGTTCTTTGTCTAAAAGGCTTAATTTTTCTTTGCTTTCTAAAGCCCTTAAATTGGCCTCTCTAGCACCCCCATCAAAAAGCAAAAAATTAAGAGAAACTTTAGCAAATAAACTTTCTTGTGGATCGATAATGAAGCGATCTTTATTGTTGGCTACATAAGCTGAGTTTAGACCAAGAGAGGGTAGGTAATTTCTAAAAGCTTGTTCTTTGTCCAAATTTGCTTGTTCGCTTTGCATTTGTTTAATGAGATAGGATTCGTTATTTTGACTTAGTGCTATAAATTCGTGCAAATTAGAAGCTAACATTGCTAAGGGATAAAGAGCTAAAAACATAGCTGATTTTAAATATTTTTCAAACATTTGATATTTTAGTATGCTTTATATAAATTTCAATTGAAGTTTTTTATATAAAATAAAATTTATTTGTTTTAAACATAAATTTTGTTAAAATCCTAGCTTTAAAATTTTATATTTAGGATGAAATTTTGTCGGTAAAAAATATTAGAAATTTTTCTATTATAGCTCATATAGATCATGGAAAATCTACTCTTGCAGATAGGATTATTAGCGAGTGTGGTGCTATTAGTGATAGGCAGATGAGTTCACAAGTTATGGATACTATGGATATAGAAAAAGAGCGTGGTATCACTATAAAAGCACAATCGGTGCGTTTAAATTATAAATTTAATAACGAAAATTTTGTTTTAAATCTTATTGATACTCCTGGCCATGTGGATTTTTCTTATGAAGTGAGTCGTTCTTTGGCAAGTTGTGAAGGGGCTTTACTTGTAGTAGATGCTTCTCAAGGTGTTGAAGCACAGACTATAGCTAATGTTTATATAGCGCTTGAAAATAATCTTGAAATCATTCCTGTGATTAATAAAATCGATTTGCCTAATGCTGATATTGAAAAAGTCAAGCATGAAATCGAGCATATTATAGGCATAGATTGTAAAGACGCCATTTGCGTGAGTGCAAAAACAGGAGTGGGTATAAAAGAGCTTATAGAAACAATTATTACTAAAATCCCTGCACCAAAAACAGATGATGAAGCTCCTACTAAGGCTTTAATTTATGATTCTTGGTTTGATAATTATTTGGGTGCTTTGGCTTTAGTTAGGATTTATGAAGGAAGTATTGCTAAAAATGATGAAGTTTTAGTCATGAGTACGGATAAAAAACATATAGTTCAAGATCTTTTTTATCCTCATCCTTTAAGCCCAATTAAAACTCAATCTTTACAATCAGGTGAAGTAGGCGTGGTGGTTTTAGGGCTTAAAACTGTAGGTGATGTACAAGTAGGCGATACTATTACTTTAGTAAAAAACAAGGCTAAAGAAGCCATAGGCGGTTTTGAAAAGGCTAAAGCTTTTGTCTTTGCAGGACTTTATCCTATAGAAACGGATAAATTTGAAGATTTAAGAGATGCTTTAGATAAGCTAAAACTTAACGATAGTTCTATTACCTATGAGCCTGAAACTTCTTTGGCTTTAGGCTTTGGTTTTAGGGTAGGGTTTTTAGGACTTTTACACATGGAAGTGATCAAAGAAAGACTTGAAAGAGAATTTAATCTTGATTTAATTGCTACAGCTCCAACTGTGACTTATGAAATTTATCAAACCGATGGAGAACTTGTTAAAATTCAAAATCCTAGCGAGCTTCCTCCTGTTAATAAAATCGATCATATAAAAGAGCCTTATGTTAAAGCCACTATCATTACTCCAAGTGAATTTTTAGGGAATTTAATCACTCTTTTAAATCGCAAAAGAGGAATACAGGTTAAAATGGACTATATCACACCTGAGCGTGTTTTGCTAGAATATGATGTACCTTTAAATGAGATTGTGATGGATTTTTATGATAAATTAAAGTCCTTAACAAAAGGCTATGCGAGTTTTGATTATGAACCTATAGAATTTAGAGTAGGGGATTTGGTAAAACTTGATATTAAAGTGGCGGGTGAAAATGTTGATGCGCTAAGCATTATCGTGCCTAATGAGAAAGCACAAAGTAAAGGAAGAGAGCTTGTTAGCGCTATGAAAGAAATAGTTCCTAGACAGCTTTTTGAAGTGGCCATTCAAGCAAGTATTGGAAATAAAATCATCGCAAGGGAGACTGTTAAATCCATGGGTAAAAATGTGACAGCAAAATGCTATGGTGGGGATATTACTAGAAAAAGAAAGCTTTTAGAAAAGCAAAAAGAAGGTAAAAAAAGAATGAAAGCTATAGGTAAGGTAAATTTACCTCAAGAAGCTTTTTTGAGTGTTTTAAAGATAGATTGATGATAAATTTAAAACTTGGCTTGAAATTTGCTTGTATTTTTAATACAATTTTAAAATAATTTTCTAAGGAGAAAAAATGTTTAAAAAATTTTTGATTTTTATAGTGCCTATTTTATTTTTGAGTGCTTGTGCAACTAAACAAGATACTTTTGCTCAAGTTAATCAAATTTCTAGAAATTCTCAATGCAGTTCTTGCGAAAGTCCTGATGGCTTTGAAGCAAAGATTAAAGGGCTTTTATACATTAGCGATGTTGGAATTCAATGTTGTGCCAATAAACGCACTTTAGACACTGGTATTGCTTTAAAAAAGGTTTATTTGCATAGATTTTATGATTTAAAAGAAGGACAAAAAGTTTTAAATGCTAAAGGGAAAAAGTTATTTGTTGATGTGAATTTTAATGCGGTATTTTATACTTATTTAAAACAAGAACTTGAAGCTAGAGGAATAGTTGTGCTTGACAATAACGATCAAAATTCACCTTATGTGAGTAAGATTGATTTAGAATTTATATCTTATGGAGCAACTCAAGATACTACAGGATTACATTCAAAACTAGTAGGAGTTTTACAAGTTAGCGATATAAACAAAAATAAGAAATTTACAATCCGCACCAAGCAAGATGTACAAGGTTTCGATGATCTAAAAGAAACAACTTTTTATACTCATTTGTTAATAAAACAAATGGCAAATAAAGCAGCTAGTTTAATCTCTGAACTTTGAGGTGTATAAATTGCGGAGCTTTTGCTCTGCTTTGCTTTTGTGATTTATGTGAGCTAGAGCTTTCTGAATTTTCCTTAAATGTAAGAAAGCTTGATAATAATTTCAAAGTCTATTCTTTTTATAAATACCATGAAATACAACACTTGCTTCACTCTAAACATTATTTTTATGGTTATTTCGTTTATAAAATGCTTGCTAAATTAAGTTTTGCAAAATTTAAAGATTTTTTTGATCCTAGAATGACAATTAATGTTATAGCTTTAGATGATAAGGTTGAAGATATGCTTTATTCACATTCTGCTATTTTAGCTAGATATCTTAAAACAAAATTTGTAAAACCTGTTTTTAATATTTTAAAAGCACAAAATCATATTAAATATTCTGGAAAAAGTTTAGAATTTCGTCAAAAACATAAAAGAAATTACAAACTCTTAAAAACCATTCACGAACCTGTAATTTTAGTAGATGATATTGTAACAACTGGTTCTAGCCTTTTGGAAGCTAAAAAAGTTTTAGAAGAAAATAAAATTTCTGTACTTTTTGCTCTTGTTTTAGCTGATGCAAAAGTTTAATATGCTATAATCAAAACTTTGAACTAATAGAAGGATTTTTATGGAGAATATTTTTAGCAAAGATTCTGATATTGAACTTGTAGATATAGAAAATTCTATAAAAAGTAGTTATTTAGACTATTCTATGAGTGTTATTATAGGTCGTGCTTTGCCTGACGCAAGAGATGGTTTAAAGCCTGTTCATAGAAGAATTTTATATGCTATGCAAAATGATGAGGCAAAAAGTAGAACAGATTTTGTCAAATCAGCCCGTATAGTGGGTGCTGTTATAGGTCGTTATCACCCACATGGAGATACAGCAGTTTATGATGCTTTGGTTAGAATGGCTCAAGATTTTTCTATGAGATATCCAAGTATTACAGGACAAGGCAACTTTGGATCTATAGATGGTGATAGCGCCGCTGCGATGCGTTATACTGAAGCAAAAATGAGTAAACTTTCTCATGAGCTTTTAAAAGATATAGATAAAGATACGGTCGATTTTGTTCCAAATTATGATGGTTCAGAAAGTGAACCTGATGTTTTACCTTCTAGGGTTCCAAATTTATTATTAAATGGTTCAAGTGGTATAGCTGTAGGTATGGCGACAAACATCCCGCCTCATAGTTTAAATGAGTTGATAGATGGGCTTTTATATTTGCTTGATAATAAAGATGCAAGCTTAGAAGAGATTATGCAGTTTATTAAAGGCCCAGATTTTCCAACAGGTGGAATAATTTATGGTAAAAAAGGTATTATAGAAGCTTATCGCACAGGGCGTGGTCGTGTGAAAGTGCGAGCTAAAACTCATATTGAAAAAAGGACAAATAAAGATGTTATTGTTATAGATGAGCTTCCTTATCAAACCAATAAAGCTAGGCTTATAGAGCAGATTGCAGAGCTTGTTAAAGAAAAGCAAATTGAAGGAATATCTGAAGTAAGAGATGAGAGCAATAAAGAAGGAATCCGCGTTGTTATAGAGCTTAAACGTGAGGCTATGAGTGAAATTGTTTTAAATAATCTATTTAAATCTACCACTATGGAAAGTACTTTTGGTGTGATTATGTTGGCAATTCACAATAAAGAACCTAAAATTTTCTCTTTGTTAGAACTTTTAAATCTTTTCTTAACCCATAGAAAAACAGTTATTATTAGAAGAACGATTTTTGAACTTCAAAAGGCAAGAGCAAGAGCTCATATTTTAGAAGGTCTTAAAATTGCACTTGATAATATAGATGAAGTGATTGCTTTAATTAAAAACAGTTCTGATAATAATACCGCAAGAGATTCTTTGGTAGCTAAATTTGGTCTTAGTGAGCTTCAAGCCAATGCTATTTTAGATATGAAACTAGGTCGTTTAACAGGACTTGAAAGAGAAAAAATCGAAAATGAACTTGCAGAATTAATGAAAGAAATTGCAAGACTTGAAGAAATTTTAAAAAGTGAAACCTTGCTTGAAAATTTAATTCGCGATGAATTAAAAGAAATTAGAAGTAAATTTGATGTGCCACGTATTACTCAAATTGAAGATGATTATGATGATATTGATATTGAGGATTTGATTCCTAATGAAAATATGGTTGTAACTATTACCCATCGTGGTTATATTAAGCGTGTGCCTAGTAAACAATATGAAAAGCAAAAACGAGGCGGAAAAGGAAAATTAGCCGTTACGACTTATGATGATGATTTTATAGAAAGTTTCTTTACGGCAAATACACATGATACGCTTATGTTTGTAACAGATCGTGGACAGCTTTATTGGCTTAAAGTTTATAAAATTCCTGAAGGCTCAAGAACGGCTAAAGGAAAAGCAGTGGTAAATCTTATTAATTTACAAGCTGAAGAAAAAATCATGGCTATTATTCCAACCACGGATTTTGATGAGAGTAAATCTTTATGTTTCTTTACTAAAAATGGTATTGTAAAGCGTACAAATTTGAGTGAATATCAAAATATCAGAAGTGTAGGAGTTAGAGCGATCAACTTGGATGAAAATGATGAGTTGGTAACTGCTATTATTGTTCAAAGAGATGAAGATGAAATTTTTGTCAGTGGTGGTGAAGAAAATTTAGAAAATCAAGAAATTGAAAATTTAGATGATGAAAATCTTGAAAATGAAGAGAGTGTAAGCACACAAGGTAAAATGCTCTTTGCAGTAACCAAAAAAGGTATGTGTATCAAATTCCCACTTGCTAAAGTACGTGAAATCGGTCGTGTAAGTCGTGGGGTGACGGCTATTAAGTTTAAAGAGAAAAATGACGAATTAGTAGGTGCAGTTGTTATAGAAAATGATGAGCAAGAAATTTTAAGCATAAGCGCAAAAGGTATAGGAAAACGCACCAATGCTGGAGAATATAGATTGCAAAGCAGAGGTGGTAAGGGTGTAATTTGTATGAAACTTACAGAAAAAACCAAAGATCTTATTAGCGTAGTTATAGTAGATGAAACTATGGATTTGATGGCTCTTACAAGTTCAGGCAAGATGATACGTGTTGATATGCAAAGCATTAGAAAGGCAGGGCGTAATACAAGTGGCGTCATCGTGGTTAATGTGGAAAATGACGAGGTGGTTAGCATCGCTAAGTGTCCTAAAGAGGAAAATGATGAGGATGAGTTAAGCGATGAAAACTTTGGTTTAGATTTGCAATAAGTTTAAAGTTGGAACGCTTATTGCTTTTTATTTTACTAATTACAATATTTTGAAGGTGTAAAAATGAAAAAAATTTATTTTATGCTAGCAATAGCAGGAATTTTCGCTGGTTGTGTACCAAGTGCAAACAGTGCAACTAAAAATTCAAGTGCAAATAGCACTGCTCCATCTCAAGATGTTATCGTGCAAAAAGTCGATAAAGATGATGTGCGTGATATTATCAGAGAAGAAAAAATGTTGGCTCCAGATGCTAGCGAAACGGAACTTAGTTTTACAGCAGTTGGTGAAGGGATTGCTCCGATGAATACAGTTTCTACTGCTCAAGCCCTAGCTTTAGCAAAAAGAGCAGCGATTACCGATGCTTACAGACAGCTTGCAAGTAAGCTTTATGGTGTGAAAGTGAATGGTAAAGACACTGTAAAAGATGCAATGCTTAGAAGTTCAACTATTACTGCGCAAGTAAATGGTTTGATAAAAAATGCAAGTATTATTGATGAGAATTTTAATCAAGGGCTTTATAGAGTAAACTTAGAACTTAAAATCGATGCAGACAAGTGGAAAGAATTGTTTGCTTATTAATTTTTCTTAGCTTTAAGCTTTTTGCCCAAGATGAATTTATTTTTTGGGCAGAGCTTTCTAGTAAAAATTTCATTCTCTTTCATCAAAATCAAAATTTATCCTTAGCAATGACGCAAAGCGAAAATATTGAAGAACAATGGGTATGTGAAATTTCTTATAGTGATCAAGATTTAAAAGTTTTACCTCGAACTTCTTTAGGATTAATTGATGATAATATGCTAAAAACAATTAAATTTAATTTTTTAAATTCTCATAAAGATGAGTTAAGTGATTGCTTTATAGGAGCTAAAATCAGTGTTAAGGATATTGTTAATACCGACTTATTACGTGCTCAAAGTGAAACTTATATTAAAATTTTACCTTTGCGTTTTACCGTGGAATTTGGCGAACAAAATGCGATAATTTATTATCTTAAAAAAAAGTAAATTCAAAATTAAGCGCAAATTCGATACTATAGCAGAAATTTTTTAAAAGGCTTAGGATGAATTTAGTCATAGTAGAAGATGATATTAATATGCGCAAATCCTTAGAAATTGCATTAGCAGAGTATGAAGAATTTAATATTAAATCTTATAAATCTGCTACTGAAGCTTTAAAAAAAATAGATGAGAATACAGATTTGATTATTACAGATATTAATATGCCAGGAATTGATGGCATAGAATTTGTTAAAGCCTGTGAAAATAAATATGATTTTATTATTATGACAGGAAATGCTACTTTAAACCGTGCTATAGAAGCGGTTCGTTTGGGAGTAAAAGATTTTTTAACCAAGCCTTTTGATGTTGATACTTTAGTCGAGGCTATTAAGCGTGCTAAAATCATAAGAGAAAAAACAGCCGATAAAAAAAGCAAAAAAAATGAAAAAAAAGAAGAAAATAAAGATTTTTTTTCAACTTCTCCTAATTTAGAAAAAACACTAAATTTAAGTCAAAAAGCGGCTAAAACTGATGCCTCTGTAATGTTTTTTGGAGAGAGTGGAGTAGGAAAAGAGGTATTTTCTCGTTATATTCACACTCATTCTAAACGCTTTAATAAGCCTTTTGTTGCTATTAATATGGCAGCCATTCCTGCAAATTTGATTGAAAGTGAGCTTTTTGGTTTTGAAAAAGGTGCTTTTACCGATGCCAATGCAACTAAAATAGGGCTTTTTGAAATGGCTAATGAGGGTACTTTGTTTTTAGATGAAATTGGCGAAATGCCTTATGAAATTCAAGCCAAACTTTTAAGAGCTTTGCAAGAAAAAGAAATCACACGACTTGGAAGTACGAAAAACATAAAAATAGATGTAAGAATTATCAGTGCAACTAATGCAAATTTAGATGAAAAAATAAAAAATGGCGAATTTCGTTCAGATTTATATTATCGTTTAAACACTGTTCCTATTAATATCCCGCCTTTAAGAGAGCGTAAAGAAGAAATTTTAGGTATAGCTCAAAAGGTTTTAGAAGATACTTGCAAAGAATATGATTTTAAGAAAAAACAGCTCAGCCAAGAAGCTAAAAATGCTTTACTTGAATATGATTTTCCTGGTAATATTAGAGAATTAATATCCGTCGTGCAAAGAGCTTGTATTTTAAGCGAAGATGATGAAATTTCAAGCGAAGATTTGTTCTTAGAAGCTAGAAGTATAAAAAAAGATGTAAAGAATTTAGAGAAAGAATTGATTTGTGAAGTTCTTTTAAGTGTAGATTATGACAAGGATCAAGCTTCTCAAATTTTAGGTATGGATATAAAAATTTTAAATGAAAAAATTAAAAAATATCAAATAAAGGATAAGTAATGTCAAAAAAACAAAAAATAGCCATTGTGGGTGCTACTGGTGCGGTTGGGGAAGAGCTTTTAAATGTTTTAGATGAACTTGATTTTCCAGTGGAGAGTATTTTACCTTTAGCAAGTGCAAAAAGTGTAGGTAGTGAAGTAGAATTTAAAGGCAAAGCTTATAAAGTCAAAGAGCTTACTGAAAATGTATTTAAAGAAAATCCTATTGATATTGCTTTTTTTAGCGCAGGTGGAAGTGTGAGTGAAAAATATGCTAAATTTGCAGTAGAATCGGGCGCTGTTGTTATTGATAATACAAGTCATTTTAGAATGGAAAAAGATGTTCCTTTGGTGGTTCCTGAATGCAATCCTGAGGATATTAAAGATTGGAAAAAAACAGGGATTATTGCTAATCCAAATTGTTCTACTATACAAATGGTACAAGTTTTAAAACCTTTAAATGATGCATTTAATTTAAAGCGTGTTGATGTAAGTACCTATCAGGCTGCAAGTGGAGCAGGAAAAGAAGGAATGCAAGAATTGGTCGAAGCCATGCAAAGTTTTTTTGCTTTTAAACTTGATGAATTTGAACCTCAAACTTTTCCTTATACTTTGGCACTTAATCTTATTCCACAAATTGATGTTTTTATGGATAATGATTACACTAAAGAAGAACTTAAAATGGTCAATGAAACTCAAAAAATTTTACATAAAAATTTAGAAGTTTCGGCAACTTGTGTAAGAGTGCCTGTTTTAAGAAGTCATAGCGAAGCCATTACTATGCATTTTGAAAAAGAAATAGATGTAAAAAAAGCTAAAGAAATTTTAGAAAAAGCACCAAGTGTTGTTGTCATAGATGATCCTAAAAATAAAAAATACCCTATGCCTTTAATGACTAGCGATACTAATGAAACTTATGTAGGAAGAATTCGTGCTGATGTGTATGATAAAAAAACACTCCATCTTTGGTGTGTGGCAGATCAAATTCGTGTAGGTGCTGCAACAAATGCTGTGCGTATTGCACAAAAATGGTTAGAATTAAAAAATAAATAAGGAAAAAAATGTTAGAGAAAATATTTGAATCTTTACTTGTTAGAAGTCGTATTGTTACAATTTTACCCGTAATTTTTGGTTTAATTGGAGCTTTTGTATTGTTTTTTATTGCAAGTTATGATGTTTTAAAAGTTATATTTTATACTTATAATTATTTTTTTGATGCAGGTTCTAATGTGGATTTGCATGAGGATGTGGTGGCTTTAATTATAGGAGCTGTTGATCTTTATCTTATGGCTTTAGTTTTGTTTATTTTTTCTTTTGGAGTTTATGAGCTTTTTATCAGCGAAATAGAAGAATTTAAACAAACAAAACAAAGCAAGGTTTTAGAGGTGCATAGCTTAGATCAATTAAAAGACAAGCTTGCAAAAGTTATCATTATGGTCTTAGTGGTAAATTTCTTTCAAAGGGTTTTGCAGATGAAATTTGCTACTCCTGTGGATATGGCTTTTCTTGCTGGATCGATTTTAGCTCTTTGTGTAGGACTTTATTTTTTACATAAAGGTGGTCATTAACAAGGATTATCTTTTTTTGATATAATCGTTTTTTGTGTTTAAAGAATAAAAATGAAAAAAATATTTTTAATTGGTATGATTTTAAATCATTTTGTTTTTGCAGCTCCGTTAGATGAAGTCTTTAAAGATATAGAAGTTTCAGGGACTGTTCGTTATCGCTATGATATTAAAAAAGAAAAAAAATACAATAAAAAAACACATAGATATCAAAATAAAACACAAACGGAAATTACAATAAAATAAGGAAAATCATGATTATACGATGGTTGTTTATTAGTTCAATATTTGTTGTTGCGCTTTTTGGTATTAACTTGAAATCATTTTTTACTTATACCTTTGATGCAAATAAGCAATATGATATGGAAAAAGCGAAGGCTTTGTATTTTCAAAATAAATGCAATACTTGCCATGGAGATAATGCTGAAAAGAGTGTTATAGGATCTAGAATTTTAAAAGATATGTCTCCTGAGGATATTAAAGGAGCTTTGATAGGTTATACTCTTGATAGTAGTAGCTCTACAACAGCTTCTCAAATGGCTTTTTATGCTAGAAATTTAAGCCACGAGGATATAGATAATATTATTGCTTATATTAAAGGTGGAAATTTTGCTCTTGATTTGCAAGTAAAAGACCTTCTTGAAGAAGAACCTGCGCAAAAAACAAAACATAATATATTTCTAAAATAAAATGTAAAAACTATAATTAAAAGGAATGCTATGAAAAAACTAACTTTAACTTTAAGTGTTTTAACTATGGTAAATTGCTTATATGCTAAGGATATTAATATAGGAGTAGTTTTACCTTTAACTGGAACTGTGGCAGCTTATGGGCAAGATGTTTTTAACGGAATTGAACTGGCTAATAAGCTACAACCAAAACTTTCAAATGGAGATGTTATTAAACTTATCACAATAGATACAAAAGGAGATAAACTTGAAACTTCAAACGGAGTTAATCGTTTAATAGCAACAGATAAAGTCCTTGGGATTATTGGTGAAGCTACAACTCCAAATACCATTCAAGCTATTTCTATAGCAGAAGAGAAAAAAATTCCTCTAATAGCTCCAGTGGCATCTGGAGATAAATTGCTAGATAAAAAGAAATATGCAAGTAGAGTTTGTTTTAAAGACAGTTTTCAAGGAGATAAATTTGCTACTTATGTATCTAAGGATTTAGGGCTTAAAAATGCCGTTATCATCATAGATCAAAGCAATGTTTATTCTTTAGGTTTGGCAAGAGCTTTTGAAAATTCTTTTAAGAATAATGGTGGGAAAATTATAAAAAAACTTGTTATTAATTCAGGAGATAAAGATTTTAGAGCTGTGGTTTCTCAACTTAAGAGTTTAAAGCCTGATTTTGTTTATATGCCTATTTATCATCCTGAAGCTGCTTTAATTGCGAGACAAGCAAGACAAATTGGTTTTGATAAACTTTTAGCAGCAGGAGATGGTGTTAATAATCAAACTTTTATAGATCTTGGCGGAAGTGCTGTTAATGGAGTAGTTTTCACTGATAGTTTTGATTATAACAATCCATCTACACAATTAGGAAAAGATTTTGTTGCAGCTTATGAGAAAGTTAAAGGAACAAAAGAACTTCCAGCATTTTCGGCCATGGGAGCTGATGCGTATTTTGTAATGTTGAATGCTATGAATGCTTGCGTTGATAATCTTAGCAGCGAATGTATTAATAGCAAAATTCATCAAACTAAAGATTTTCAAGCTGTTGGTGGTGTGATTAGCATAGATGAAAGCGGTAATGCTATTCGTTCTGTTGTGATTAAAGAAATTCAAAATCAAAAACAAAATTATAAAACAATTATAAATCCATAATTACTAAAATAAAGGTAGAGAATGAAAAAAAGTTTAATTTTAGCAAGTATTCTAAGTTTAAGTTTAAGCGCTGCGGAAGTCAAAATAGGAGTTGTTTTACCACTTAGCGGAGCTACTGCAGCATATGGACAAAGTGCACTAGAAGGGATTAAACTTGCAAATTCAATGCAATCAACTTTAAGTAATGGAGATAAGGTTTCTCTTGCTATTATTGATACTAAAGGTGATAAATTAGAATCTTCGAGTGGAGCAAATCGTTTAGTTTCTCAAGATAAAGTTATAGGTCTTATAGGGGAAATGGTTACTGCTAATACATTGCAAGTTATGCGCGTAGCAGAAGATAATAAAATTCCATTGATCGCTCCTGCTGCAACTGGCGATAGATTGCTTGATAAAAAAATATATTCTTCTCGAGTATGTTTTATGGACAGTTTTCAAGGTTCATCTTTAGCAAAATATGTTTTTTCAAAACTTAATTACAAAAGTGCTGTTATTGTAGCAGATCAAAGCACTGACTATTCCTTAGGTTTAGCAAAAGCTTTTGAAAAACAGTACAAGTCTAATGGTGGTCAAATTCTTAGAATTTTAAGAGTTAATTCAGGTGATAAAGATTTTAGAGCTATTGTAGCTCAAGTTAAAAGTTTAAATCCAGAATTTATTTTTTTACCGCTTTATTATAGCGAAGCTTCTTTATTTGCAAGACAATCAAAACTCGCAGGTTTAAATATTCCTATGGGTTCTGCAGATGGAGTTGCTGATCAAACTTTTATTAGTTTAGCTGGAGATGCAAGCGAGGGTTATATTTTCACAGATAGTTTTGATGCTAATAATCCAACTACAAAATTAAGCAAAGAATTTATCAGTGTTTATGAAAAAGCTAAAGGAACAAAAGAAGTTCCAAATTTTTCGGCTATGGGTGCTGATGCGTATTTTGTAATGCTAAATGCTATGAATGCTTGCGTTGATAATCTTACTAGTAAGTGCGTCAATGAAAAAATTCACCAAACTAAAAATTATCAAGGTGTTTCTGGTGTTATTAGCATTGATCAAACAGGAAATGCAACTCGTTCTGTAGTGGTTAAAGAAATTAAAAATCAAAAGCAAAATTATAAAGATATTATCAATCCTTAAAGGAAAAATAGAAAGATTATGGATTCTACTTTATTTTTACAACAACTTGTTAATGGGCTTAGTTTGGGTAGTATGTATGCTCTTATTGCTGTTGGTTATACTATGGTTTATGGCGTGTTAAGACTTATTAATTTTGCTCACGGCGATATTATGATGGTTGGTGCTTATGCAGCTCTTTTTTGCATGACTAATCTAAATGTTCCTTTTCTAGGAGCTTTGTCTTTGGCAATGATTTTTGCTGCCTGTGTTGGAATAGCTACAGATAGAATCGCTTATAAACCTTTAAGACAGGCTCCTAGAATTTCATTGTTGATTACAGCAATCGGTATTAGTTTTTTCTTGCAAAATCTTTTTAATATGCTTTTTACTTCAACACCTAGAACTTTTACACCGCCAAGTTATTTTGAGGAAAGTGTTAATTTTGGTGGAGTGATAACAACTTATGGTTCTTTAATGGTTCCTGCTCTTACATTTGTTATTTTAATAGCAGTGTTATGGATTTTGTATAAAAGCAAATATGGTATAGCTATTCGTGCTTTGGCATTTGATATACAAACAGTAAATTTAATGGGTATAGATGCAAATCGTATTATTGCTATAGTTTTTGCCCTAGGTTCAGCTTTGGCAGCAGTTGGGGGTGTTTTTTGGGCTGCAAATTATTACTCTGTTGAACCTACTATGGGAACTTTAATAGGTTTGAAAGCTTTTGCTGCTGCCGTTTTAGGAGGTATAGGTTCTGTAGTAGGTGCAGTTTTGGGTGGACTTATTATAGGATTTACTGAAGTTGTTGTTGTGGCTTTTTTTCCAGATTTATCAGGCTTTAAAGATGCATTTGCTTTTATTTTTTTGGTGTTTATATTGTTATTTAGGCCTACGGGAATTTTAGGTATAAATTTTGAAAAGAGTAGGTTTTAATGATGGTTAAAATTAAGGTTTCACATTTAATCTTTTTAATTGCTTCAATTATTTTTATTTTCATTTCTCCTTATATTTTTGGGGACTATGGATTAAACATTGTTAATCAAATTGCTATTTTTATTATTTTGGCTGTGAGTTACAACCTTATTAATGGTGTAACTGGACAATTTTCACTAGAACCCAATGGATTTGTTGCGATTGGAGCTTATGCAGCTGCTTTAGTTCTTTTAAGTGCTGATGCAAAAAATGATCAGTTTTTTTTAGATGGTCCTAGTTCTTTTATTTTAGCTATCCATTCAAATTCCTTTATTCTAGCTTTAATTGTAGCTGGAATTTGTTCATCTTTGCTTGCCCTGATTTTAGCTTTTGCTGTATTTCGCGTGAGAGGGGATTATTTAGCTATTGTAACTTTAGGCTTTGGAATAATTATTAAAATAGCTGCTATTAATTTTCCTTCTATTACTAATGGCTCAAGAGGACTGGTAGATATTCCACAATTCTCCACGATCTATTGGACAGGTGGTATTGCTATTGTAGCGGTTATTTTAATTTTAAATATAGTTTATTCTAAATATGGTCGTGCAATGAAGGCTATAAGAGATGATGAAGATGCTGCAAGTGCCATGGGAATAAATACTTTTTGGATAAAAACTTTAGCTTTTGGCACTTCAGCATTTTTAGAAGGTGTAGGTGGTGGACTTTTAGCTTGTCTGTTGACTACCGTATCTCCAACTCAATTTGATTTTTTACTTACTTTCCAGCTTTTGATTATTATTGTTTTGGGTGGACTTGGTTCTACTACAGGTGCTATCATAGGTGCGATATTGGTTATTGGTGGAAGCGAGTGGCTTAGATTTTTAGATGAGTTAAATATAAAAATAGATTCTTTAAATCTTGATATCCAATCAACACCAGGACTTAGAATGGTTGTTTTTTCTATTGTTCTGATTTTAGTAATGCTTTTTGCAAGAAAAGGCATAATGGGTTATTACGAGTTGAGTGATGTGATTAGAGGGATTAAAAAGCGTTTTAAAAGGAGTAAAAAATGATTTTGGAACTAAAACAAATTTCAAAAAGTTTTGGTAGTGTTAGGGCTATCAATGAAACTTCTTTTAAAATCAATGAGGGTGAAATTTTTGCTTTAATTGGACCTAACGGGGCTGGTAAAACAACTCTTTTTAATATTATAACAGGTAACTATAAACCTAGTTCAGGTTCGGTTGAATTTCTAGGAGAAAGAATTGATCACTTAAAACCTCATAAAATTGTGCATTTAGGAATAGCTAGAACATTTCAAAATATTAGACTTTTTTCAAGTATGAATGTGCTTGAAAATGTTCTTATTGGTTTTAATAAACAAATGAAATATAATATTTTTGAAGCCTTTTTGCATTTAGGACGTTTTGGAAAAATAGAACAAGTATTTAAAGAGAAGGCTTATGCAATATTAGAAGAACTTGGTATTGCAGAATTTGCTCATGAAAAGGCTACTAGCTTAAGTTATGGACAACAAAGAAAAGTTGAGATTGCAAGAGCAATGGCTACTCGGCCAAGATTATTATTGCTTGATGAGCCAGCCGCTGGGATGAATAGCTCTGAGAGCGATGAACTTGCTGAGCTCATTTTTAAATTACGAAAAGATTATAAAATTAGCGTTTTACTTATAGAGCATGATATGAAATTTGTAAATAAATTGTGTGATCGCGTATTGGTGCTTGATTATGGAAAAACAATTTTTGAAGGTAAACTTTGCGATGCTGTAAATCATAAAGAAGTAATTGCTGCGTATTTAGGGGATTTTGATGCTAATAGTTAAAGATTTGCATGTTTATTATGGATTAATTGAAGCTGTTAAAGGGATTGATTTTAAAGTGGAAACAGGTCATATTGTTTCTCTTATAGGTTCAAATGGAGCAGGTAAAACTTCAACTTTAAATGCGCTTTTAAATTCAGTTAAAAGAACTGGTGAGGTTAATTTCTTAGGTTATGATACTAAAAGACATTTAACTCATACTTTAGTTCAAAAAGGTATAGCTTTAGTTCCTGAAGGAAGGCGTGTTTTTATCAATTTAAGCGTAGAGGAAAATTTAAAAATAGGTGCTTTTAATAATGCTGAAAATTATGAGCATTTAAGAGAGCAAATGTATAAACTTTTTCCAAGACTTGCAAGCAAAAAGCATGCTTTAGCTGGAACATTGAGTGGAGGGGAAGCGCAAATGCTTGCGATTTCAAGGGCTTTAATGAGCGAACCAAAACTTTTGATGTTGGATGAGCCTTCTTTGGGACTTGCTCCAAAGATTGTGGGCGAAGTTTTTGATATTATTGTGCGTTTAAAAGAAGAGGGTATAACTATTCTTTTGGTAGAGCAAAATGCTTATTCTGCATTAAAAATAAGTGATTATGCTTATGTTTTGGAAAATGGTCGCATTGTAATGGAAAACGAGGCTAAAAATTTAATAGGTGATGATGAGATTAGAAAGAAATATTTAGGGCTTTAAAATTTAAAGGAAAAAGAATGAAAAATATAATAAAAAGCATAGGGGATTTAAGAGTTTCGGTTGTATTGTTTTTGCTTTTCGCGCTTTTTTGTGCTTTGGCAACTTTTATTGAAAGTGCTTATGGAACTCCTACGGCTTGGGCAATGGTTTATGATACTTTTTGGTTTGAATATATACAACTTTTACTTGGTATTAATTTACTATGCGGGATGTTTCGTTATAAAATGTTTGGGCTTAAAAAATTGCCTTTAATGATTTTTCATATTTCTTTTTTATTTATTTTAGTGGGTTCTGCAATGACAAGATATGCTGGTTTTGAAGGTATTTTACCTATTAGAGAGCATACTCAAAATTCACTTATAGAAAGTTCTAAGACTTCTTTGCGTATTGCTGCTATAAAAGATGGAGAACGCTATAGTGCGGTTAATGATCGTTATATAGGAAATTTGCCTTTTGCTAATTCTTTTAAACTAAAACTTAATTTAGGTGATGATCAAGCTGTATTAAAATATAAAGATTTAATTTTAAATGCTCATTATACTTATAAAGAAAATAATAATTCTGATCCTTTATTGGTTTTGATGCTTTCTCAAAAAGGATCTCAAGGTGTTGATGTTAAATTTGAAAAAGGTGAAGTTAAGAATATAGAAGGGGTTAACTTTGCTTTTATGAATGATAATGTTAAAGCACCTTTTGTAAAAATTGATGAAAATTTAACTTTAAGTTCAAGTGAAAACTTACATTTTTTAAGTATGTTAGATGGACAAAATTTAGACCTTAAAATTGGAGAAAAGGCAAATGCTAAGGAAAGAAGGCTTTATGAAATTAATGATATTAGTTTTGTAGTTAAAGCTGCTTCTTTGCATGCGCAAGAAGCTTTAGAAGGCTCCAATAGACCTCAAGATGAAAGTTTTTGGTTATGGTTTAAATCTGCTTGGTTAGAAGTGGGTAGAACTATGTTGATTTCTACTTTTGGCGAGCCTCAAAATTGGAAAAATTCTTTATTATTACATTTTAAAGATTTTGCTTTAAGCAATGAGAATAAAAACTTAGAATTAACTGGCTCTAATGCTTTAAAATTAGAATTAAGCTATAAAAATGAAAGTAAAGAATTTTATATTTTTGAATATAATAAACCTATTATGATAGAACTTGCAGGTCAAAAATTCTTTATTTCTTGGGCACTTTCTTATGAACAATTGCCTTTTGATATTTATTTAAGAGATTTTGTATTAGATCGTTATCCAGGTTCTATGTCTCCAGCTTCTTATGCAAGTGAAATTACTGTAAAAAATAATAATGAAAATTTTGATTATAGAATTTTTATGAATAATGTTTTAGATTATGATGGCTATAGATTTTATCAAAGTTCTTATGATCAAGATGAAAAAGGGACTGTTTTATCTGTAAATAAAGATCCAGGCAAAATACCAACTTATATAGGTTATTTTTTGCTTTGTCTTGGAATGTTTATGAATTTTTTAAATCCTCATTCTAGATTTAGAACTTTGGCAAGATTAATCAATAAAGACACTTTAAAACATACAAGTGTGATTATTTTTATTTTATTGCTATCTTTTGGTTCTGAAAAGACTTTTGCTCAAGATTTAAATTCAACCTTACCTGTGGTAAATACTAATCATGCTAAAGCTCTTGCTACTTTAATAGTTCAAAAATCAGCAGATGGAAGAATGGTGCCTTTTGATACGCTATCAAGAGAAATTTTAGAAAAAATTCATCAAAGCGATAGCTATAAGGGTCAAAATTCTAACGCTGTTATGCTTTCCATGCTTGTTGATGTAAATAAATGGCAAATGGAACCTTTTATTTTAATGCCACAAAATCAAGCAGTTCGTGATGCTATTGCAAATATTTTAGAAATTCCTAGCGCTAAATATATTTCTTATAAAGATTTCTTTGATGAGAATAATCGCTATAAACTTCAAAAATATGTTGAAAATGCAAATCGTAAAAACCCAAATGCAAGAGGAGTTTTTGATAAGGAAATTATAAAACTAGATGAAAGAGCTAATGTTGTAAATTTAGTTTTTAGTGGTGAATTATTTAAATTTATTCCTGTTCAAAATAATCCAAATAATGTTTGGCTTGCACCTTTTTCTGCTGTAACTACTCTTAAGGGGGATGAAGGGCATATTGTTTGGGCTTTAATACAGAATTATTTTAGTGCCGTGGAAAATGCTTTTAAAGATGGCAATTGGACTAGAGCTGATGAAGGCTTGAAATTTATCAAAGAATATCAAGAAAAAATAGGATATAAAGTCATGCCTAGTAAAACCAAGGTTGAAATGGAAATTTTTTCTAATAAGGCTGAAATTTTCGTTAAACTCGCTCCTGTATATTTAATTGCGGGTTTTTTACTTTTGATTCTTGTTTTTTCTAAAATGGTCATACCGAATTTAAAAATCTCTTTTATATTTAAAGTGGTATATGTTTTAAATGTTTTAGCTTTTGTAATTCATACATTAGGTCTTGGACTTCGTGCTTATTTATCAGGTCATGCTCCATGGAGTAATGGCTATGAAAGTATGGTGTATATAGCTTGGGCATTGTCTTTGTCGGGTATATTTTTCTCTAGAAAAAGTCCTATAGCCTTGTCATTAACTTCTATTTTATCCGGTGTTGTATTAATGGTTGCACATTTAAGCGAAATGAATCCGCAAATTACAAATCTTGTTCCTGTGCTCAATTCTTATTGGCTTAGTATTCATGTATCTGTTATTACTGCTAGTTATGGATTTTTAGGACTTTGTGCCTTACTTGGTATCTTTACACTGTTCTTAATGTGTTTTCTTAAGAAAGATGGAAAATATAATCTTAATATTTTGAGAAATATTACAGAGGCTACAAGAATTAATGAAATGGCAATGATTTTTGGACTTTGTTTGCTTACTGTAGGAAATTTTTTAGGTGCAATTTGGGCAAATGAAAGTTGGGGGAGATATTGGAGTTGGGATTCTAAGGAAACTTGGGCTTTGGTTAGCATTTTGGTTTATGCAGCAATTTTGCATCTTAGAATGATTCCAAAATATTGTAATCAATTTGTGTTTGCTTTATGGAGTATGTTTGCTTATTGGGTTATTATTATGACTTATTTTGGAGTAAATTACTTTTTAACAGGACTTCATTCTTACGCTGCAGGCGAAGCGGCTCAAATTCCTAATTATGTTTATTGGGGATTTGCGTTGATGGTGGTTTTAGCTCTTTTTGCAAGAAGGAATCGAAATTTTGTGGGCAAACTTTAAATGAGCCATATTTTTTTGGTTATTTTTTGTGCTGCTTTAGCGCTTTTATTGTTTTTAGGCATAATTGCTTATCTTATTACAAGTGATGGCAAAAAAACAGTTAAAAAGCAAAAAACTAGCCAAAAGCAGCATGTAGCTGAAAAGACTAAAAAATTTGATACAGACTTAGATAAAATGATAATTGCTGCTTCCGATGTTAAGCTAACAGATGTTGAATTAAAAGAACTTGCCAAACTTTATGTGCAGACACATAAACTTGGTTCAAAAACTTCTAAAGAATTAGATGAAGCAACAAAAAAGAAACTAGAATTTGTTTCTGCTTTGGCTGCAAATATTAATGCAAGTGCACAAACAGTCAGTTACTTAAATAAAGAACTTAAGAAAATTTCTGGATCTTACAAAAAAGAAATTGATGCTTACGAGCATATGGGATTAGCTAAAAGAAAAATTAAAGAAGATAAATAATATGGTGCGCTCAAGAGGATTCGAACCTCTGGCCTTTTGAACCGCAATCAAATGCTCTATCCAGCTGAGCTATGAGCGCAAAAATAAGTTAAAATTATATATAAATATTCTTAAAATAAGCAAAATTTTGCTTATTTTGTTTGTTTTTTGGCTTTTTTACCTTCATCTAAATCAAATTCTTTAGTCTTTTTTGAATGATAAAATATAAAACCCACAATCAAAATACAGCAAATCAAAGAAAAAATATAAAGTGTACCATAAGGGCTATCTTTAAAAAAAAGATTATTAGTATTCATTCCAAAAAATCCTACGATCAAATTTAAAGGTAAGAAAATAGAAGAAAGTATACTTAAAAGATAAATACTTTTATTCATTTTTTCATTTTTAATTGCACTTGTTAATGTATAAAGAGTATCAACTCTTGTTAGATGTTCTTTGGTGTTTTTGCTTAAGATGCTGATGGATAAATTTAAAATTTTTAAATGTTTTTTGTATTGTGCTTGTTCACTAAGCAAAAGATTGAAAGCTTCGCTTAGAAGATTAATTTGCTTTAGATTTTTGTTGATTTTTTGTCTTAACACAAAGGATTTTTTGTAAAAATTTTTAACAAAACCACCTTTTAAGATAATACCTTCTTTGTGTTCTAAAAGGTTTTGAAAATGAGTATTTTGTACTTTAAAATCTTCTAAAATGGATTTAATAAAATTTGAAAATTCTTCTATGCTAGAAAGCTTAAATTTTTCATCTTGAAGTTTATAAATTTTTCCATCATTAAAAAGCCAAGTTTCCAAATTTAATCCCACGTAAACAAAAATTTTTTGTCCATAAATTTCACTATAGAAAGTTTCTAAATTCTTTGCTTGCAGGATTTTTTTTAGATTTTCATGTAGTTCTAGCATTTTATTTGCCTCTTAAGTGATAAAAATTTCTTTTAAATTGCGTAAAAGAATTATTCAAAATTGCTTCACGCATCTTTCTTGCAAGTTCAAGATAATAATGTAGATTGTGCAAACTTGCCAAGCGAAAAAAAGTAAGTTCTTTAGCTTTAAAAAGATGGTTCAAATAACCCCTTGAAAAATTACGACAAGTATAACATGAGCAAATAGGATCTATAGCTTCATGATCGTTGATAAATTCTGCTTTTTTAATATTAAATTTTCCAAAACTTGTGAAAAATGTTCCATTTCTTGCATTTCTAGTTGGCATCACGCAGTCAAACATATCTACTCCTCGCTCAACATTTTCTACTAAATCTTCAGGCGTTCCTACACCCATTAAATATCTTGGACGATTTTCATCTAGATAAGGGTTTAAGTTTTGTACTGTTTCATACATCAAGGCGTTTTCTTCGCCCACGCTAAGCCCACCTATAGCTAAACCATCAAATGGCATTTCGTTTAAACTTAAAGCACAACGCTTTCTTTCTTCATAATCTGTACCACCTTGGATAATACCAAAAATATTTTGCCCTATGCCTATACCTTTATTTTGCATATTTTTATGATAAGCAATGGCTTCTTTTGCCCAAAGTATAGTGCGATCAACAGAAATTTTAATCCTTTCTTTGGTTGCGGGTAAGGCTACTAAATCATCTAAAATCATCATAATATCAGAGTTAAAATCATATTGAGTATCTAAAACACTTTTTGGAGTAAAAAGATGACGACTCCCATCAATGTGACTTTTAAATTCTATACCTTCGTTAAAATGTTTGGAATTTTTACTTAAAGAAAAAGCCTGAAAACCACCACTATCGGTTAAAAAACTTCTATCAAATTTCGTAAAACCATGCAAACCTCCAAAATCTTTTACCACTTTAGAAGTTGGACGCAAGTACATGTGATAGGTATTTGCTAAAATAATTTTTGCATCAAGCTCGTTTTTCATATCATTAGCATCAAGACTTTTAACCGCTCCCACTGTGCCAACAGGCATAAAAACAGGGGTTAAAAAAGTGCTGTGTGCGGTAGTGATTTCACAAACCCTTGCCATTCCATCTTTATGCTTTAATTTAAATTCCATTTGTTATAATTTCCTTTTTGGAGTTTAAAATGAATAATATTTTAATTATAATAGACGGTATTTTAGCAAAGCATTTCTTAGAAAGGCTTTGTTTTGAAAAAGGCTTAGGTTACTTTTTTACAGTAGTGTGTCAAAATAGTGAAAAAAATAACTTAAATATTTCTAGTGAGTATATTGACTTGCATTATTTTGATCCTACAAGCACAGCGCGTCTTGAAAATATTATGAGTAAAGATTTTAAACAGGCTTTTATTTATATGCAAGATGAATTTGAAACTAAAAAAAGTTATGAGGCTTTGCGTTCTTTAAATCCAAATTTAGAAATAGAAATAATGGATTTTTGGGGGTTAAGTGTTAATGATACTCATGCAAATTTAGCTGATGCTAGAATGACTTTAAGCCGTAGATTTATGGATTTTTTACCAGATATTGCTTTAACAGCTCAGTATATAGGGCTTGGGGTTGGAGAGATTATGGAAGTAAAAATTCCAGCAGGGTCTATTTTTGCTTATAGGCACATAAGTTCAATACAACAAAAAAGGTGGCGCATAGTCCTTATTTATAGAAATTCTAAGATTTATTTTGTAAAACCATCTTTTGTTTTAGAGCCAAATGATAGCATTTTGATCGTTGGAGATCCTGTTGTTTTACAAAGTATTTTTCATAATATAAGAGGCAAAGCAGGGCAATTTCCTATGCCTTTTGGAAGTAATGTTTTTGCTTTAATTGATATGAAAAATATGAATCAAAATATGCAAGAAAGAGTGCTTGATACTACTTTAAAATTAACTCAAAAAAGCAATGCAAAAAGATTTTTTATACATGTTATCAATCCTAAATTAGGGGTAATGTATGAAAAATTAAAAAAACTTTCTGAGGATAAAGAAGGTGTGTTTTTTGATTATTTCAACACGGATTTTAAACAAATTTCCACATGGTTGCAAAATAATGATATAGGATTAGTTGTAACCGATATAAAAAATTTTGAGAAAGAAAAACAAGCTTTTTTTGATTTAAAAATTCCTATTATGAAGGTGGGTGAAGCTTCTTTTGATGAGCTTAAAGAAGCGATTATTTTAAGTGCCGATGAGAGTGAACTTGAAAACAATGCAAATGTCATTACTGATTTAAGTAAACAGCTTGATTTTGGAGTTATTTTATATTATTATAATCCAAATTCTCAAAATACTACAGATATGGAGGAGTATTTTAGAAGTTTATCTAAGCTTTATGATAAAAATATACAAATTATTAATAAAAATGATGAAAACCCTCTTTTAAATTTGCAATATCGCGAAGATTTGTTACAATTTGTGAGTTTTCAAAAAGAATTACTAAATAGAGATTTTGGCAGAAATTTAAGTACAAATTTAAATAGGCATTATTATAAAATGAGACAAAATTACCAACTTTTTATACCAGTAGAATAAATAATTAATTAAATGTGATAGAATAAACGCAAAAAGAGTAGTTCAATGCAAGTAGAAGTTAAGTTAAAAGAAAATGCTTATAAGGTTTATATTGATGAACTTGAAGAATTAGAATTTGATACTAAGGTTTTTATACTTTCAAATCCTAAGATTTCAGGTCTTCATTTGAAAACATTACTTTCTAAAATTAAGGCAAAAGAAATTTTTATTGCTACTGTAAAAGATGGTGAAGAATATAAAAATTTAAGCACCATAGAAGAAATTTTAAACCAAATGTTTAATTCTAAATTGGATAGAAAAAGCGTGCTTATAAGTTTTGGTGGTGGCGTGATTAGTGATATGGGCGGATTTGCTGCTAGTATTTATCAAAGAGGTATTGATTTTATAAATATTCCTACTACACTTTTAGCTTGCGTTGATGCAGCAGTAGGTGGAAAAACAGGTGTTAATAATAATTTTGGTAAAAATCTTATTGGCACTTTTTATCAACCTAAAGCTGTATATTGTGAGAGTTCTTTTTTAAAGACTTTGAGTTCTAGGGAACTTGCTGCAGGTATGGCTGAATTTATTAAAATGGCGACAATGTTTGATGATAGTATACTTGATTTTATAGAAAAAATTGATGAAAAAAGTTTCTTAAATGCTACTTGCGAGAATGAAATTTTTACTCAAATTATAGCAAGAAGCATAGAACTTAAATCAAGGGTTGTTGAACAAGATGAAAAAGAATCAGGGCTTAGAATGCTTTTAAATTATGGACATACTTTTGCTCATGTTATAGAAAATTTTACAGATTATAAGTTTTATTTACACGGAGAAGCAGTAGCTATAGGTATGGTTATGGCAAATCAATTAGCTTTAAATTTAGGGTTTTTGGATAAAATGCAAAGTCAAAGAATAAAAGATATTTTACTTAAATTCAGTTTGCCAATATCATATAAAATCAATAATGTAGATGAATTTTATGAAGCTTTTTTCATGGATAAAAAAAGCTCTAATAAAAAAATCAATTTTGTTCTTGCTAGTCCTTTGGGTAAGGGTTTGATAAAAAGCGATATTTCTAAAGAAGATATAATTGCAACTTTAAGAGAATTTCAATGAAAAAAATTATTATTTTAACCTTTTTTGTTGTTTTTGCTTTTGGAGATGTAAATCGGACTATTATTAATAATATAAATGAGAAAATTAATACTTTAAATACTGTAATCAGTGCTAGTATTTGGAATATACGTTATGAAAATTTTATAAAATATCAAGATATAAATGATGAATTAATCATTTTAAATCTTAATTTAAAAAAGACTTCCGATATTCACCAACAAGAAGAACTTAAACGCAAGATAGCAAATTTAGAAGAGCAATTGAGCTTGCTTAAAGAATATAAAGATTTAAATTTTGCACAAAGTCTTAGTGCTCCTGATAATATAGAAACTTTATCTAAACTTACTAATCCTTTGGCTATTATAGGAGCTTTTTCTCATATTAAGAAATTAAAAGGAGAAAAGGAAGAGTATATATTTAAATTTAATGATTTTAAAAATTTAGTAGATAAAATTAGAGAAAAAAACTCAGAACTTAAGGAATTAGTTGAGCTTAAACCAAGTGTTGAGAATATAGAAGCTTTAAAAGCTTCGGATAAAAAATTAGAAGAATTTGAGCAAGCTTTAAATTTTGCTAGTGTTTCTTATTCTGTTTATGAGAAAAAAATTGATGAAGAGCTTTCTCGAGTAAGTGCTGAGATTAAAGTTCAAAGCTTAAGGGCTGTAAATATACTTGTTGCTATTGTTGTTGTTATAGCTATAGCTTTTATGTTGAAATTTATTGCTAAAAAATACATTAAAGATAGTGAAAGATATTATACCGCTACGAAGATTATTAATTTTATTAATATAAATATTATTTTTCTTATTTTGCTGTTTGCTTATATAGAAAATATTACTTATCTTGTAACTATACTTGGTTTTGCTTCTGCAGGCTTAGCTATTGCTATGAAAGATATGTTTATGTCTATGCTTGGATGGTGTGTGATTATTTTTGGTGGAAGTTTTAGAGTAGGGGATCGTGTAAAAGTTTTTCAAAATGATACTACCTATATTGGAGATATTATAGATATTTCTTTTTTACGCATTACTCTTTATGAAGAGCTTACGCTTGAAACTTATAGCAAAAATCGTCGTAGTGGGCGTATTATATTTATTCCTAATAACTATGTTTTTACAAATTTGCTTGCTAATTATACTCATCATGGTATGAAAACCGTGCTTGATGGCATTGATATAAGTGTTACTTTTGATAGTAATCTTGATAAGGCGCAAGAAATTGTGGAAAATATTGTTACACGCCATGCCAAAGGTTATACTGAGCTTGCTAGAAAAAATATAGCTCGTTTACAACATGAATATAGTATTAAAAATCCTAAAGTGGAGCCAAGGTTTTTTATGTTTTTTGAACATTGGGGAATGCGAATTTCTGCATGGTATATGACCAATGCTTATGCGGCTTTGGTATTAAGAAGTACGATTAGTAAAGAGATTATAAAAGAATTTAATAAGCATAAAGATATAAAAATCGCTTATCCATCACAAAATTTATATTTAGGAAATTTAAATCAAAATCATTTTGAACAACATCATGAAAATATGCATTTTCATGCAAGGAATAAAGATTGAAAGAAAAAGTTTTTTTTAAAACCTTTGGGTGTCGCACAAATATTTATGATACAGAGCTTTTAAAAAGTTATGTAAAAGATTATGAGATTATAAATGATGAGAATAAAGCACAAATTATCGTTGTAAATTCTTGCACGGTTACAAATGGAGCTGATAGCGGGATAAAGTCTTATGTAAATACCATGCAAAAAAAAGGCATTAAAGTTATACTTACAGGTTGTGGTGCTGTAAGCAAAGGTAAGGAGCTTTTAGATAAAAAGCAAGTTTTTGGAGTGCTTGGAGCGTCAAATAAAGATAAAATCAATGAATTTTTAGGAGCAAAGACAAGTTTTTATGAACTTGGAAATTTAAATTTTATTGATAAAGATATAGTTTGTGAGTATGAAAATCATACCAAAGCTTTTGTGAAAATTCAAGAAGGTTGTGATTTTGCTTGTTCTTATTGTATTATCCCTAGCGTGAGGGGAAAATCAAGAAGTGTGGATGAAAAAGCTCTTTTAAAACAGGTTGAAATTTTGGGAGCTAATGGTTATAATGAAATTGTTTTGACAGGGACTAATATAGGTTCATATGGGCTTAAAAATGGCACAAGTTTAGGCAAGCTTTTGCAGAAAATGGGACAAATTTCAGGTATAAAACGCATAAGATTAGGTAGTTTAGAACCCGCACAAATTGATGAGAGTTTTTTAGAAATTTTAGATGAAACTTGGCTTGAAAGGCATTTACATATTGCATTGCAGCATACAAGTGAAAAAATGCTTCGTATAATGCGAAGAAGATCGCATACGGATAATGATTTAAAGCTTTTTAATACTATAGCAAGTAAAGGATATGCTTTAGGGACGGATTTTATAGTAGCTCATCCAGGTGAGAGTGAAGAACTATGGCAAGAAGCTTTGAAAAAATTTAAAGAATTTCCACTCACTCATATTCATGCTTTTATTTTTAGTCCTAGAAACAACACGCATTCTGCTACCATGAAAGATGTGATAAATGGAACTTTAGCTAAAGAAAGGCTAAACACTTTAAAATCCATAGTAGAAAAAAATAATTATGAATTTAGGAAAAAAAATCAAGCTTCACTTGAAGTTTTGGTAGAAAATCAAAAAGATGGTTTTTTTGAGGGTTATGATCAGTTTTTTAACAAGATTAAAATTAAAAGTGATAAAGATATAGCTAAAGAATGGATCGTTATATCTCAATATGAAGTGCAAGAAAAGTCTAACTTTGCAATTTTAAAAGGCTAGATAATGAAAAATAAAAAGATAATTTTAGCATCTTTTATGGTTTTATGTATGCTTTTGGGAATTTTATATTTTAAAAATGAACCTAAATATATAGATGAAAATCTTTATCAAAGTCTATTAAGCCAAAATTTAATCCAAAAAGCTGTGATTGATAAAGACGAAATTTGGCTTAAGGCAGAAGGTGAAAATTACGTAATTATAAAAGATGGCATAGATATAAAAACACTTTTAGCAAAAGTTCCTATAGAGGTTAAAAAAGATAACACGCTTTGGGTGTTTTTTATTTTACTTGTTTTTATTATCGCACTTTTTATAAGTCTTGGTTATTTTGCCCGTAAAAAAGAATTGGCTAAATATCCTATATCAAATAAGAATCACATTCAAGCTCAAAATTCAAATATTAATTTAGAAAGTTCTCATATAAAACCTGTGATTTCAGATATTACTTTTAATGATGTAGCAGGTGTTGATGAAGTTAAAATGGAACTAAGCGAACTTGTAGATTTTTTACAAAATCCTAAAAAATATAAAGAATTTGGTGTAAAAATGCCAAAAGGTGTTTTAATGGTAGGCCCACCTGGTGTAGGAAAAACATTGATAGCAAAAGCAGTTGCAGGAGAAGCAGGGGTGCCATTTTTTTATCAAAGTGGTTCAAGTTTTGTTGAAATTTATGTAGGTATGGGTGCAAAAAGAGTTAGAGAGCTTTTTTCAAAAGCTAAAATGATGGCTCCTAGTATAGTTTTTATCGATGAAATAGATGCTGTAGGTAAAGCAAGGGGAGAAATGTCAAATGTTGAAAGAGATAGTACTTTAAATCAACTTTTAACCCAAATGGATGGTTTTGAGGACAATAGCGGGGTTATAGTTATAGCTGCAACAAATAAAATCGAACTTATGGATTCTGCTTTATTGCGTTCAGGGCGTTTTGATAGGAGAATTTTTTTATCTTTACCTGATTTTAAGGATAGACTTAAAATTTTAGAAATTTATATGAAGGATAAAAATAATAATATCAATTTAAATAAAATCGCTAAAGCAAGCGTAGGTTTTAGTGGAGCAGGACTTGAAACTTTGGTCAATGAAGCGGCAATTAATGCTTTAAGAAGAAATAGTGCTTTAGTTGAGGAAAGTGATTTTTATGCTGTATTAAATAAAGTTCTTTTAGGCAAGAAAAAGATTTTAAGTTTTAATGATGAAGAGAAAAAAATTCAAGCCACTTATCAAGCTGCAAAAGCTTTGAGTGCATATTATTTTGACATAGGATTTGATAAAATAACTCTCATTGAAGATTGTTTTAAAGAATATGAGCATAATATAAGATCAAAATCAGAGCTTATCAATCGTATAAAAGTTTATTTGGCTGGTTCTAGAGCTATGAAATTAATTTACAATGAAAGTTATACCAACTCGCAAGATGATTTTTTAAAGATTAAAGAATTGCTTGATTATATGTTGAGTTTTGATATGTTAGAAGAGTCAAATTTAAATGAACAAAAAAAAGAAATGGATGAATTTTTAAATTCTATGAAGGATAAAATTTTAAAATTATCAGAGCTTTTGCTTGAAAAAGAAAAGATAGAACATGATGATGTTAAAAATATAATGCAGATTTGATTATATTTTAATCATCAATTTCTTTGTGCAAGATAGTTCCATTAAAATCTATAAGAATTTTTACATCGTTATCAAATTTAATCTTGTAATGGTTGATTTTTCTTTCGATTTCTCTAGCTTTTGTATTTGGAAATTCGTTTTTAATGATATTAGCTAAATTTTGAGGTAAAAAATCTAGTTCAAAAGGAAAGGCTTTATTTTCAATTTCTTTCCAAGCTCCATCTATGTCAAATTCAAGTTCTGTCCCATCGCTAAGATAGACTTCATAGGAATTTTTGTCTTTTTGAACGATCCCTATAGGTGCTTTGAAATTATGTTGTAAAAATTCTTTAGAAACACTTGGCAAATTATCAGCAGAAATTATTATATCAGCGTTTAAAGATAAACTTAAAATAGTAATAATACTTAAAAATTTAATTTTCAATATTTTTCCTAATTATTTTTTTAGTAAAATTGTAAAGAATTTATGTGAATTTTATGTGAATTTTAAGACAATATTATAAAAAATAAAGGTTTAATACTTTGCTTACAATTTTTTTAATTTTTTTAAATGTTTTATGTTATTTTTTGATTTCTTATGATTATTACAATATCCTTGGTTTGAATATTTTATTTTTTAATGGAGCTTATTGGCAACTTTTAAGTTCAATGTTTTTACATGGAAATTTAACTCATCTTATATTAAATATGATAGTTTTATTTCAATTTGGGCGTATATTAGAAACTTATTTGGGTGCTTTGCGTTTTATTTTTATTTATTTTATTGGCGGGTTGTTATGTTCACTTTTAAGTGTTTTTTATGTTAAATATTTTGGAGAAAATATAAATGTCATAGGTGCTAGTGGTGCAATTTGTGTTTTAATAGGCTTTTATGCTGTTCTTGATAAAAATAGCACAAAAGGACTTATAGTGGCAATTTTACTTATGAGTTTTGTGCCATTGCTTATGGGGGTAAATGTTGCTTGGTATGGTCATATTTTCGGGTTTATATGTGGTTATATTTTAGCTAAAATAAAAGAGGTAAAATGAAAAAAATTTATATTATAAGACATGCAAAAGCAAGTAAGAGAGGAGATATCGATGATTTTGAAAGAAAGCTTACTAAGAGTGGAAAGGAAGATTTAAAAAAACTTTTTAAAAATCTTGCCTTGCATGAAATTCATCCAGATTTAGTGTTATCAAGTCCTGCTGTTAGAACCGCTAAAACAGCGAAAAAAATAGCCAAATTTTATAATTTTGATAAAAATAAAATTTGTTTTGATGAAAGATTGTATCTTTGCAATGTTGAAAATTTGCTAAAAATTTTGCAAGATATTGATGATGAGTTTAACGAAGTATTTTTAGTGGGTCATAATCCTGGTTTAATGGAGCTTGGAGAGTTATTAAGCTCGCTATGTTTAGCTTCTTTTCCAACTTCTTCTATCTTGTGTTTAGAATTTGATATTAAGGAATTTAAAAATTTAAAAAAACATAGCGGAAAATTAGTTTTTTTTGAACATGTGCGCAAGTTAAAAGAAGAAAAAGATTTGGGTTTTTAGTAAGAGATTGACTCTTACTTCCAACCTTCAATATAATTTTTTAGTTTTCTTCCTACTTTAGGGTGTTTGAGTTTTTTTATAGCTGAACTTTCTATTTGTCTCACTCTTTCTCGAGTGACATTAAGCTCTTTTCCAATTTCCTCTAAAGTTCTATCACTTTCATCATCCATTAAGCCAAAGCGCATTCGAATTACCGCTTTTTCCCTATCGTTTAATTGATCTAAAACTTCATCAATTTGTTCTTTTAAATCATCCTTTAAGATATGATCCATTGGAGAAAGTGAATTTCTATCTTCAACAAAATCTCCAAATTTACCATCATCTTCATTTCCTATTGGAGCTTCAAGAGAAATTGGTTCTTTTGTAATTTTAATAACTTGTTTAACCTTATCTACGCTTAAACCTACTTCTTTAGCTATAACGCTGACATCAGGTTCTTTTCCATCTTTTTGTAGATGTTCGCGGATAATTTTGTTAATTTGATTGATGGTTTCTATCATGTGGATTGGAATTCTTATGGTTCTTGCTTGATCAGCTATAGCCCTTGAAATAGCTTGCCTGATCCACCAGGTTGCATAAGTGGAAAATTTATAACCCCTTTTGTATTCAAACTTATCCACAGCTTTCATCAAGCCTATATTCCCTTCTTGAATAAGATCTAAGAAAGGTAGACCACGATTTGTGTAGCGTTTAGCTATGCTTACAACAAGACGCAAGTTTGATTTTGCCATTCTTCCTTTTGCTTCATCAGAGATTTTTTTACCACGTTTAATTTGCTCTAAAATTTCTTTTAAACGTGATTTTTCAAGATCAAAGCTTTTTTCACTGGCTTCTTTAGTTTGAAATAGTTTTTTAATTTCCATATAAGTGCTTACCATGGTTGTTTCTAAAGCTCGCTCTGTGATTTCTTCTTTGCTCAATTTTGTAATATCTTTTAAAATATCTGCATGGCGTTTTTTAAGTTCATCAGAAAACATAGGTAAGCGGTATTCTAAACGCTTAAGTTCTTTGTCAAATTCTTCATCACTTTTTAGTGCAGTTTCCATTGATTTTACGATTTCACTAATAAGTTTTGAAGTAGGGCCTAGATCCATTAATTTTTCTTTTAAAATATTTTTTTTGAATGCAATGCTTAATTTATCTAAAAGCTCATCTCCACTTTCCTTGTCTTTGGATGTTTTTAGCCAATCTTTTTTAGCTTTTTCTAGAGCTTTAAATTTTTCTATAACTTTTAAAGTTCTTTCATCTTCTTTTTTGCTGTTTTTTTTAGTATTTTCTTCATCTGTTTCTAATTCTGTTTCGTTTTCTTCATCTTCGTCTATATCAAGTTCATCAAGTTTATCATCATTTTTTTCTTCATCGTCAAAGCTTTTAAATAATTCTTTTACTCTTCTTTCTCTGTTTATTAAAGGTTCTTTATAATCTAAAATAAAATCTATCAAATAAGGTACAGAACAAAAAGCATCAATGATAATATCTTCACCAAGTTCTATTTTTTTAGAAATTTCAATTTCTTCATCTTTGTTTAATAAAGCAATTTGTCCCATTTCTCTTAAATACATACGAACAGGAGAGTCTGATCTGCTCCATTCTAATAAATCGTTTTCATTGGCTAAATCAAATTCGTTCTCAAGGCTTGTATCTTGGAGTTTTTGTTTTTCTTCTTGAAGTCTTTTTGCATCTTCTATGTTTTTCATTTGTGCAATTTCAGCTGCTGAAAAAAGTTGCACTTTGTGTTTTTTCACTAATGCTTGCACTTTTTTAGCGGTTGATGCACTTGGTTGTTTTGTAAGATATTTTACCAATTTTTCATATGTGATATAATCTTTTGCATTTTCTTGAAATAATTCTTCTAATTCAGCTTCTTGAGTTTTGGCGTTCATTGATTATCCTTGAAATTTATATAAGCTTTAGATTTTATCTAAAAATTGCTTAACTTTCTATATAAATCGGTTATTATGCTTATGATTTAAATATTTTTTCAAATTTTTCTAAAGCTCTGTTAAAATTATAATTTTTTCTTTTTAAGGTATAAAATTTACGCTTTAGGTTGATATTTTTTAACTTGATTTCATAAAGTGTTGAATTTTTTAATTCTTTTTCTATGCTTTTTTTGGAAAAAATAGAGATTGCTTTTTTTTGTAAAACAAGTTCTTTAATCGCAGCCATTCTATCAAGCTCAAGAAAAATATTAAGCTTTTTTGAGCTTGCACCAATTTCATTTAAAAATTTATCCCTTAAGCCTGAACCTACTTCTCTTAAAATCCACTTTTGTTCTAAAAGTTCATCGATATAAAATTCTTTTTCATTGAGTTTTTTATCACTTGTGGCTACTATAAGTTCATCATCTTGCCAAAAATTTATTTCTAAATTTTCATACTCCACTAAAGCTGGATCAAGTTCTGCTTCAATGATTGCAAATTCTATATTTCCGTTTTTTAGCAAATTTAAACATTCTTTTGAATTCTGCGTTTGAGAGTGAATTTCTATGTTTTTAAATTCTGCTTTAAAATCAAATAAAATAGGAGCTAAAAAATGTTCAGAAATGCTTTGAGTTGAGGCTATTTTTATTTCCCCTAAGAGCATGCTTTCGTCGTTTAATTTTTCTAAGCTTTGGTAGTAGGCTTGTATAATTTTTAACCAATTTTTTCCTAGTTCTAAAGCTTTTGGTGTAGGTAAGAGTTTTTTTCCAAGTCTTTCAAATAAAATGCCATCAAATTTATTTTCTAAATTTTTAATTATTATTGAAACATTAGGTTGAGTTATGGAAAAATTGTTGGCTGTATGAGTTGGACTTTGAGTGTTTAAAAGATCTAAAAATATTTCCATATCTTTGATTTTCATGAGTGATTCCTTTATTTAATAAAAAAAAATTATTATAAAAATTAAAATAATATATTTTTATAATTTTAATAAAAAAAATATAATAACACAAAATTTAGAAAAAGGAAAATAAATGAAAACAAGTTTTTTAGCACATAGCGTGGCTATAGTGCGTTCAAATTTTAAGGGTTTGCTTTTTACTGCTTGTATAGTGATTTTTGCTATGTATTTTTCTAGTGTTCAAAGTATCAAAGATACTACTCATTTGGCAGCGACTGCTTTTGCTATCATCATAGGAGTGTTGCTCTCTCCTTGGTTTTTTAAATACCAACATCATTTTCAAGCTGGAGTGCATTTTAGTGCAAAAAAGCTTTTAAGACTCGGTATTGTTTTATATGGTTTTAATATTACTTTAACTGAGCTTTTAAGTGTAGGGTTGAAAGGGTTTTTACTTTCTGCTATAGTGATATTTTTTGTTTTTATTATTGCTTTATTTGTAGGAATGAAAATTTTTAAACTCGATAAAGAAACTTCTATGCTTGTTGGAGCCGGAAGTGCGATTTGCGGTGCGGCAGCGGTTTTAGCGTTGGAGTCAAGTTTAAAAAGTGATCCTTTTAAAGGAATTTTAGCTGTAGGTACGGTGGTGATTTTTGGACTTGTGTTTATGTTTTTGTATCCTATAGCTTTTTCTTTAAATCTTTTTCCTTTTTTTGATCAAAATGCTATGGGGGTTTTTATGGGGGCTACTTTGCATGAAGTGGCAAATGTTGCAGGTGCCGCTGAAATGGCAAAAGATATGGCAGGATTTGAGCAAGGTGCTTCTAATGTTGCAGTGATTATAAAAATGATGAGAGTGATTTTACTTGTGCCTTTTTTGCTTATAGTGACTTATTTTTTTGCTAAAAATCAGCATTCAAGCAGTGGAAAAACTGCAAAAAGTATTACTATTCCTTATTTTGCATTCGCATTTTTAGGTATGATAGTTTTAAATACATATCTAGCAACTAAAGAAAGTATTTTAGGTATTGCTACGAGTGATATTATTTCTTTAGGTAAAACACTTTGTACTTTATGTATTGTTTTTGCTATGGCAGCTTTAGGTTTGCAAATTGACTTTAAAAAATTTTTAAAGAGTGGCTCTAGAGTATTTGGTTTGGCTTTTGTTTTAGGGCTTGTTTTGATTTTTGGAGGATATTTTTTAACTTTGACTTTTAAAGATATACTTTGGTAATAACAATTATTTTTTGAAAAAATTTATTTTTATTAATCAAGTGATAATATAATTGTTTTTGTTTAATAAAATCTCATTTTGAAGGAGTTAAAATGAAAAAAATTGTTTTAAGTATTTTAAGTTCTTGTTTATTAGCATCTGCTTTAAGTGCCGTATCTTTTAAAGAAGATAGTTTAAAAATATCTTTTGAAGGGTATAAAACTAAGGATATGGTAGGAGTAGAAGGTGAATTTAAGAATGTAGAATATAAATTTTCTAAAAATACAAAGGATTTTGCAAGTTATCTTAAAGGAGCTAAAGCTACTATAAAGCCAAGTAATGCTTTTATGGGTGAAGGCAATGATGTTATAACCAATAATATCACAAAAGTGTTTTTTCCTGCTTTATTGGGAAATGCAGATATTAAAGTTGTTTTCCAAGATGTGATTGTAGGTGAAAACAAAGGCGTTATTTCAGCAAAAATTACCATGGATAAAAAAAGTACTATTGTACCTTTAACTTATACTATCAAAGATAATAAATTTGAAGCTAAAGGGCAGCTTGATTTGCATACTTTTAAAAATGGTTCTAAAGCATTAAAAGCATTAAGTGATGCTGCTCCAGGACATGGTGGAATCTCTTGGCCTTTGGTTGATATCAGTTTTAATGCTGATTTAGCAGAATAAAAAGTAGCCTTAGGGCTACTTTAAAATACAGTATTTTCTTAAATTATTTTCAAAAATTTCATAATTTTTTATATTTTCAAGTTCTTGATAAATTTCACTGCCTTTCCATAAAATAAAAATTGTATTTTCATCTTTTAGATTTTTGCAAATTTCAAGCAAAGGCTTGACATCCATTAAGGCTCTTGAAGTGATGATATCGGCTTTAAAGGTATTTTTACACTCTTGAACTTTTTCTTTGTAAATATGTAAATTTGAAAGTTCGCATTCTATTTTTAGTGTCCGCAAAAAGGCAGCTTTTTTGGGATTGGGTTCGAAAAGATGAAAATTGCTTTGCAGTAAAAAGGCTAAAAATACAGCTGGAAATCCTGCACCACTTCCTATATCGGCAATATTTTTTGCTTTAGAAAAATCATAAAAATCTAAAATTTTAATACTATCAAAGATATTTTCATCTATATTTTTTAAATGAGTAAGATTGTGAATGCGGTTAAATTTAGATAATAATTCTTTATAAATTTTTACCTTTTCTTTAAAGTTTTTTAAATCGTAGCGTTGTAAAAAATCATAATCTTTAAAAATCATTTATTTAAGATGTCCCATTTGAGTTTGTTTTATGTTTAAATATTCTACATTAAAACGGTTAGGTTCTATTAAAATCGGTATGCGTGTGATGATTTTTTCCTTAATGGACTCTAGTTTCTCGGGATTATTTGTGAGTAAATTAACCTTAGAAATTTCATAGTGTTTGAGTATAAATTCTACAATTTCATAAGTTCTCTCATCGGCTTTAAAGCCAAGCTGATGATTTGCTTTAATCGTATCAAAACCTTTATCTTGTAAAGCATAAGCATTAACCTTGTTAAAAAGTCCTATACCTCTTCCTTCTTGTCTAAGATAAATCACCATTCCGCCATTTTTTTCTATATATTTTAACGAAAATTCAAGCTGTTCTCCACAATCACATTTTAAACTTCCTAAAGCATCTCCTGTTAAGCACTCTGAATGAATTCTTAGATTGAGTGTGTCTTTTGGAGTATTTTTAAATATACATAAATGTTCTTTATCATTTTCTTTAAAACTTTGTATTTGGAAATTTCCCCATTTGCTAGGTAAATTCGCAATTTCTGAAATTTTTATTTTCATTTACTACTCTCTATAATCAAATTTATGTTAAGATTTTAGCAAAAAAAGGACAAAAAAATGTTTAAAAGATTTAGAAGATTAAGGCTTAATGAAAACTTAAGATCTATGGTAAGGGAAAATTCTTTAAGCGTGAATGATTTGATTTATCCGCTTTTTGTGGTTAGTGGAACGGGGATAAAAAAAGAAATTTCTTCTATGCCCGATGTGTTTCAAATGAGTTTAGATGAAATTTTAAAAGAGTGTCAAAATGTAGTCAACTTAGGTATTAAAGCTATTATACTTTTTGGCGTTTTAGAAAATGAGAAAAAAGATAGTTGCGGAAGCGATGCTTTAGATGATGAAGGGCTTGTTGCAAGAAGCATAAGAGAGATTAAGAAAAATTTTCCAGTTCTTTTTGTAATTAGCGATCTTTGTTTTTGTGAGTATACAGATCACGGGCATTGTGGGATTATCGATCCAAAAACAAAAAGCGTAGATAATGATGCCACTTTAGAAATTTCAGCCAAACAAGCCTTAGTTCACGCAAGAGCAGGGGTAGATATGATAGCACCTAGTGGAATGATGGATGGTATTATCACTACTTTGCGTAAAGCTTTAGATAAGGAAGGTTTTGAAAATTTGCCTATAATGGCGTATTCTACTAAATTTGCATCAAGTTATTATGGGCCATTTCGAGATGTAGCAGAGTCAGCTCCAAGTTATGGAGATAGAAAAAGCTATCAAATGGATTTTGCTAATGGTAAAGAAGCTTTAGAAGAAAGCTTAGAAGATGAAGCACAAGGAGCTGATATTTTAATGGTAAAACCCGCTCTTGCTTATCTTGATGTAATTAAAGAAATATCCCTTTATTCTAACTTGCCTTTGTGTGTTTATAATGTAAGCGGAGAATATGCTATGCTAAAGGCAGCTAAAAATGCGGGAGTGATTGATTATGAAAAAATCTTATATGAAACTATGATAGCTTTTAAAAGAGCAGGGGCAAAGCTTATCATCACTTATCATGCCAAAGAATTAGCTAAAATGTTAAAAGGAGAAAAATGAAACATTTTTTAACTTTAAGAGATTTTTCTAAGGAGGAAATTTTAAGCCTTGTAAATCATGCTAGCGAGCTTAAAAAAGAGCCTAAAAAACTTTTACAAGATAAAACTTTAGCAATGATTTTTGAGAAAAATTCTACAAGAACAAGAATGGCTTTTGAATTAGCCATAACAGAGCTTGGCGGAAAGGCTTTATTTTTAAATAGCAATGATTTACAACTTAGTCGTGGCGAGCCTGTAAAGGATACAGCTAGGGTGATAGGGGCGATGGTTGATTTTGTGATGATGAGAGTCAATAAACATGAAACTTTACTCGAATTTGCAAGATATTCTAAAGCCCCTGTGATCAATGCTTTAAGCGAGCTTTATCACCCTACTCAGGTTTTAGGAGATTTGCTTACTATCAAAGAATGGAATAAGATGCAAAATGGTATAGCAAAAGTTGCTTTTATCGGAGATAGTAACAATATGTGCAATTCTTGGCTTATTGCGGCTGCGATTTTGGGCTTTGAATTTAGTATAGCTATACCAAAAAACTATAAAATTAGCCCTGAAATTTGGGAATTTGCTATGAAACAGGCTTTGATTTCAGGAGCCAAAATTTCCTTAAGTCATGATAAATTTGAAGCCTTAAAGGATAAAGATGTAGTCATCACCGATACTTGGGTTTCTATGGGTGAAGAGAATGAAAAAGAACGCAAGATTAAAGAATTTGAAGGATTTATAATCGATGAAAAGGCTATGAGCATTGCCAATAAAGACGCGATATTGCTTCATTGTTTGCCTGCTTATAGGGGTTATGAAGTGAGTGAAGAAATTTTTGAAAAACATGCAGATGTGATTTTTGAAGAAGCAAGAAATCGCCTTTATGTGGTAAAAGCCTTGCTTTGCTTTTTGGATAATCAGAGAGGAAGAGAATGAAAGAGCTAGAAAAGTATAGCATTTGCTTAAAACGCATTGATGAATTTAGTCAAAATCTAGGAATAAAGAAAAAAGATAGAACGATTTTTAAAATGAAGCAAAGCGAGAATGAAAACGAAAAATGTTTAGTTCTTGAAAATGGAAGTTTTGATTCTCCTGAGCCTTGGTTTGTGATTGATGAAAACGATGAAATTCACACTTTGCTTTCTTTGCAAAGTCTTAAGAATATACTTGAAAGTTTAAAACAAAGTCAAAAAGAGAATTTTGAATTGCGTTTAGAAAAGGCGATTTATCAACAAATTCCTGTAGATTTTAACGATGTTTGGACGGTTGCTATGGATGAGATCAAGCAAAAGGCGCAAAATGGCACCATGGAAGTTAGTATTGATCTTGAAAAATTAATTTCTAAAATCAAACAAAAGCATCCAAATTTATTTGTAGATATGCAAGCGATGATAGAAAGGGTAAACCAAAATGAGAGATTATAAAGCTTTTGTAAAATACTCTAAAGCAGGACCACGCTACACTTCTTATCCTACAGCAGTAGAGTTTAATGCAAATTTCAAATACGAAGAATATATAGAAATTTTAAAAAAGCAAGATAGATCTTTATCGCTTTATTTTCATTTACCATTTTGTAGGAGTGCCTGTTATTTTTGTGGTTGCAATGTTATTTATACAGCCAAAGAAGAGAGTAAAGAAAGGTATTTAACTTATATTTTTAAAGAGCTTGATATTTTAAGTACTATTTTAGATACTAAAAGAGAAGTGGTGCAAATGCACTTTGGGGGCGGAACTCCAACTTTTTTTAGTGCTAAACAACTTCAAAATTTGATTTTAAAAATCAGATCTATTTTTAGAAATTTTTCTAAAGATGCAGAGATTAGCTGTGAGATCGATCCGCGTTTTTTAAATGACGAACAAGCCACAGTTTTAACACAAAATGGCTTTAATCGTATCAGCTTTGGAGTGCAGGATTTTGATGAAAAAGTTCAAAAAGAAATTCATCGCATCCAGCCTTTTGAATTAACACAAAATGCTTTAAATCTTGTAAGAAGTAAAGGCATAAAGTCTGTAAATATGGATTTAATTTATGGTTTGCCTTATCAAAATTTACAAAGCTTTACACAAACTTTAGAAAAAGTTATGCTTTTAAATCCTGATCGTTTGGCGATTTTTAATTACGCTCATGTGCCTTGGCTTAAGAAAAATATGAGAAAATTTGATGAAAATACCTTGCCAAGTCCTGATGTTAAGCTTGAAATTTTAGAATTTTGTGAGAAATTTTTAAGCAAAAATGGCTATAAAATGATAGGTATGGATCATTTTGCAAAAGAAGATGATGAGCTTTTTAAAGCTTTAGAAAATGGAACTTTACATAGAAATTTCCAAGGTTATACTACTAAAGGTGGTGCTGATTTAGTCGGTGTTGGGCTTACAAGTATAGGCGAAGGACAAAGATACTATGCGCAAAATTTTAAAGATATGTCAAGTTATGAGGTTGCATTAGATAGAGGAGTTTTGCCTTTTGAAAGAGGTGTAGCTTTAAGCGATGACGATGAGCTTAGAAAAGCAGTGATTATGGAGTTAATGGCAAATTTTAAGCTTGATATCAAGTTAATAGAAAAAGAATTTTGCATTGATTTTCAGGAGTATTTTAAAGAGGATTTAAAAGCTTTAGAAGAATACAAAGATTTTATTAATTTTGATGAAAATTTTATCAAAGTCAATGAAACAGGCGTTTTGCTTATAAGAAATATTGCCATGTGTTTTGATGCTTATATGAAAAACATTAGTGAAGATAAAAAAGTATTCTCAAAAACGGTGTAAGATGAAATTTAGTCAAATAAGTGATGCTTGTGTTAAATGTGGCAAATGTATACCTGTTTGTACTATACATGAAGAAAATCGCGATGAAATTACTAGTCCAAGAGGATTTCTAGATCTTTTAGCTGCTTATAAAGAGGGAAGTCTAGAGCTTGATAAAGAAGCTAAGAAAGTTTTTGAATCTTGTTTTTTATGCACCAATTGTGTTGAAGTATGTCCAAGTAAATTAAGAGTAGATAATGCCATAGAAGAAGTTCGTTATGATATAGCTAAAAAATTTGGTATAGCTTGGTATAAAAAACTTATTTTTTTCTTTTTAAGAAGACGCACAATTTTAGATTTGGTAGCTAAGCTTGGCTATGTGTTTCAAAGTTGTGCGTTTAAAATTCAAAATGAGAATGAAAATACAGGTATGAAGGCAAGATTTTCCATGCCTTTTGTTAAAAAGGGAAGATTACTTACAAGTTTTAATAAAAAAAGTTTCTTAAATTCTAATCCAAAATTTATCAATAATGATGGAGAAAAAACAATAGGTTTTTTTGTAGGTTGTTTGGCGAATTATTTTTACATAGATACGGCTAATGCAGTGCTTAAAATCACTAGGGAATTAAAAATCAATGTGGATTTGATGAAAGAACAAGTGTGTTGTGGAGCGCCGCAATTTTTTACGGGTGATTTTAAAAGTGTTGAAGTTTTGGCTAAAAAAAATATTGAGTATTTTGAAAAAAAATTAGAAAAATTAGATGCTATTATAGTTCCTGAGGCCACTTGTTCGGCTATGTTAAAGATAGATTATGAACATTTTTTTATAATGCAAAATGATTTAGACTGGGCAAAACGCGCAAAATGTGTGTCATCTAAGATATATATGGCTAGCGAGTATTTTTATAAATTTACTTCTTTGGAAGAAATTTTAAAAACAAAAAATAAATTTAATTATAGCATTACTTATCACGATCCTTGCCATGCAAGAAAAATGCAAGGGGTTTTTAAAGAGCCAAGAGAACTTTTAAAAACAAATTATCATTTTGTGGAAATGAGTAATTCTAATACTTGTTGCGGTTTTGGCGGGGTGAGTATGCAAACGGATTATTATGATAAAGCCTTAAGTGTAGGGCTTAAAAAAGCACAAATGATCGATGAAAGTAAGGCTAGTGTGGTAAGTGCCGAGTGTTCAGCTTGTAGAATGCAAATTTCAAATGCATTAGAACAAAATTCAAGTAAGGTTGTTTTTGCTAGTCCTTTAGAGCTTATAGCAAAAGCTTTGTGATGATGAAGATAGTATTTAAAGGCAAAAGTTCTGAATATGAAATTCAAAGATCGTGCTTTTGTGTTGATGCTTTTGTGATTAAAGATAAGATTGAAGAACGAGATGGTGTTGATTTTATCACTTCAAATATAGAGCTTTTGGAATTTAGTGATGACAGTTTTACTTTTGAAGAAATTGTAAAACATTTTAATATTTGTAATAGTGAAGATATGATTATCGTTGAAGATTTTGACATGAAATCAAACAAAGATAATCAAAACCAAGAAGATAATATAAAACACAACATCTTAAAATCCGAAAAAATAATACATGAAAACACAAAACAAATAAGTATGCAATTTAAAAATTTAAAATTTTTTTCAAGAATTTTTAAAAATGAAAATTTTCTTTCTGATTTTAAAGAAAGCAAGCAAGAAGTTGTTGCTATCAAAAAACATGAAAAACTTGAAATTTTTAAAAATTTATCTCAAGAAGATCAAGAAATTAGCTTTGTTAAAATTGAAATTTTAAATTATGATAGTAATGAAGATAGTTTAAGTTTTAATCTTGATATATTTCCAAGCGGTATGAGCTATAAGTATGGAATTTTAAAAGGTTCTATGCATATTATTTTACAAGGTAAAACTTCTAGTACGATGCTTTTTCCGTTTTTAAAAAGCATGATTTATAAAAATAAAAGCGAAAATTCAAGTGAAAAAATTTTTACTTTAATGATAAATCAGAAAAAGCACTATAAACTTATCGCAAATCTTTCTTAGTTTTATTTTATTATATTTTCTATATTAGAGCGATTTTTTTCAATTAAAGAGCGATTTTTTTGAGTTGTTTCTTTAAGATCGGCTATATCTTCTTTCATATTTTGTATGTTTTGGTTGAGTAATTTTATCTTTTTTTCATAGCGAGTAACGATGATAAAGACTACAAATAAAGATATAATAATCAAAAAAATAAATGCTAAAAATTCCATATTTTTCCTTTTTAAAACTAGATTTTGAAATATATCATTTAAATACTTCAAAAAACTTTTATGGGTTTTTATTTTGTATTTTAGTTTTTTTATCTTTAAACTTATATATAAATTTTCAAAAAGTAACAAAAAAATATATAAAAAAATAATTAAATTAAAAAAATAATCAAAGATAATAAATATCTCATTTTTTTATGTTATATTTTAATAAATATCTAAAAAGGATTTTAATATGGAAAAATCACTTTTATTTCATTTTAGACGCATTGGGGTTGAATTTATTATTTTTAGTGTTTATGCTGTTTTTAGTATCTCTTGGGCAGCAACAGGGTCTTTAATGCCCTTGATTTCAAATGATCTTGCTCTAAATACTCAGCAAGCTACTTTAATCACTAGTATGATAGTAGTTGCGAAAATTTTTGGTGCTTCATTTACTGCTTTTTTGGTTTATAAATTCGGATTAAAAAAGGGATATTTTTTAGGCTGTATTTTAATGAGTTCGGGTATCTTTTTAAGTTTTGTAGATAGTTATAGTGGTATTTTGATTATAAGATTTTTAACAGGGCTTGGTTCAGCTTGTGCTTTAGTTTGTTTAGTGCCTATTGCACAACAATGGTTTGAAAAAAAAGCTTTACATTTTGCAATTAGTTTTAATATGACTTCAAATTTGGTAGGCATTACCCTAGGACTTGTTTTAGCTGAAAGTATCTCAAATTATTTTGGAAATTGGAGAGATTCTTTATCATTTTATGCTTGGATTAATTTGATTTTATTGATTTTGTGGCTTTTTGTAGGTAAAGATGAGAATAAAAAAGAAGAAAAAAAGAATAATGCAAAAGATCTTATTTATGCTCTAAAATCTCGTGTTACTTGGGGTATGATTATTTTTTACATAGGGCCTATTTTATTTTTAAATTCTCTTTTTACTTTTTTACCAACTTTTTATGCGCAATATGCGGGTTTTAGTAAAGAATTAGCTGATTTTGCTAAAAAAGAAATTCCAGCCTTGGCTAATTTTGCTATTATTTTTGGTCCTTATCTTGGATTATTTTTTAAAAGAAAAAATATTTCTTTTAAAATAATGCTATTGTCTGGAGGAGCGTGTATTTTTATATGCGGATTTTGTATGTTGTTTTTACAAAATTTAGTATTGATACAGATTTTTGCTGTGTTATCAGGCATTTTTTATTCTATGTGGTTTCCATTTTTCTTTAATCTACCTTCAGAATTAAAAAATTCCAATCCAAACAAACTGCTTATATTATGAGTGCTTTTTGGAGTATTACCTTTGTTATACTATCATTTAACCTATGGGTAGTATCTTGGAGTGTTGATAAAACCCATAGTTTTACTTTGGGTTTTGTTTATATTTTTGCTTTGATTTTTATTTCAGCGATCTTAGCACAATTTGTTTTACCTAGAAGAGAAAATTTTATACAAGGAGAAAAATAGAATGAATTTAATTCCAGAAATACTAGACTTACAAGGCGAATTTGAAAAAATTCGTCATCAAATTCATGAAAATCCTGAGCTTGGTTTTGATGAATTATGTACTGCAAAATTAGTGGCGCAAAAATTAAAAGAATTTGGTTATGAGGTTTATGAAGAAATAGGAAAAACAGGTGTTGTGGGGGTTTTAAAAAAGGGAAATAGCGATAAAAAAATAGGACTTCGTGCAGACATGGATGCTTTGCCTTTGCAAGAATGCACAAATTTGCCTTATAAAAGCAAAAAAGAAAATGTAATGCATGCTTGTGGTCATGATGGACATACTACTTCTTTATTGTTTGCTGTAAAGTATTTAGCAAGTCAGACTTTTAATGGCACTCTAAATCTTTATTTTCAACCTGCTGAAGAGGGTTTGGGTGGTGCTAAGGCAATGATAGAAGATGGATTGTTTGAAAAATTTGATAGTGATTATGTTTTTGGATGGCACAATATGCCTTTTGGTAGCGATAAGAAATTTTATCTTAAAAAAGGTGCGATGATGGCTTCTTCGGATAGTTATAGCATTGAAGTTATTGGAAGAGGTGGTCATGGAAGTGCTCCAGAAAAAGCAAAAGATCCTATTTATGCTGCTTCTTTGCTTGTTGTGGCTTTACAAAGCATAGTATCTCGCAATGTTGATCCCCAAAATTCAGCAGTTGTAAGCATAGGAGCTTTTAATGCAGGACATGCTTTTAATATCATTCCAGATATTGCAACGATTAAAATGAGTGTTAGAGCATTAGATAATGAAACTAGAAAGCTAACTGAAGAAAAAATTTATAAAATTTGTAAAGGTATTGCACAGGCTAATGATATAGAAATTAAAATCAATAAAAATGTTGTTGCGCCAGTGACTATGAACAACGATGAAGCTGTGGATTTTGCTAGTGAGGTTGCAAAAGAATTATTTGGCGAAAAAAATTGTGAATTTAATCATCGTCCTTTAATGGCAAGTGAGGATTTTGGATTTTTTTGCGAAATGAAAAAATGTGCCTATGCTTTTTTAGAAAATGAAAACGACATTTATTTACATAATTCTAGTTATGTTTTTAATGATAAGCTTTTAGCTAGGGCTGCAAGTTATTATGCGAAGCTAGCTTTAAAATACTTAAAATAAAAACTAATCTAGAATTTCAAGCACAATTTCTTCCTTTAAACCTTTGATTTGAATTTCTTTGAGTTTTAGGTTTGAGGGAAGTTTTGCTAAAAGCTCTTTATTATTTTTTACTTGGTTTTTTGCGCTTATGGAGAGTAAAATTCCCCTGTAAGCTTTAGCAAAATGGCTGATGACTTTACCATTTTTTACAAATTTATAGGTATAAAATTTCTTTTTTGGGGTATAGAATTTATCATAAAATCCTGCTCTAAGATCAAGTATTTCTTCATTTTCCAAGTATTCATCTAAGGCTTTACTAAAATGTTCTTTATAAAATTTCTCTATGGCAAAATTTCCTATTTTAGCCCCTTGCTTGAATTTATAAAAGGGTAGAGTATCATTAGCTCTTACAACACCAAAAAGATTAGAAAATATAAGTGTGTTTTCTAAAATATAAGCTTGGCTTTTTTTATCTAAGGCTTTAAAATGAAGATATTCATAACTTACCCCAGTATAAAGCAATATAGCTTCTTGAGTGGGAGCTTGTTTTAAGTTGTGTTTAAATTTATCAATTTCATTTTCATTTTTAATGCCAAAAAGTTCTTGTAAATTCTGTAAACTTGCGTTTTTGATAAATTCTTCATAATGCTTTAAAGCTTCCATTCTATATGGAAATAATTCTTTAAATATAAATGAGTTTTCATTGATGGGATTTTTTACGCAATTTGCATTTTTGCTTTCACTAGGGGAGAAAAGTATTTTCAAGATTTTTCCTTAAATATTTATTTTTTAATAAAGGTAGCTAAAAGCTTGTAAATTTTGGCTTAATTAAAATTTATTATTATTTAGTTATAATCTAAATTTTTGAACTTTTTAATGAAAGGAATATATGAAAATCTTTTTTAGAAGTTATCTTTTTTTAGCAGCTATAACTTTTATAGCTTTTATTTTACCTGGATTTTTATTTTCACTCTATAATGACTATATATTTCGTTTTGAGTTGAATAGTGTTTTAGCTTTAGGTGCGGCAGCTTTAATTTTTCCTTTGGTACGTCCTAGGATTTTTATAGTTTGCGTCTTTGGACTTTTTGCCCTGATGGAGTGTATCCAATTTTCGCATTTATATTATTTTAATAAACCCTTAAATATCTTTTCTTTGCATTTAATGTTTATTGAATTTGGAGAAGTGGCTAAAACGGCTTTAGCGGGGGGGGGGTATTATTTAAAGGCTTAATTCATATAGTTATAATAGTTCTTACTTATGTTATTTTAAGTATTTTTTATTTTAAAATTTCAAGAAGAACTAATTTTATTGCCACAGTTTTGGCGATTTTTGCTTTAAGCATCTTGCCTTATAAGGCAGTTTATAAAACCGATAGGCTTGCTAATTTTTCTCCCAAAAATGATAGTATTTCTTTATATAACACTTTAAGAATTTTTAGCGGTTATTTTTTCTTATATTTACGCATGCCTCAAGCGCCTATACCAGATTATCCTGAATACACTTATGATTATAAAAACGTAGCAGATCGTAATGTTGTTTTAATTTTAGGTGAAAGCACTAATGCAAATCGCATAGGACTTTTAGGCTATGAAAGAAATACAAATCCTTTGCTTAGCGAATGGGCAAAAAATGATAAAAATTTTGTGGCAAAAAGAGCAATTTCAAGTGCTGTTTTGACTCGCGTGGCTGTACCAAGCTTATTAAATATTGCTTATAAACCAGACAATATTAAGCATATTTTAAATGAGAAAACACATCTTGTATATTTAGCTAAGAAAGCAGGATTTAAAACTTTTTATTATAGTGCGCAAACCATTAGTGAACTTAGTGATATAAGTTCTGAAAATTTAGATAAATTTTTTACAAGAGAAAATTATTATTTTGAACACAAACAGTTGGGTGATTTGTTGGTTTTAGAAAAATTAAAAGAAAATCAAGATAAATTTTTAAATGGGAAAAATTTTGTTATACTGCATCAAAGAAATGCACACTCTCCTTATCAAAGAGGCTATAGAGCGTATCAAAAAGCAGATGTTTTTAAACCAATGACTCGTGAAAATGCTTATGATAATGCTATGATTTTTAACGATTATTTTATTTCTAGTGTATTTGAAGTTTTTAAAGAATTAAGTCAAAAAAGTGGCATTCCAACCTATGTAATTTTTATACCTGATCATGCAGAAGCTATGGGAGAATTAGGAAGAGATGGACATGCTGAATATGGACATTCTTTTTTAAGTGCAAATGTGGCTAATATTCCTATTTTTGCCACCACTTTTAATGTTAAAAATGATGATTTTATAACTTATCTAAAACAAAACAAATTGCCAACTCATTATGAGCTTGCTAAATTATTAGCTAAGGAAATGGGGTATGATATTCATAATTCTTTAGAAGAGCCTAATGTGTTTTACATTAATGGTGTCGATATTTCTGGAAATGCTGGTTATATTAAAGTTTTAAGAGATAAAGATAAGGCAAAATTTGAATATTTTGATAAAGAATAATTAGCTTTAAGGGGAATATTTCCTCTTAAAGATTAAAATGACGCTCCGCCCATTAACATGGAAAACATGATAAATGGAAGTATAATTTTTAACGCTTCTGTGGCGTCTTGATTGTTGATGCTTAGTTTTTCTATGCTGTCGATTCCTTGTGTGCTATAGTCACTAACAGGGATGTTTTTAAATTTTAAATCAAGGTTGAGTTTATAATCATCATTTTGAGTGATATTGTTTAAAATAGCTAAAGCTTTATCAAAGATTAATGCTTGTTCTTCATTTTGACTTTGAGCTTTTAAGGTTTGTAAATTTTCCTTAGCAGTTGCTATATAGCTACTAAATACGCCTTCGGTTTTAAGAGTTGAATCAATTTTAAAATTATTTAAGATGATGTATTTTTGGACTGTATTGCTAAAATCTGAAGCTTGTTCGTAGTTTGCTATATTAAGAAGTTCATTGATAGCTTGTTCATCCATAGCTAAAGTTTGAGTGTTAAATTTTATACCCTTAGAATCAAGATAATTAAGTAGATCTTCTTTTAGATTTATATTTAGATTTGTATTGAAATTTAATTTCGCGTTATAAAATTTTATATTAAGATTATCTAGATAATTGTTTTCTTGTTTGTTTATGGAGTTATCAAATGATAAAGTATAAGAATCCGAGCTTAATTTATTGATAAAAGAGCTGATTTTTGGATCTTGTTGAAATAAGCTTGCATTGATGTCACTAACAACTTTTTCTCCAAGTTTAAAATCTTCAAAAACCAAATTTGATTGTATGCTTTTTTGGTTTTTAAAAAGATCGTTGTAATATTCTTTAATGTTAATTGATGTATTTGCTTCGCCTTTGTAAATTTCATTTGAGCGAATTTTGATATTTTTTGCTTGAAATAGTTCTTGATACTCATCGTTGTTATCTTTTGCAAGAGTTTTGAAATTTGAACTTAAACACGCTATAAAATCACCATCTGCATTGCATTTAAAATCAGAAAATTCAATCTTTATTCCAGAATCCTGAGAAAGGTTTGCAATTTCTTGTTTAACTGTTTGATTTAGTTGATTTTCATATTTTTTAACTGTTTTTTCATCTATGGAATTTCCGCAAGCTGAAAACAAAACAGCTATTCCAATAGAGAGAAAAATACCTTTTTTCATAGTTTTCTCCTTAAAAATTTTAAAACAAATATTATATCTTTTTTTACTTAAAATTTAAACAATGCTAAAAGAGAGTGTGAGATTAATTACATTTTTACACATAGGAAAATCTTTTTAGTTTGTTTCAAATGCATTATTTATAATTTTAAGTATAATTAACTTTGCAATTATTATATATTTTGCAATAGCTTTAAGCTTATTTTAAAGAAAGGAAATGTATGAAAAAAATACTTCTAAGTGTTTTAACGGCCTTTGTTGTAGTAGTATTGGCTGCTTGTGGAGGAAATTCTGACTCTAAAACTTTAAATTCTCTTGATAAGATCAAGCAAAATGGAGTTATTAGGATTGGGGTATTTGGCGATAAACCACCTTTTGGTTATGTGGATGAAAAAGGAAACAATCAAGGCTATGATATAGCTTTAGCTAAACGCATAGCAAAAGAACTTTTTGGCGATGAAAATAAGGTGCAATTTGTTCTTGTTGAAGCTGCAAATAGGGTTGAGTTTTTAAAATCAAATAAAGTAGATATTATTTTGGCTAATTTTACTCAAACTCCAGAAAGAGCCGAGCAGGTTGATTTTTGCTTGCCTTATATGAAGGTAGCTCTAGGCGTAGCTGTACCAAAGGATAGTAATATAACTAGCGTAGAAGATTTAAAAGATAAAACCTTGCTTTTAAACAAAGGCACAACAGCAGATGCGTATTTTACGCAAAATTATCCTGATATTAAAACTTTAAAATACGATCAAAATACCGAAACTTTTGCCGCTTTGATGGATAAAAGAGGCGATGCTTTAAGTCATGATAATACCTTGCTTTTTGCTTGGGTGAAAGATCATCCTGATTTTAAAATGGGTATCAAAGAGTTAGGGAACAAAGATGTTATCGCACCAGCAGTTAAAAAAGGCAATAAAGAACTTAAAGAATTTATCGATAATTTGATCATTAAACTAGGCCAAGAGCAGTTTTTTCACAAGGCTTATGATGAAACTTTAAAAGCTCATTTTGGAGATGATGTTAAGGCTGATGATGTAGTGATTGAAGGTGGAAAAATTTAATAAAGGGCTTTTTGCCCTTTATATTGATTTAGGATAAAATATGCAAAAAAAATACAAAAATATTATTTATGCTTCTTTGGGTGGAATTTTGGAATTTTATGATTTTGTGCTTTTTGCCTTTTTTTTGGATATTTTTGCTAAGGTATTCTTTCCGCAAAATGATGCTTTTTGGATGCAGATAAATGCTTATATAGCCTTTGGTGCTGCTTATTTAGCGCGTCCTTTTGGTTCTATTGTGATGGCACATTTTGCTGATAGATATGGAAGAAAGAATATTTTTTATATTTCTATGCTTTTGATGGTTTTGCCTAGTTTTGCTTTAGCTTTTTTGCCAAGTTATGAAAGTATGGGTATATTTGCTACTTTGATTTTATTTACTATTCGTATTTTGCAAGGTTTAGCCGTTGGAACTGAGGTGAGCGGAGCTTGGATTTATGTGAGCGAATTTGTCAAAGGGCGTCAAATTCCTTTAGCTCTTGGTTTTATCTCAGCGACTTTAACCATAGGTTTATTGCTAGGAAATATTGCCACTTTAGGCATAAGATCTTATTTTACCCCAGAAGAAGTTCAAAGCTATGCTTGGAGAATTCCTTTTATCATAGGAGGATTTTTTGGAATTTTAGCTTTGTTTTTAAGAAATAAACTCAGCGAAACTCCAGAATTTGTAAAAGTTCAAAATGAAAAGAAAATTTTAAGTTTTCCATTGTTTGAAGCTTTAAAAACTCATAAAATGAGCATGCTTGTTTGTTTTTTAATGACCATGGTTTTAACAAGCGGCGTGGCAACTTTGATGATTTTGCCTAAGTATTTTGAAAGTCTTTTAGCTATGAGTAAAACTTCTGCTTTATGGGTACAAAATTTTGCTATTTTAGCGGTGATTTTTGGAGCTTTATTTCAAGGCTTTTTAGCAAGCAAATGGGGAAGCTATAGGATTTGTTCTATTTTTAGTATAGCTTTTATTATCTTTGGTATGCTTTTTAGTTTTTATGATGAGAAATTTTTATTTTATTTTTTACTGGCTTGTTTTACACAAGGTATTATCACTTTCGCACCTGTTTTTATGACACAAATTTTTAAAAGCGAACTTAAATTTAGTGGGCTTAGTTTTGCTTATAATATTTCTTATGCGATTTTAGGTTTTTTAACCCCTTTTGTAGTTAATGCTTTTTATAAAGAGTATTTAGGTATTTATCTTGCTATAGTCGGATCTTGCTCCTTATTTTGCGTGTTTTTGTTAAAACGCGTTTTTGCAAGAAGCAAGATTAAAGAATTAAGCATTGTCTTTTAAAACTTCAAAAACAACCTTAGATATTTTTTCAACTGAAGCGATTTCGCAATGCTCATCAGTTGAATGAGGATTATGGATATTTGGACCTATAGAAGCGCATAAAAGCTCTTGTTTTTTCTCTATAATGCCACACTCAAGCCCTGCATGGATAGCTGAAACTTTGGCATTAGGCGATACTTTTTTAAGCGCTTTAAAAACCATGTCACTAAGTGCATTTGGTTTGCCTTCCCAAGGTGGATAGAAATTAAAACTTCTTACTTTAAAATCAAAAGCCTTGAAAAATTCTAAAGTTTCAAATTCTACTTGCTTAAGTCCATCAAGTATATTAGATCTTGCAAAAAGTGCGAATTTGATTTGTTTATCTTGCATTCTTAAAGTAGCTAGGTTAATGCTTGTTTGAACTATACCTAGATTTTCATCATAAGCTCTAACTCCATGAGTAAAAGAATTTATAAGGCTTAAAAGTTTGTTACTTTGATCGCAAATTTCAAATTCGCCTTCTTCTTTAAAATCGCATTTTATCCAGTTATTGCTCTTTACTTCATTTTTAAAATGCACTAAAGCTTTGGCGTGTTTAGGTATAGAATTGATTCTTTCTCCACCTTTAAAAGAAATGATTTCTCCTTTATTTTCTTGTATGAATTTAGCCATTTCTTTGATGGAGCTTTTTTCGTTGCGTACGATATTTATGCCTGAGTGTCCACCTTTAAAATTTTGCGCGCAAAGCTCATAAATTTTACCCTTTTTTCTAAGGGTATTAAAAGGCAAGCTAGCTTCTATATCTACTCCACCTGCACAGCCTATCATGATCTCATCATCGCTTTCATGATCTAAATTTAAAAGCATTTTAGATTCTAAAGTGTGCTCGAGTGAATTCACTCCCATGAGTCCTACTTCTTCATCGTTTGTAAAAAGACACTCTAAATTTTCAAATTCAGCCATAGCACTCATCATGATGGCTATACCTATACCATTATCCGCGCCAAGACTTGAATTTTTGGCTCTTAAAAAGCCATTTTCTTCATAAACTTCTAAGTTTGGTGCATCGCCCATACAGACCATATCATAATGGCTTTGTAAGCAAATTTTTGGTTTGCCTTTTATGGCGCGGATATTTCCTGCTTTATCTACACTCACTTTAAAGCCTTTATCTTTAGCATAAGAGCTTAAAAATTCTTTCATTTGTTCTGTTTCATAACTGCAATGAGGAATTTTACATAATTGTTTAAAATTTTCTATAACATTTTGCATTTTATCTCCTTTGTTTTGATAAAATTATGGCATATTTTTTAAAATTTAAAGGCAAAATGATTAAAAAATGAGAATAAATTATAAAAAATTATTTAATTTAAGAAAATTACTAAGTAATCCAAAAAAACTTTTTTCTGTATTAATTTTTACTCTTGTAGTTGTTTTTATCCAGAATTATATTGCCCAAAATTCTAGTTTTGAAGGAAAAGTAGTTAGAATTATTGATGGAGATACTATAGAAGTTAATCATGAAAACAAACTCGCTAGAATAAGATTTTTTGGTATAGATGCACCAGAACTTAAACAAAGTTTTGGAAAGCAATCAAAAGAAGCTTTAAGTAGAATTTTAAGCGGTAAACAAGTTGAAATTATTTATAAAAATAAAGATACTTATGGTAGAATTGTTGCTATTGTAAAGCTTAATAATGTTGATATTAATCGATTTTTAGTAAGCAAAGGCTATGCTTGGGCTGATACTTACTATAATAACGCTTATATTAAAGAACAAGAAAATGCTAAGAAAAATCATTTAGGTCTTTGGAAAGAGGGTAATCCTATAGAGCCTTATAAATGGAGAAAACACAATAAATTCTAAGGAAAAACATGAAAAAATATACTTTAATGATACTATTAGTTTTAGGAATTTCTGGATGTTTTGTAAATGAAAGAGGAATTTCAAATCGTTTTTATGATGATTGCAAAGAATATTATGATGGAAGTGGAACTTATCATAAGGATTGCCCAAAGAATTGGGTGGATATTAAAATGACTCCTTGATTATTTTCCACCCACAGAGGCCATTAATGCAGCTGCTACGGCTTCTGGATTGTTGATTTTGGCACCTTGTTCTTGATTTTCTGTAGGTTTAACAGTATTAAGTGGCGGACGCTTGAGTTTAAATATATGCTCATCAGTGCTAACAACTTGTATCGTTCCTTCAAATATTTTAATTTCTTTAACATGCCCGACCACTTTTACATCTCTTTTTTTGGAGGTTTCGTCAAAAAGTGCATGAGCTTCAAGTTCTAAAACATCGCCTAATTTAAGCGGAGCATAAAAAAAACATTTTGATCCAATAATCACTGAAAATTCTTTATTGATAGAGGCTTGTGCTACATAGTTTGCCGCAGCGAAAATAAAGGCATCAAAAATCAATCCTTGATCATCTACTACCATTTCGCTTGTGGTTATTAAAATTGATTTGGCATAGTTTTTATCAATTTCTATAATGGTTCCAGCAAGCGAGGTGTTTAATTCAGGACAAGTGAGTAATTCTGCTCTAACACGAGATATATCTTCTGCAGATGCGTATTCTTCAAGTTGTGCATATTCTTCAAAATTATCTTTTTTTGCCATATCTAACCTTTAAATTCTACTTATCTACTTCAAAATATCTAAAGCCTAGATCGACAAAAAGCAAAAAGAATTTATATCCCAATACGCACATAAACTCTTTTGGGTGCTTCATAGCCTTCAATGGTAAGATTTTTATCCTTTGGATCTAAGAAATTTTCCAGCGAAAAAGAGTCTATCCATTCTGTTTTTCTTTGTTCGTTTTCATCGGTTTTTTTTGTAGCCAAAACTTCAAATTCTTTAAATCCTGCTCTTTCACACCAGTTTTTTAATGCACTAATGCTTGGTACAAAATAAATATTTGAAATTTTAGAATAAGTTTTATTAGGCACAAGAGCGATTTCTCTCTCATCTTCTATATACATGGTATCTAAAAAAACAACTCCATTTTTATTAAGTCCTGCTTTTAAATCTTTTAGCATTTTTATAGGATCACTTCTATGATAAATCACCCCAAGACAGAAAATCACATCAAATTTCAAGCCATAGCTTGGAAGATCTTCTACGCCTAAAAGTTCGTATTCTATAGGAGTTTTAGCTAAAGCGTTAATGAGTTCAAATTGCAAACGGTATTTGATAGAAGGATCAAAACCTATGAGTTTTGCAGGATTAAATTCAAGCATTTTAAACATATAATAACCATTATTACAGCCTATATCAGCAACGCATTTTTGAGAAATTTCGTTCATAAAAGGCTTTAAAATATTAAATTTAATAAAACTTTGCCATTCTGTATCGATGAAAAGATCGTCTATTTTAAAAGGACCTTTTCTCCATGGTTTAAGTTCTTTTGTTATAGCTAGGATTTCATCTTTGGCTTGAGAATTTGTAGATAAATTTACACTATCATCTAAAGAAAAATTACAAGCAAGATTGAGAGCTTTAAGTTCTTGAATTTTAGCGTATAAAGGGTGATTTAGAAATTGTTTTTTGAGTAAATTTTCTTGCATTTTTATCCTTGACATTTGCTTTTAATGCTAAATTATAACATTAAAAGCTTTTATGGCAATATAAATCTCATATGTATTAAATATTTGATCAAAAATAAATTTTTAAAAACTCAAAATACTTCCCAAAACTCACATAAGCTTTAGAACTATAATCATCATTTTTATAAAGCTTTAGCTAAATCAAGCTTAACATAAAAATTTCCTGTTTTATTATAAAGCAGTTGCAAATCATAGGCATCCATATAGTTTGTTTCACTTACTCTATATAGTTTAGAAACATTCTCACACCAAGAATAACCTATATCATAAAAAGGAGTGATATAAAAATCTTTCAAAGGAGTAGCCATTCTAAGTCCAAAGCTAGCTACTACAGCATTATCTCTATCTTCATTATTATAAACCCTTACTCCATAAGGACCTACTAAAGATATAGTTTTACTATTATCTAGTATAAATAGATTCATTAATAACTTGTTGATAATTTAAGCTAAAAAGATGAGTAAAGGTATCATTAAAGAAATAAGTATTATTAAGATTGACATTAAGTTTAGCAAATTTTCAAATTCTACTCCATCTACTTTGCTTGTTTCTATACCTCATTAAGAAATTCATGCGTTGATTGCTTTTAGAACTGCTAAGATTTTTATATGAGTATCTTTAGGTTTAAGATAAAAAACTGAACTAAGTTCTCCTTGTTCTAATATAAGTTTATTATAACTTGCATTAGCATAATCGGTTTTTGCTATGATTAAAAAAGGAAGTGCTCTAACTGTTTTTATTACTATGATTAGCTGTATTGACACTATTAAAAGAAAGAACTTTATCTTCTCTCATATCAGAAGCAAGTAAATAATGTTTAAAATTTAAATCGTTTATATTTATAATATTTACTTTAGTATTGTTATAAATTAAAGTAATATTGTTAATATCATGTTTAGAACTCTTAGAATAATAATTTATACCTTGGGGTTTTTATAAGTAGAATTGGTTTTATCATAAAGTTTGTTATCATTAAAATAATACTCTGGAATATTGAAATTTCGATTGTCTGTAGTATTTGCTTGAGTGACTAAAAGCATTGATGCTTAAGAAGGTAACAATAGAAAGTTTAAAACAAAATTTCTCTACACCCCTCCCCGTGAAGTTAAAAAGCTTAATGGCTGGCATAGATATCCTTAAATATTGATTATTATATTTTAACTATTTAACAATATCTGTAAATATTATCAAAAGAAAGCGTAATTATAATATTCTTAAGTATATTAATTATAAATAAAATATTTAAATAATATTAATAATAAAAAAGTTATTTTTTAATTTTATTTTTTATAATATATATTTAATATTATTAAAAAGCTTTATTAAATTAATATTGGACGGAATTTTTAATATAAGCTAAAAAGCGATATCAAAGAATTTCCGTTGTATAATCTAATGTTTTTTAAATGTAAAATATTTTTTAAGGTAAAGCGATGAAAATGCGTGTGTATTATGAAGATACTGATGCGGGTGGAGTGGTGTATCATAGTAATTATTTAAAATTTTGTGAGAGAGCAAGAAGTGAAATTTTTTTCAATAAAAAAGTAGATATTTTTGATGCGTCTAAGGGACATTTTTTGCTTGCAAAAGCAAATTGCAATTTCTTAAAACCTGCAAAACTTGGAGATATAATAGAGATTAAAACAAAAATTTTAGAAGTCAAAAATGCTTCTGTGGAAATTTCACAAGAAATTTATAAAGATGAAATTTTGCTTTTTAAAATGGAATTAACTTTAGCTTTTATTAAAAACGAAAAACCAGCTAGAATGGATATGCAGTTAAAAAAGCTCTTTGAAGAATTATTTTAATTCTTCAAAGCTTGCTTGTTTGCCTTGCATAAGACGCACTTTGTAATCAACTTGAGAATTTTTGATTTTCTCATCAAATAAACTTTCACTTTTTTTATTTAAGAATTCGGTATAAAAGTAATCAACTCCTATACTAGTGGCATAAGCAATCCAGTTATAATCTATACTTTGATTAAAAATTTCATTAAGATAGACTAAGTTATCATCGTGGTTATTGATAGAATTAGCAATGATGAAATTTTCTCTATCTCCTTGTTGCGTTAAACTTAAAAATGTTGGATTATAGTTGATTTGAGTGGATAAAAGCACATAAGGATGAATGTTATAAATTCTTAGTTGAGAACTTGCTAGAGCTGTTTTGATCAATGGAGTGTTAAAAAATATTGAGGCATTATTAACTCCGCCTTGTGATCTTAAAAGTCTGCTAAAATCAAGCTTCTCGCCTTCTATGGTATATATTCTAGCATTATTATTTTGAGCAAGAATTCTTGAATTTAGATTGCTTGATAAGGCAGAGCCATCGCTAAATATTGCGATATTAGCATTTGATTTGCTTAAAAGTGTGGTAATTTGAGCATCATAGTCAATACTTCCAAAAATAATATTTTGATTTGAAAATTGTATGTTGTTTTTATGGATGGTCGGTATAAAAATTTTCATATTTCCTGAGTAATTTTTCAACTCATTGGCACCTTTTAGAGTAAATCCAGCTATGGCATACTGATATCCTTGAGCTTGTGCTGCATCAAGCGCGGCTCGAATTTTATCACTATCTTCTGTGCCAGTTAAAAAAACTTTTACTTTGATTTCAGCTCTTTGTCTTAAAAGATAGGCTATGCTTGAATTTATTATAGTATTTGAGTAGCTTTTTATGGTTTTTTCTGGGATAATTATCGCAAGTTTAACAGAAGTAATTTTTTGAACATTTTTTTCAAAATCAGTAATGGAATTTAATAATTTTGCATAAACATTAGATAAAAATTGATCGTTTTGATCTGCAAATTCACTTAAAAAACTAAGATACAATCTTGATTCTAAAAGATCAAAAAGACAATTTGTGTTGCATTCTTGAACGCTTAATTTAGGATAAAAATTTTCAACAGGTTTTACATCGACTAATTTTTGCTCTTTTGCACTAAGCAAAAAGCAAGATAAGAAAAATATTAAAAATATTTTTTTCATAAAAATCCTTTAATTTTTTTTAAATCTTGTATGAAATTTTTTTCATAACTTGGATTTTTTTCTATAAAATCTAAATCATAACTTGGCATTATGAAAAAATTTTTATAAGCAAAAACTTCACCTTTTAAAATGTGATAATCTTTAAATCCCAAGCTTTTAAATGTGTATTCTCCTAGACAAAGTAAAAAAGCAGGTTGAATCAGTTTTAGTTCGTTCCAGAAAAATGGTAAGCAAGATTGTAGCGAAAAATCATCAAATTTTCCATTACAAAAACATTTAAATAAATAAGAAAAATAAAAATCTTCATCGCAAAGCCCTAAAATTTGATAAATATAGTGTTTTAATTTTTCACCTTTTTTTGAATTAAGTAAAATTCCACTTTCATTTTCACTCTTTTGCCCAAAAACATCAAGAATTAGCAATTTGACATTTTTTATTTTAGGTTCCATAAGACTAAATTTTCTTGTTTTGGAAAATTGACATAAGGCGCAAGATGAAACAAGTTGTTTTAATTCTTGAAAATTTTGTGCTTGTTCAAAGCGGTTTATATGTGTATCAACAAAGTTAAATCCCATAGCTTTTAAATAATAAAGACTTCTTATCATAAATCACACAATTTTTCTAAATTTTCTCCACTTAGACGATAATTTCTCCATTGTTTAAGATGTTTAGCGTTTAAACTTTCATAAAAATTAATACCTAAAATATTATCATTTAAGCAAACCCAGTCGAGTCTTTTTAAATTTTCTTTTTTGCAAATTTCTCCTAAAAATTTAAAAACAGCTTTTCCATAACCTTTTTTACGAAAATTTTCTCGTATATAAATATCTTCAAGATAAATTCCACCGCTACCCCAAAAAGATGAAAAAGTATAAAAATAAATCATGTAGCCTATAGTTTTTTCATTTTCTTTTAACAAAAAAGCACGAGCAAATTTATTTTTTAGTAAAGAATGTTCCAGTTTTTCTTTCGTGCATTGAAGAAAATCTAACATATCTTCGTATTTTGCAAATTCTATGATCATTTCTTGTAAAATATCTAAATCTTCTTGTCTTAAATCAATAATTTTAAATTCTGACATTTTTAACCTTTTAAAAATAATTTCAAAATTTATCAAAAGAATTTAAAAATTACTCTTAATTAAAAGCAATTTATAAGTAAGATTAAGATAAAATACAAGTTTATTTTATAATTTTTTAAGGAAAAATCAAATGAAAAGAACTTATCAGCCGCATGGCACTCCAAGAAAACGCACTCATGGTTTCCGTGTTCGTATGAAAACTAAAAATGGTCGCAAGGTGATCAATGCAAGACGCGCTAAAGGTAGAAAAAGACTTGCTGTGTGAAAAATTTTGATAAATTTAGCACAAACGAGGAATTTTCATCTGTATATAAAGTAGGTAAAAAATGGCATTGCGAAGGTGTGATCATTTTTTATCTGAATAGTTATGAAAAAAAAATAGCAGTTGTTGCTAGTAAAAAAGTTGGAAAAGCAGTGGTTAGAAATCGTTCAAAACGAATTTTAAGGGCTTTGTTTGCTAAGTTTGAAAGATATCTTCAAGATGGCAAATATATTTTTGTAGCTAAAAATGAAATCACTGAACTTTCTTTTTCTAGGTTAGAAAAAAATCTAAAATGGGGATTGAAAAAACTAGAATGTTTCAAATGATATGCCTAAAAATACTCCGTTTTTATCAGAAATTCTTAAGCCCTTTAAAACCCGCTGCTTGTAGGTATTATCCTAGTTGTTCTGAGTATGCACTTTGGCAGTTTCAAAAAAAGAATTTTTTTCTAGCTTTTTTTTCTACTTTTTTTAGAATTTTAAGATGTAACCCTTTTTTTAAAGGGGGATTTGATTATCCTAGAGTTTCTAAAAATTTTTATCCTATGAATTTATGTTTTAAGCCTATATTTTTAGCAAAAAAACAACTTTGTTTTTTATACATACCTTATAAAAATAAAAGTTTTTATCTTATAAAAATCATCTTTAAAAGGACAAATCAGTGAATAATTCAAATAATATTTTTCAGCAAAAGCGTATACTTTTGGCTGTTGTGATTTCTTTTTTATTTTTTGTTGTTTATGATTATTTTTTCATTCCAAAGCAACCTTTAAAAATAGAACAAAACATTACACAACAAAATCAACAAAACACAAGCATAAATAACACTCCTAATATACAAAATACCACCACAAATACTCCAAGTGCGGCTTTAGTTTCGCAAGATAGTGTGATATCTAAGGTTCAAAGCAAACATTTTGAAGCACAAATTGACTCTTTTGGTAGAATTTCTGCTTTTTATTTAAAAGATAAAAAATACCAAAATGAGAAAGGGGAATTTATAAATCTTGTTAGCAAGGAAAATAGTCCTTATCCTTTAGAAATGCGTTTTAGTGATCCAAGTATTAACTCAGAGGCTTTTAAATTTCCTTATATTGCTAACTCTAGCAATCTTTTTGTTGATGAAAATGGAAGTCAAGTTTTAAAACTCACTCAAAATCTTTCCGGATTGAAAATCAAAAAAGATATTACTTTTTATCCAAAAGGAAATTATGAGATAGAAGTTAAACTCAGCAAAAATGCAAATTATTTTATAAGTCCAGGATATCGTCCAAATATTGCCGTAGATAGTTATACAGTTCATGGTGCTTTGGTAATGGATAATAAAGAAACCATCGAAACTTATAAAGATGGAGATGTAGAGAAGGATGAAAGTGCTAATAATGTCGTAATGACTTCGGCTTTTGATAGATACTATGCAACTTTCTTTTATAATTTTGATAAACCTTTAAATGTGGCAATCAGCAAGGATGCTAATAAAAACCCTATAGTTTTTGCTTATAGTGATAATGAATTTAAAGCAGGGGGTTATATAGGTTCTAAAGAACATGTGATTTTAAGAAGTATAGATCCACGCCTTGAAGCAGTTGTTGAATATGGTTGGTTTACTTTTATTGCTAAGCCTATGTTTGAGTTTTTGAATTTCTTACATCAGTATATAGGAAATTGGGGTTGGGCTATCGTTGTGATGACTTTAATTGTGCGTATTATTTTATTCCCACTAACTTATAAATCTATGATTTCTATGAATAAACTTAAAGATCTTGCTCCTAAAATGAAAGATATTAGAGAGCGTTATAAAGGCGATCCACAAAAAATGAATATGCACATGATGGAGCTTTATAAAAAACATGGTGCAAATCCTATGAGTGGTTGTTTGCCTATACTTTTACAAATTCCTATTTTCTTTGCTATTTATCGCGTTTTGCTTAATGCTATTGAGCTAAAAGCAGCTCCTTGGGCGTTTTGGATACATGATTTATCGGTAATGGATCCTTATTTTATTTTGCCTATTTTAATGGGTGCAACGATGTTTTTACAACAACTTATCACACCTATGACTATACAAGATCCTATGCAAGCTAAGATTATGAAATTTTTACCAGTGATTTTTACTTTTTTCTTTATCACTTTCCCAGCAGGACTTACGCTTTATTGGTTTGCAAATAATCTTTGTTCTTTGGTTCAACAATGGGTTATCAATAAAATATTTGCTAAAGAACATCACAAAAAAACAAGTGGAGCATGAAAAATGAAAATCGAAGCCATTGATCTTCAAAGTGCCTTAACAGAAGCTTCAAGAAGTTTAGAATGTTCTGTGATGGACTTAGAATATGAGATTATTCAGCATCCAAGAAAAGGTTTTTTTGGATTTGGAAGAAAAAAGGCAATTATAGAGGCTAAAGCAAAAAAAAGGATTTTGAAAAAAAATCCTAAAAAAGAATTTACAAGTTCAAAAAATCACAAACCAGAAACACATGAGCCAAAACAAGAAAACAAGATTGAAATAAAAAATGAAAAAAATAAAAGTCAAAAAGAAAAATACATAGTAAAAAGTGATGAAATTTTTGATAGTTTTCATCGAGAAAGCAAAGGAGTGCGTAATACTCAGGATATTTTAGATGAGATTCGTATTCAGCTTGTAAAACTTTTAGAAAGCTCCCAGTTTAAAATAGAGCTTAGTGAACTTAGAATGTATGATGAAGATTGTGTTTTGATTCGATTGGATGGGGAAGATGCTGCTTTGATGATAGGCAAAGAAGCACATCGTTACAAGGCTATTTCTTATCTTTTGCATAATTGGATCAATTTAAAATATAATCTTTTAGTGCGCCTTGAGATCGCTCAATTTTTAGAAAATCAAATTCAAGGTATGCAGCTTTATTTACAAAGCGTGATTGAAAAAATTAAAATTCATGGACGCGGACAAACCAAACCTTTAGATGGGGTTTTGATAAAAATCGCTTTAGAGCAGTTAAGAGCTGAATTTCCAGATAAGTATGTAGGAATTAAGCAAAATAATGATCAAAGATTTGTTGTAATAAACGACTTTTTCAAAAAAGATGAGTGATACTATAGCGGCTATTTCCACAGCTCATGGCGTGGGTTCGATTTCTATTGTAAGATTAAGCGGTGAAAGGGCTTTAGAATTTGCCTTAAAGCTTAGCCACAAAACCAAACTCACCCCCCGTCATGCTACTTTTACAAAACTTTTTAATCAAAATAATGAAATTATCGATGAAGCTATAATGATATATTTTAAAGCCCCTTATAGTTTTACAGGAGAAGATATAGTAGAGTTTCAAACTCATGGAGGATTTAGTGTGAGTGAAGTTTTACTCGAAGAACTTGTGAGTTTAGGGGCAAGACTTGCTTTAGCAGGGGAATTTAGCAAAAGAGCGTGTTTAAATGGCAAAATGACTCCTTTAAAAGCTTTAAATATACAAGATCTCATACTTTCAAAATCTGCACTTGCAGCTAAAATTATAGCACGCAACATGCAAGGAAACTTAGGAGAACTTTTAGAAAAAATTCGCACAGATTTGGTTAAAACCTTGGCTTTTGTAGAAACTAGCATTGATTATGCTGATGATGATTTACCTTCTGATTTATTAGAACAAATTTCTACTATGTGTGAAGAAAATTCTAAAATTTTAAAAGAAATTTATACACTTTCTCAAAGCAGAAAAGGACTTATAGAAGGTTTTAAAATCGCTATTGTAGGTAAGCCAAATGTAGGCAAATCCTCGCTTTTAAATGCCTTGCTTTCTTATGAAAGAGCTATTGTTTCAGATATAGCAGGCACCACTCGTGATACTATAGAAGAGAGCTTTAAATTAGGAACGCATTTATTGCGCATTATAGATACAGCGGGTATTAGGGAAAGTAAAGATGTTATAGAACAAATCGGCGTAGCTTTAAGTAAAAAAAGTTTAGAAGATGCAGATATTATTTTGGCAGTCTTTGATGCTTCAAGAGTGCAAGATAAAGAAGATGAGAAAATTTTTGACTTATTAGCAAATACTGATAAAAAAATCTTTTGGATTTTAAATAAAAGTGATTTAGAAAATGTTTTCAAAAATACTCAAAATAAAAATTTTATCAAGCTTAGTGCTCAAAAAGATATCACTTTGTTAAAAGAAGAATTGCAAAATTATCTTAATTCTTTTGATAGCGAAGGTATTATGGTAAGTTCTTTAGATCTTATTAATGCTTGTAAAATTTCAAGTGAAGCGATTTTTAGAGCTAAAGGACTTTTAGAGGAAAGTTCTTTAGAACTTTTTGCTTTTGAACTTAATTTAGCTATTAATGAACTTGCAAGATTTACTAAAGATTTTCAAAGAGATGAAATTTTAGACGAAATGTTTGGTAATTTTTGTTTAGGAAAATGAAAGGATAAAAATGGATAAAGAAACCATAAAAGCACATAAAATCAGCGATGAAGAATATGCACAAATTTTAGAAATTTTAGGACGAGAACCAAATTTATTAGAACTTGGGGTTATTTCTGCGATGTGGAGTGAGCATTGCTCTTATAAATCCAGTAAAAAATATCTTAATGGTTTTCCAACTAAAGCACCTTGGGTGATTCAAGGTCCAGGAGAAAACGCAGGGGTTATTGATATCGGGCAAGGTATGGCAGCAGTTTTTAAGGTAGAAAGTCACAATCACCCTAGCTTTATCGAACCTTTTGCAGGTGCGGCTACAGGAGTAGGGGGAATTTTGCGTGATGTTTTTACTATGGGTGCAAGAGTGGTTGCAGGGCTAAATTCTTTAAAATTTGGCAATATTCATGATGAAAAATGCGGGAAACATCAAAAATACCTTGTTAAAGGTGTGGTAAATGGAATTTCTCATTATGGAAATTGCATGGGTGTGCCAACTATAGGTGGAGAATGTGCTTTTGATGAGTGTTTTAATGGAAATATCTTAGTAAATGCCTTTGCTTTAGGGGTTTGTAAAAGTGAAGATATCTTTTATGCTAAGGCTGAAGGTGTAGGAAATCCTGTGATTTATGTGGGTTCAAAAACAGGGCGTGATGGACTTGGTGGAGCGGTTATGGCAAGTGATAGCTTTAACGAAGAAAGCAAATCTTTGCGTCCTACAGTGCAAATTGGCGATCCTTTTAGTGAAAAACTTCTTATGGAGGCTTGTTTAGAGCTTTTTAAAACCGATTATATTGTGGGTATTCAAGATATGGGTGCTGCAGGGCTTACTTCAAGTTCTTTTGAAATGGCAGGAAGAAGTGGCAGTGGCATGAAACTTTACTTAGATAAAACTCCTATGCGTGAAAGCGGTATGACTCCTTATGAGTTAATGCTTAGCGAATCTCAAGAAAGAATGCTTATTTGTGCGAAAAAAGGCTATGAAGATAAGGTTATAGAAATTTTCAAAAAATGGGATTTAGATGCTGTGGTTATGGGTGAGGTTACCAATACAGGAAAAATGGAACTTTTTTGGCATGATGAGCTTGTAGGGCTTATTCCTATCGAGCCTTTAAGTGAAAAAGCGCCGATTTTAAGTCGCCCTACAAGTGAGCCAAAATATTTAAGTGAAATTAAAGACTATAAATTTGAGCTAAAATCAAGTATTCAAGAGCTTTTTATACAAATGCTTCAAAATGAAAATATAAATAACAAAGCTTTTATTTATGATCAATTTGATTCAAGCGTGCAAACCAATACCATAAAAGCCGATGGAAAATTAGGTGCTAGTGTTATTCGTATTAAAGAAAATGGCGCAAGTGTGGCTATGGCTATAGAATGTAACTCACGCTTAAATTATGTAAATCCTAAAATAGGAGCAGCTTTAGCAGTAGCTTCTGCAGGAAGAAAGGTTGCTTGCACAGGAGCTAAGCCTTTGGCAATAAGCGATTGTTTAAATTATGGAAATCCGCAAAATCCTGAAGTGATGTGGCAATTCGCACAAGGTTGCGAAGGTATTAAGGAAGCTTGTAAAGAGTTAAATACCCCAGTAGTAAGCGGCAATGTTTCACTTTATAATGAAACCGAAGGCGTAAGTATTTATCCAAGTCCTACTATAGTAAGCGTAGGGGTTTTAGAGGATGCAAATAAAACCTTAAAAGCTAGTTTTGAAAAAGAAAATTTAAGCGTTTATCTTTTGGGTGAAAGTTTAGGAGAATTTGGTGGATCTATGGTAATGAAAATCCAAGATAAAAAAGTATCAGGAAGCCTTAAAGAGCTTGATTATAAAGCTGAACTTGCACTTTGGAATTTGCTTTATAAAGCCAATCAAAATTCTTTACTTGAGTGTGCTAATAGCGTAGGAATAGGGGGTATTGCCATGACTTTGGCAAAAATGTTTGCTATTTCTAGTGTGGGTGCAAATTTAACAAGTGGTTTTGATGATGAAAAAATGATTTTTGATGAGAGTGCAAGTCGTGCTATAGTAGGGCTTAGTAAAGAAAATGAAGAAGCTTTTTTAAATTTAGCTAAAGAATTTGGAGTAAAAGCTTATAAATTAGGTGTGAGTACAAGCCAAAAACATTTTAAACTTGATAGTATTGAGTTAAGCAAGGCTGAACTTGATAAGTTTTATTTTGAAAGTTTTAAAGAGCAAATCCAATGACTTTAGTTTTAATTATACTCGTTGTTTTGGTGTTTTACTGGTATTATAAAACTTGGGGAAAACAGGATTTTTTAAACTCAGCCACAAGAGGAGCTAAAGGCTTTGCTAAGGGTTTTGCTCGTGGAGTTATGGAAGAAAGAATGGATGAGTTTAAAAGGCGTATGAATTACTATGTTATCGCACTTTTGGCAAAAATTGCAAAAAGCGATGGCAGAGTAAGTGAAAATGAAGCTGAAATGATCAAAGATCTTTTAGATGCAAATGCTAAAGATGAAAAAGAAAGAGCTTTTTTAAAAGCAAGTTTTAATGAACATAAAGAAAATTTAAGCGATGCTTTTTATGTGGCAAAAGATTTTTTAAAAGAAGTACCTTTACCTAAAAATGAGCGTTTTAATGTCTTGCGTGTGCTTGTTTTTATGGCTTTAATCGATGCAGATTTTAATGCTAAAAAGCGTGAAATTTTAGAGCAAATCGCTAAAGCCTTTGATATAGCAAAAAGCGAACTAGACGCTTTTATAGCAAGTCTTTCAAATTTAAAAAGTGCTAAAAAAGAATTAAGTCTTGATGAAGCTTTTGCTATTTTAGAACTTCCAAATAATGTAGATTTAAATGCAGTAAAAAAACAATACCGCAATTTAGCAAAAAAATATCATCCTGACATTTTAAACGCAAACAATGTCAGCGAAGAAGAACTTAAAATCGGTGTAGAGAAATTTCAAAAAATCAATGAAGCTTACGAAAAAGTTAAAAAACATTTAGAAAGGTAAAAATGAGAGCATTACTTAGTGTGAGTGATAAAGAAGGCATAGTAGAATTTGGCAAAGAGCTTGGAAATTTAGGCTTTGAGATTCTTTCAACAGGCGGGACTTTTAAGCTTTTAAAAGAAAATGGAATAAAAGTTATAGAAGTGAGTGATTTTACAAAAAGTCCTGAGCTTTTTGAAGGGCGTGTGAAGACTTTGCATCCTAAGATTCACGGTGGGATTTTGCATAAAAGAAGCGATGAAAATCATATCAAACAAGCAAAAGAAAATGAAATTTTAGGCATTGATCTAGTTTGTGTAAATTTATATCCTTTTAAAAAAACTACCATTATGAGCGATGATTTTGATGAAATTATAGAAAATATCGACATAGGCGGACCTGCGATGATAAGAAGTGCAGCAAAGAACTATAAAGATGTGATAGTGCTTTGCGATCCACTTGATTATGAAAAAGTGATTGAGACTTTAAAAAAAGGTCAAAATGATGAGAATTTTCGTTTAAATTTGATGATAAAAGCTTATGAGCATACAGCAAATTACGATGCTTATATTGCAAATTATATGAATGAACGCTTTAACGGAGGTTTTGGAGCGAGCAAATTTATAGTAGGACAAAAAGTATTTGATGCAAAATATGGAGAAAATCCACATCAAAAAGGGGCTTTATACGAGTTTGATGTCTTTTTTAGCGCAAATTTCAAAGCCCTTAAAGGCGAAGCAAGTTTTAACAATCTAACCGATATTAACGCAGCTTTAAATTTGGCTAGTAGTTTCGATAAAGCTCCAGCTATTGCTATAGTAAAACATGGAAATCCTTGCGGTTTTGCTATAAAAGAAAATTTAGTACAAAGCTATATATATGCTTTAAAATGCGATAGCGTCAGTGCTTATGGAGGAGTGGTTGCAATCAATGGAACTCTTGATGAGGCTTTAGCAAATAAAATCAATGAAATTTATGTAGAAGTAATCATTGCAGCCAATGTAGATGAAAAAGCTTTAACTGTGTTTGAAGGTAAAAAACGCATTAAAATTTTCACTCAAGAAAGTCCGTTTTTAATCCGCAGTTTTGATAAATATGATTTTAAACATATTGATGGGGGTTTTGTATATCAAAACAGCGATGAAGTAGGCGAAGATGAGCTTAAAAATGCAAAGCTTATGAGTCAAAGAGAGGCAAGTAAGGAAGAATTAAAAGATCTTGAAATCGCTATGAAAATAGCAGCATTTACCAAATCAAACAATGTTGTTTATGTAAAAAATGGCGCTATGGTGGCTATAGGTATGGGTATGACAAGTAGAATCGATGCAGCAAAGGCAGCAATCGCTAAAGCTAAAGAAATGGGACTTGATTTGCAAGGTTGCGTTTTAGCAAGTGAAGCCTTTTTTCCTTTTAGAGATAGCATAGATGAAGCAAGTAAAGTAGGGGTTAAAGCTATAGTAGAACCAGGCGGAAGCATAAGAGATGATGAAGTGGTAAAGGCGGCTGATGAGTATGGTATGGCGCTTTATTTCACAGGCGTAAGACATTTTTTACATTAAGTTTAATGGAATGTTATGTTTTTTACACATAATTCAATAAAAATTAAATAAATTATGTGTAAAATATTTCCGAAAAATTTTATTTTTAGGAAACTATGATGTTTAAAACTATAGGATTTAAGGTTTCTGCTGCAATTTTTGTGGTGTTGCTTATAAGTTTTATTGTAATGCAAGTGATTTTAAATTTGGACTTTAAAAATACTGCCAATAAAATGAGCAGGGCAAATTTAGATACCGTAAGTACTTCTGTTTTTCAAACAATGAGAATGGCTATGAATTTAGGAGATCCTGAAAAAATTAAAGAAGCCATTGAAGATGCAAAAAGTATAGAGGGTATTAGTGATATTAAAATTTATCCTTCAAAAGATACTATAGATCTTTTTGAGATGAAAGCCCCTCAAATTTCAAATGATAAGCGTATTATAGAACAATTTTCAAATCCTAAAATTCAAGCTTTAGAAGAAAATGTACATGGTGTTGTGCATTTAAGATTGATACGCCCTTTGATTGCAGATGAAAGTTGTGTTGCTTGTCATGCAAATGCTAATGTAGGGAGCGTGATAGGGGTTATGGATATATCGCATTCTTTAGAAGGTGTTCAAAAAGATATAAGTAAAACCAGTCAATCTTATATTATAATATTTACTATTGCTTTGATTTTTACCCTTTGTGTGGTTCTTTTAATGCTTAAAGTTGTTGTTGGAAAGCCTGTTTTAGAGCTTTTAAATCATGCTAAAGAATTAGCTCAAGGAAGTGGCAATTTAAAAGCTCGTATTTCAGTTAAAGGTCAAGATGAAATTGCTTTAGCTTGTGGATATATCAATCAATTTATCGAAAAAACTCACAAGGCAGTTAGCGGTGCAAGTCATAATTCAAAAAATGTAGAAAAACAAAGCAATCTTTTAAATTCAAATGCTATTTCTTTAAGTGATATCAGTTCACAAAGTCATAAACAAATAGATCAAAGTTTTAAACTTGGTGCAAATGTTGGCAATGAACTTGGAGAACTTGCTAGTTTGTCAAATAAGGCAAATAGTGCCAATGAAAAATCCTTTTTATTATTAGAGCAAATGCTTAAATCTTTGTTTAATGTTGCTAATAAAGTATCAACAGTATCTCAAAATGAAAATGAATTGGCTAAAAAAGTTGAAAACATGGTTAATCAAGCAGGTAATATACAAAAAGCAACTCAAATGATGGATGAGATTGCAGATAAAACCAATTTACTATCCCTAAATGCTGGCATAGAAGCAGCTAGGGCTGGTGCATTTGGACGAGGTTTTTCTGTAATTGCTGAGGATGTTAGGCAGTTGGCTCAGAACAGTGAAGAATTTTTGGGAAATGTAGCTCAAATTACAAAAGAGCTTTTGCAAAGTATTAATGAGGTTAGCGCAGAATTAAAGAAAAATGCTCAAAGTATACAAGCTTTAAATGATGACACCACTTTATTGGTTGATGATGCTAATGAGGTTAAATTATGCAACGAAGATGCTAGGGCTTTGGTAACTCAATGTACTGAAAAAATAAAAATTTCCCAAGAGAATATACAAAATTTACTTTCTCGTATGCAAAAAAATGTCGAAGTAAGTGAAAAGAATGAAGAAATTTCTAAAATTCTGCTTCAAGTTGCAGATGAGTTAAAAATAGTGTGTCATAATCTCGAAAGCGAACTTAACCAATTTCAAATTTAAAGGAATAAAATGAAAAAAACGCTTCAAATTGCTTTAGCTGCAACTTTTTTTGCGGGTTGTGCTAGTACTTCTGTTACTTCATCTGCTTCTAAAGGTAATAATGAACTTGTGCAGAACCAGCTTTTCAAAATAGAAAAAATTATAGTTAATGGTAAAACTTTTGATCCAAAAAACGCAGAGGAAAGTCCAAATATTAGTTTTGAAAATAATAAATTTTATGGTTATTCAGGATGTAATCGTTTTTTTGGTTCTTACCAAACTAAGGCAGATACTTTGCAAATCGAAGGTGATCGCGTAGCTTCAACTCAAATGCTTTGTCACCCAATGGATGTAATGGATTTTGAAAATTCTTTCCTTTCAAATTTCAAAGGAACTTTTAAAATTTCAAATGAAAATGGAAAACTTGTTTTAAGTAATGATGAAATGAAAATCTTTTTTAAATAATACACTAAAGCCTCGAAATATCGAGGCAATCTTCTTAAATTTGACAAAATTCCAAAAAATGATACAATTATAATTTTATTATCAAAAAAGGTAGTTAAATGATAAAATCAATTCCTGAATGGAGCGAGCAAGAATACCTCATGCTTTCTTTACCTCATGAAAAAAGCGATTGGAGTCCATATTTAGAGAAAATTTTGCAAAGTTATAAAGAATTTGTAAAAGTGGTAAGTGAATTTCAAAAAGTTTTACTTATAGCTCCTAAACAGAGTGATTTTGAAAATTTTAAAGATATAAAAAATGTAGAGTTTTTTAAATGTGATACCAATGATACTTGGATACGCGATTTTGGAGCTATAGATATAGTAGAAAATGGTCGTTTAAAGGCTCTTGATTTTACCTTTAATGCTTGGGGAAATAAATTTCAAAGTGAGCTTGATAATGCTGTAAATTCTAAGCTTTTTAAAGAAAAATTTAAAGAGGGGCTTAAAAAGGTGGATTTTGTTTTAGAAGGAGGAAGCATTGACTTTAATGGAGAGGGTGTGATGCTTACAAGCTCTCATTGTCTTTTAAATGAAAATAGAAATTCTCATCTAAACAAAACTCAAATTGATACAAAATTAAAAGAAATTTTTGGTTTAAAGCAAATTATTTGGTTAGAAAATGGTTTCATAAAAGGTGATGATACAGATCATCATATCGATACCTTAGCAAGATTTATAGATAAAAATACCATAGCACATTGTGTTTGTGAAGATGAAGAGGATGAGCATTATTTGCCTTTGCAAAAAATGAAAGAAGAGCTTAAAAAAACAGGCTTTGATTTAGTAGAACTTCCTATACCTAAGCCTTTATACTATAAAGGAAGAAGATTGGGGGCGACTTATGCGAATTTTGTTTTTGTAAATAATGCTTTAATTGTGCCTTTTTACAAGGATAAAAATGATGAAATCATAGCTAAAAGACTTTCTAAAGCTTTACCCAATTATAAAATTATAGGAGTAGATGCAAGAGTGTTTTTACGACAAAACGGTTCTTTGCATTGTTCTTGTCAAAATCGTTTCAAAGGTTTAAGATGAGTTTGCAAAAAAAAGCAACTCTTGTAGCAAGTTTATGTGCTATTGTTTTAGCCTTGGTTAAATTTATAGTAGGCTTAACAAGTGGTTCTGTTGCAGTGCTTTCAAGTGCGATTGATTCTTTAATGGATTTTGCTATTTCTGCTTTTAATTTTTTAGCTCTTAAAAAAAGCTCACAAAAGGCGAATGAAAATTATAATTTTGGTTTTTCTAAAATTGAAGCTTTAATGGGTTTGTTAGAAGGTGTTTTTATAGTTGGCGTGGGGATTTTTATTTTTTATGAGAGTATTTTAAAGATTTATTATAAAGAAGAAATTAAAGATTTAAATTCAAGCATCTATGTGATGATTTTTGCTTTAATTATGACTTTTTTTCTTGTACTTTTTTTAAATTATGTAGCTAAAAAAACCAAAAGTTTGATTATAGAAAGTGATGCTTTGCATTACAAAACAGATTGCTTAACCAATGCTTGTACTTTAGGAGCTTTGGTTTTGATTTATTTTACAAATTTACATATTATTGATGCTATTTTTGGGATAGTGATCAGTCTTTATACGGCATTTTCTGCTTTTAAAATCATTAAAAAAGCTTTAGCTTTTTTAATGGATGAGGCTTTACCTAAGAAACAAGTGGATAAAATTTGTACTTTGATTTCTAATAATCCTGAAATAATTTCCTATCATGAATTAAAGACGCGTAAAACTCCAAGTTGTAATTATTTAAGCGTGCATTTGGTTTTTTGCCCTATAATTTCGCTTTTAAATGCGCATAAAATTTCAGATGAAATAGAAGAAGGTGTGCGTAAGATGTTTGAAAATGAAAAATGGGATATACAAATTCATTTAGATCCTTATGATGATGCAGAACAAGAAAGGCAAAGACAATGAAAATCGCTTTAATACAACAAAAATTTTATTCGAATAAAGAACAAACTATAAAAAAAACTTGCGAATTTATAGAAGAAGCCTCTAAACAAGGAGCTGAGCTTGTTTGTTTAGGAGAACTTCATCAAAGTGAGTATTTTTGTCAAAGTGAAAATGTGGATTTTTTTGACTATGCTAATGATTATGAAAAAGATGTGAAATTTTGGGCAAATATAGCTAGAAAAAATCAAATAGTGCTTATTACTTCACTATTCGAAAAACGAAGTGCTGGACTTTATCATAATACTGCAGTGGTTTTTGAAAAAGATGGTTCTATAGCAGGCAAATATCGCAAAATGCACATACCTGATGATCCTTGTTTTTATGAAAAATTTTATTTTACTCCTGGAGATTTGGGTTTTGAACCTATAAATACAAGTTTAGGCAAGCTTGGAGTGCTTATTTGTTGGGATCAGTGGTATCCTGAAGCAGCAAGAATTATGGCTTTAAAAGGAGCTGAGATTCTTATTTATCCCACGGCAATTGGTTGGTTTGATAAGGATAAAGATGAAGAAAAACAAAGACAGCTCAATGCTTGGCTTGGTGTTCAAAAAGGACATGCTATAGCTAATGGTTTATATGTAGTAGCTATTAATAGAGTAGGTTTTGAAAAAGATGCAAGTGGGGTAGAAGAGGGCATTAGATTTTGGGGAAATTCTTTTGTTTTTGGCCCTCAAGGTGAAGAGCTTTGTCTTTTAGATTCTCAAAACGAATGTGTAAAAATCATAGAAATAGATAAAAAAAGAAGTGAAAATGTGCGTCGTTGGTGGCCTTTTTTGCGAGATAGACGCATAGAATATTTTGCAGAATTAACTAAAAGATTTATTGATTAAATCGATAAATCTTATTTGTTTTGTATATTTTCAAGATAGCTTTTTATTTGCTCTTTTTCTTGTTTGTTTAAATTTATAAAACTTATTTCTTTAAGTCTTGATAAAAGCAAATTATCTTCTAAAATTTCATTTTTTCCTATTTCTAAAGAAGTGATGACACTAGAACTTATGAGAAGTCTTTGGGTTGTATCTTTTCTTAAGCCCCATATATTATGTATAGCAATATTATTATCTGTAATTTGTCCTGCATAAAGCATAATATGTCCAGGTAAATAAAGTAAGCTAAGATAAGCCTTCCCAAAGCGGTTTAAAAAATCTTTTTTTTGAGAATTGCTAAGAGTGCTTATATCAAAATGATTAAAAGAATTTTTTTGTGCAGCTGAATTTCTTGGTAGATAAAGTCCAAAAGCTGAAAAGATATCACGAGTTAGTAAAGAACAATCTCTTTCAAAATTATAACCGCCCCAGCCATAAGGTAAATTTAAAACTTGTGAAAGTTGATTTTTTAAATTTTTATCATTGAATTGTAAAGGAAATTTAGATACATCTTTTTTAGAAATTTTATATTTTTTAGAGCCTATTTTTCCATAAAAATAGTTTTTATCTTCTTTGTAGTAAGGATAGATAGCGCCAATTCTACTTTCAAAGAAAAATTTACCATCTTCGCTATAGATAGGAAATTTTTCTTTTAGTGGTGTGATAAAGTTAAGATTTTCATAGATTTTCGCTCTATCATTTGAGAAAAATTCCAAATTTTTACTTTCAATAAATCCAAACCCAGCTTCACCTAAAACAAAAGCATAACGCTTATCTTTGCTGAAATGTGAAATTAAGACAGGAGTTCCAGCATTTAAAATGCCATCACTTGCATAGTCGAAAGGAATTCCTTCATTTTCAAAAAAAGGATTTTTTAAGATAGCTCTTTGGGTTGGAAGATTTTTAATGATTGTATTTTGGATAATCAAAGCTTTTTGATTAAGTTTGCCAAATTCTTGGATATTTGCGTTATTTATAGTATTTTTAAACCATGAAAGTGGAATAATTTGTTTATTGAAAAAATAATAAGTATTTTTTGAATTTAAATATAAAGGAAAGGACCAAAAAATATTTTGTCCTTTGTAATTTTTAAATGAATCATGCCAAGGGTTAAAGAAATATTTTTTATATCGTTTTGCATCAAAATTAATATCGTAAGCAAATTGTGGCAAAATGCTTACATTTTGTTCGTATTCAAGTTTTGCATAATATTGATTTTCATTTTTTTGTTCTAAATTTTCACGATGAAGTGAAGTTAAATTTTTTGTTGAACAAGCTGTTAAAAATAGCACTATAAAAGTAAAATATAAACAAGATTTCATAATCAACCTTTTAGAAAAAATAGTTATAATTAAAGCCAAGGAAATATAATGCTTGATAAACTAGAAAAAATTTTAGCTTATGATAATGTTTTTTTAAGTGGTGGTGCTGGAGTTGGTAAAAGCTTTTTGACAAATGAGCTTATCAAATCTTATAGAAAACAAAAAAAATTAGCCATAGCTCTTGGTTCTAGTGCTCTATCGGCGTTTAATATAGGCGGTGTTACTTTACACAGCTTTTTTTGTTTAGGGTATTGTGATGATATGATGAAATTAAGTGCATTGGATCGCAATCAAAAACAAAAAGAAAAATTAACAAAACTTAAAGAACTTTTAAAAACGATTGAGCTTATTATTATCGATGAAATTTCCATGGTTAGTGCAAGTGTTTTTGAAATGATAGGTTTTAGACTTAAAAATTCTCAATTTAATGGAAAAATTTTAGTTGTTGGAGATTTTTTTCAACTGCCTCCCGTAGTTAAAGAAAAAAAGGAAACTTTATTTAACCATTCTTACTATGCTTTTTCTTCATTTTTTTGGCAAGATTTAAATTTTAAGAATGTTAAACTTTCTCAACCTAAAAGAACGCAAAATATGGAATTTTATAACCATTTATCTTTGATTAGACAAGGTTTTTTAGATGAAAAAATTTTAAGCTTTATTGAATCTTTGCGAATTGATTATAAAGAATTAGAAAATTTAGAAGATGATTATACTTTACTTTGTGGTATCAATAAAAAAGTAAACAATATCAATCAAGAAAAATTAAGCAAACTTGAGACTCCGCTTGCATGCTTTAAGGCTCAGGTTAAAAAAGAAGATAAGAGAATAAAAGATGAAGAACTTGATTCTTGGATTAGAAGCTTAAATATATTGGAAGAATTAAATATTAAAATAGGCGCTCGTATTATTTTTTGTGTAAATAATTGGGATAAGAATTATTATAATGGAGAGCAAGGCATTATAGAAGATATTCTTTATGAAGAGGAGAAAATTTATATTAGCATTATTAAAAGTAATGGGATGAAAATTTTACTTGAACCTTATACTTTTTTCATGGAAGAACTTGAGCAATCAGGTAAAGATTTTGTTGTTAATATTCTTGCAAGTGTTACACAGTTTCCTATTAAGTTAGCTTATGCTATTACTATACACAAATCACAAGGCATGAGTATTGAAAAATTAGTGTGTGATATTGATCATATTTTTGAAAATGGACAGCTTTATGTCGCTCTTTCTCGCGCTACAAACCCAAATACTTTAAAAATTTATTCTACAAAAAAGATAAATTTTGGATTTTATTTTGCTAATATTTTAAAAATAGATTCTAATGTGATTGAATTTTATAAAAAATATAATTTTTTAGATCTTGAAATGCAAGAACAAATCATTTAAAGGCATTAAATGAAAAAAATATTTTTAAGTGTTTTTTTGGTTTTGAGTTTAAATGCTCAAAATCTTGAAATAGAGAACATAAGAACAGATTTGTATTCTAAAAGTGGGACAAATGTTCTTAAAAAAGTTGAAATTTCTTTGGAATTTGATGGGAATAATTTAAAAGAAAATGAAAATAAGTTAATTGATGCTGTAAATACAGTAATTTCAGGGTTTTTTTACGAAGATATTTTTACAGAAATTGGAAAAAATAATTTTAAAAAAACTTTAGAAAAATTTTTAGATAAGAAATATAAGATTAAATTAGATGATATATATATCATATCTTTAAGCGGAGTGGAAAAATTTGATTTAGAGGAGTTTAAACGCTTTTTAGAAAGCACTGAGGCTAAAGAGAAGGGTATGGGTAGCGAGGTAAAAAAAGCACTTGAAAACTTAGAAGCTCCTAAAACTCAAGTTCCTAGTGTTGAAAAGATCTCAATTCCTAGTGTTCCAAATTTAGAAGCCAAGCAAGTTGAACAGCTTTTCAAAGATTCAGATGAAGAAAATAAAAATGACAATGGAGAAATCAATATAGATAATTTAAATACACCTAAAATGACTCCAGATATAGAAGAAAAAATTAAAAGAGATTTAATCGCCAATCCTCCACAAATATTCAAAGAAAATAACGCAAGCAAGCCTTATCATTTACCACAAACAGGTTATGATATAAAGCTTGATGAAAATACAACGCAAAATTAGCGAACTATATCATAATTTTGCGGAATTTTTGCCTTAAAAACATCGGAATTAATTTTTGGATTTTTAATTTGATTGTTTAGATTGATTATAACATCATTTTCAAATTCATCTTTATAGGATATGCTTTGAATTTGCTCTTGATTGAGTTTAATTGTATAATTTATATTATCATATTTTGCTACAAGTTTATCTTTATCTATAAGACTTGCTTTTTTGAAAATTTCATTAAGATTTGGAATGTTATCAAGATGAGAGAAAATAACTTGCTCTAGATCGTGCTCTATTATGGTTACTTGATTTTTGTTAATATAAATCTCTTTTTTACTAGGAGTATCATAACTCCAATATGCTTGATCTTTACTCAGTATAAAATGTCCAGAATAAGAAAGTGTAGAGTTTTTGGATTTTACTATTTGGATAAAATCGCTTGAAAAGGTATTAAAATTAAGATCAAGGGCAAAAAGTTGTCCTATAAAAATAAAAAATATCAAGAATGTTTTTTTCATTTATTTTCCTTAAAAAAATTATATTTTTTATATCATTCTAGCTAATTTTAATTAAATAATCGTTATAATGATAGTTTGAAAAATTTATAAAGGTTTAAAAATGTTTTTAAATACCTTAAAAGCCGTTTTTGGAACAAAAAATGATCGTGAAGTTAAAAAATACTTCAAGCGTGTAGCACAAATCAATGCTTTAGAAGGCAAATATCAAAATTTAAGCGATGATGAATTAAAAGCCGAATTTGCAAAATTTAAAGAGCAAATTTTAAGTGGAGAAAAAAACGAAAATGATATCTTAAATGATGTTTTTGCTATAGTCAGAGAGACAGGTAAGAGAACTTTAAATATGCGTCATTTTGATGTGCAGTTAATCGGTGGTATGGTTTTGCACGATGGAAAAATCGCAGAAATGAAAACAGGAGAAGGTAAAACCCTTGTAGCGACCTTGCCTGTAGTTTTAAATGCCATGAGTGGCAAAGGCGTACATGTCGTTACAGTGAATGATTATCTAGCTAAAAGAGATGCTGAGCAAATGAGTGCGATTTATAATTTTTTAGGTTTTAGCGTAGGCGTGATTCTTTCTTCTCAAAATAGTGATTTAGAGCATAAAAAAGCTTATGATTGTGATATTACTTATGGAACCAATAATGAGTTTGGTTTTGATTATTTGCGTGATAATATGAAATTTTCAAAAGTTGAAAAAGTTCAAAGAGAGCATAATTTTGTTATTGTAGATGAAGTAGATAGTATTTTAATTGATGAGGCAAGAACTCCGCTTATCATCAGCGGCCCTACAAATCGCACTTTAGATGGTTATATTAAAGCCAATGAAGTAGCTAAGCAAATGCAAAAAGGCGAAGCAGTTTTACCTCCTGCAAAACCTGAGGGTGATTTTGTGGTAGATGAGAAAAATCGTAGTGTTTTGATTACCGAAGCAGGTATTGCTAAGGCTGAAAAACTTTTTGGTGTAGAAAATTTATACAGTCTTGATAATGCTATCTTAGCACATCAGCTTGATCAAGCTTTAAAGGCACATAATCTTTTTGAAAAAGATGTGCATTATGTTTTAAGAAATAATGAAGTTATCATCGTTGATGAATTTACAGGGCGTTTAAGTGAAGGACGTCGTTTTAGCGAAGGATTGCATCAAGCTTTAGAAGCCAAAGAAAATGTAAAAATTCAAGAAGAAAGCCAAACACTAGCAGATATTACTTTTCAAAATTATTTTAGAATGTACAATAAACTTGCAGGTATGACAGGAACTGCACAAACAGAAGCGACTGAATTTTCTCAAATTTATAGTTTAGATGTTATTTCTATACCGACAAATATTCCTATTAAAAGACAAGATAAAGATGATCTTATCTATAAAACTCAAAATGAAAAATTTAAAGCCGTAATTGAAGAGATTAAAAAAGCCAATGCTAAAGGTCAGCCTGTGCTCGTAGGAACCGCAAGTATAGAGCGCAGTGAAGTTTTTCACAATATGCTTGTAAAAGAGAAAATCCCTCATCATGTTTTAAATGCTAAAAATCACGAGCAAGAAGCTTTGATTATCCAAGATGCAGGTAAAAAAGGTGCCGTAACTATCGCTACAAATATGGCAGGTCGTGGCGTGGATATAAAAATCGATGATGAGATTAGGGCTTTGGGTGGGCTTTATATCATAGGTACAGAAAGACATGAAAGCCGCCGTATTGATAATCAACTTCGTGGTCGTGCAGGAAGGCAGGGCGATCCTGGAATAAGTCGTTTTTATCTAAGTTTAGAAGATAATCTTTTAAGAATTTTTGGCGGGGATCGTATTAAAAGCATTATGGATCGCTTAGGTATAGAAGAGGGCGAAAGCATAGAGTCAAGAATCGTTACAAGAGCGGTTGAAAATGCGCAAAAAAAAGTAGAAAGCTTACATTTTGAAAGCAGAAAGCATTTGTTGGAATACGATGATGTAGCAAATGAACAAAGAAAAACTATTTATCGTTATCGTAATGAGCTTTTAGATGAAAACTATGATATTAGAGCTAAAATTTCTCAAAATATCGCTGAATATAGCGCAAATGTAATGAATGATTATATGCTTGATGAAAGCGGTTCTAATGTAAATTTTGAAAATTTGAAAGCAAAAATTTTATATGAGTGTTCAACTCAGATTAGTGAAAAAGATTTTGAAAATTTAAGCGTCATTGAAATGCAAGATAAGCTAAGTCAAATTCTTGAAAATTCTTATAACGAAAAGATGTCAAGACTTGAGATTAAAGAATTGCGTAATATAGAGCGTATTTTATATTTGCAAGTTTTGGATAATGCTTGGAGAGAGCATTTGTATCAAATGGATATTTTAAAAACAGGAATAGGACTTCGCGGATACAATCAAAAAGATCCTCTTGTGGAATATAAGAAAGAAAGTTATAATCTTTTCTTGGAGCTAGTTAATCGTATTAAATTTGATAGTGTTAAACTACTTTTTAGTGTGCAATTTAATCAAGAAGAGGTACAAAATTTAGAAAATAAAGCCAATGAAGAAAATGAAAAGCTACTTCAAAGCTCAGTAGAAATGGGCGCAAGCGAAGATAATCTTGGCGAAGCTGAGTTTAAAAAAGTTCCACGCAATGCTCCTTGTCCTTGCGGAAGTGGAAAAAAATTTAAAGAATGCCATGGAAAAAGTGGTCCTAAGCAAGGAATTTTAGCTTGAATAAAAGCGTTTTAAAATATTTACTTTTTAAATATTTAAGATTTGATAAAGAACAACCCTTTATCAATCTTTCTATGCTTTTGGCCTTTTTGGGAGTTTGTGTAGGACTTTGCGTTTTGCTTGTAGCTATGGCAATTATGAATGGTTTTGATAAAGAATTTGAAAAACGCTTTTTTGTGATGAATTATCCTATTACTATTTTGCCTAAATTTTACGCTCCTGTAAATGATGAATTTATAGATGAGTTAAGAAAAACATTTCCAAATTTGTTATTTAGCCCTTATATAAGCACTCAAGTTGTTGTAAAGGGAGATAATCGTTTTGAAGGTGGTGTGCTTTTTGGCGTTAATTTTAATGATGAAAAAAAAATAAACGAAGTGGTTGCTAAAGCTTTAAAGGATGAGAATTTAAGTGGTTTTGATATACTTGTAGGATCAGCACTTATTGATGAATTTGGTTTGCATAAAAATGACAAACTTGCACTTATTTTTTCAAATCTTAATCCTAGTGGATTTTCTTTAGTACCGCAAACTAAACGTTTTGATGTTAAAGCGCGTTTTACTTCAGGGCTTGCATTTTATGATAAAGCTTATATGTACACAGATGTTGATGCATTGAAAAAGGTACTTGGAATGCCTAAAAATCCAAATTATGATGGAGTTCATGTATATAGTGATAATGCTTTTAAGGATGTTGAAAAAATTAAATCTTATTTAAAAGACGATTATGCTGTAGTAGGTTGGTGGGAACAAAATAAAAATTTCTTTTCAGCCTTAGAGCTTGAGAAAAGAGCGCTTTTTATAGTGTTGATGCTTATTATTTTGGTTGCAAGTTTAAATATAGTAAGTTCTTTATTGATGATAGTAATGAATCGTCGCAGTGAAATAGCACTTTTACTTGCCCTAGGTGCAAGCAAAAATGAGGTAAAAAAGAGTTTTTTTGCCTTAGGCATGCTTATTGGCGGCGGCGGTATGATAGTGGGTGTGATGCTTGCATTTTTTGCTTTATGGCTTTTAGGAAATTTTGATATTGTAACTTTACCTGCTGATGTTTATGGAACCAGTAAATTACCACTTGATTTGTCTTTAATGGATTTTTCTTTAACCATTATAGGTGCTTTAATAATCATAGCTTTATCGTCTTTTTATCCTGCAAAAAAAGCAACTCAAATTAACATTTTAGATACTTTAAGAAATGAATAAATTGTAATTTTGGAGATTTTTATTGTCTTTGTTTATCCAAAAAAATAAGAATTTTAAACCTTTAAAACCTCTATCAAAGTCAAAAATAATCACTAATTTAATTCTTTTGATTTTATTTTTAATATTGTTTTGTTATTGTAGTTTTAGTATAAGTGCTTATCATTTTGATTTTAGTGCAATTGCGACCTATAAAGAAAAATTTCTTCAAGGTTTTTTAAATACTTTAATAATCAGTTTTTTTTCTTTATTACTGAGTATAATTTTGGGTGGAGTTTTTTGTGCTTTTTCTTTAAGTTCAATTGTTTTTTTAAGATTTTTATCTACATTTTACATAGAGCTTATCAGAGGAACCCCTTTACTAGTGCAGGTATTATTGATATATTATATCGTTGCAAATAATTTAGGACTTGATAATCGATATGTGGCTGGAGTTATTATTTTATCATGTTTTTCTGCTGCTTACTTAGCTGAAATATTTAGAGCTGGAATTTTAAGTATTTCTATATCTCAGCTTGAGAGCGCTAGGGCTTTAGGGTTAAAAGAGATGCAGGTTTTTGCGTATGTAATTTTTCCCCAAGCTTTAAAAAATATTTTAGCACCTCTGAGTGGACAATTTGCAAATTTAATTAAAGATAGTTCCTTATTAAGCGTTATTGCTGTAAATGAATTAACCCAAAGTGCACAAGAGATAAATTCTTATACTTTTGCTACTCTTGAAGCTTATGTAATTTTGGCTATTACATATCTTGTTTTGACTTTACCTATAAGTATATTTTCTCGTTATTTGGAGAGAAAATGCCAAAAATGATTTAAAAAAGCTTGACAAATAGAGCTAATTTTGGCATAATCACATTTTTATTTCAGAAAGTGTCTCGTTAGCTCAGCCGGTAGAGCATCTCCCTTTTAAGGAGGGGGCCGTTGGTTCGAATCC